>NZ_JAFIBZ010000010.1:0-158560 GCF_017832375.1 Methylocaldum sp. RMAD-M | reverse complement strand
GAAGTCGCCTGTTGGGCGCACGTCCGGCGCAAGTTCTACGAGCTCCACAAGGCCCACAGGAGTCCCTTGGCGGCCGAGGCGCTCCAGCGTATCGGTGCGCTCTATATGATCGAAGCCGAGATCCGGGGCCAGCCGCCGGAGGCCCGCGCGGCGGCGCGGCAAGCCCGCGCGGGTCCGCTCCTCGCGGCGCTTCAGACCTGGCTGCACACCACGCTGACACAGGTCTCGAAAAAGTCGGCGCTAGCCGAGGCGATCCGCTATGCCCTGACCCGCTGGCCGGCGCTGACCCGCTATCGCGATGACGGTCGTCTGGAGATCGACAACAATGCCGCGGAACGCGCGTTGCGGGTGGTGGCGCTCGGCCGGAAGAACTATCTATTCGCCGGCTCCGACGCCGGCGGCCAGCGAGCGGCGGCGATCTACACCCTGATTGGCACGGCCAAGCTCAACGGCCTCGATCCGGAGGCGTACCTCCGGACCGTGCTGGCCCGCATCGCCGAGCATCCCGTCAATCGAATCGACGAGTTCCTACCCTGGAACCTGGCCGATCAGGTGACGGAACTGACCCAGCCGTTGGCGGCTTGAGGCTGTCACGACGGTAACCGTCGGACGCTTACAGTAAACGCAGGACTGGACAGGTTCGATCACGAGTCAATGATGGCTAACGATGTAAGTAACCGGATGCCGCGCGAGGCGGCCAGCCTAAGGACTGTAGAGCGGAATAGCGTACTCGCGTATTCCGCCGTAGGAGGTATTTATTCGGCGCATTACGCTAATGCTAATGCGCCCTACGCGGGCTGACCCGTTTTGCTCGTTATGGCTGACGACTCAAGCTGTGGGACGCGCGTTTTTTGCGGCGTCCCTCTCCAGCGCCGAGTTTAGGCATCACTGCCATTAATCGAGCTTGGCCCCTTTCCCTATGCTCTCGATGGCTGGTTTTGTGGCTTCAGGGAAGTGCCTTGGAAATGGTCGCCTTGACGTCAGGATCGGTTTCCTCGGTCAATCTTCTCTTCAAGGCCTCCAGTGCTTTCGCGCCGCCGATCTTCGTCCGAGCTCAGCCGGTTCCGCTCCTGTGTAACCGAAAAGAGCGAAAAGCGTTGCCCGTCGTGTGTACCCCCTGTGAATGTTATAAAAGAGGGGGGCAGTCGGTGATCGGTTTGCAGACTCCGCCGCGGGAAGGGCATATAAACTGTCCGTGCGGACAGGTTGGGGGTGGCGGCGAATAGGGACAGATTGTAGGTCCCAGCGTGGCAAAGAAACCCTCACCGCAACTCATCCCTCTGCTGTTTTTCGCACATACTGCCAGCACGGCATTTCCTTCGCCCCCATACTCGGCGTTGATGAGGCCAATGTCAGAGACGACTCGATACACCTCTGTTGTAAAACCGCTACCGGCCATAACAACCATCTCATCGGCCATGGGTAATGGGGCATTGCATACAATGCTCATATAGCCACAGGTCGGAGCGCTACCCTCTGGGATATGACAGCCTATTGGAACTGGCGGCGGGGAGGGTTGCTGTGTCAAACCACCCGCTGTCGAGCCGAGCTGTTTCACATCCAAATGCACCGTGACATCGCCTTCATCGCTATTTTGATTTATCCGAATGTCATGTTTTCCAGATACCTGAATAGAAGCAGTGCTAGTGCCGACGTGTTCCCATACGGGGTCATCGAAGAAAAGGAACGGACCATCGCGCTCCTTAACTGTACATGTAACAGAAACCGGCAGAACTCCATCCTGAGCTAGCATGCGTTTAATGTCTCTATCTTTACCGGTATTGATCTCCACCATGGTAAAGAATTCTGTTTCCTGCTGGTTACCAAGTCGACAGGTAAGTTTCCAATCGCATATGCCAGCTTCCGGGCAGTCATTGACGTGCATTTTTGTAAAGGTAACTTCAACTCTCGTTTGCCCGTCAGGCGGGGGTGGAGGTGGAGGCTGCACTATGTAGGGACACGCTCCGAAATTCACGACATAGGCCCCTTTTTCACTCTGCGCGTTCTGCGCCGGATCCTTATTCGCCACGTCCCCACGGGCGCCGACGCCAATCTCCTTGATCGCCGGATTTAGAATTGCCTCCCTGTGACCGGCCGTGCTTATATTCATCCACCAGTGGACGGCAAAGAGTGGCGTCGAGCAGGCGCCAGGCGGACATTCGGTCACGTTGGTGCCCGCGCCATCTTTGGCGATCTCGCTCACGAAGGTAGCGCCTTCCGGACAGTATCCCGCGCGGTTTATGCGTGCCGCGATCGCTTCGTTGCGTCCCAGTGGAATTGGAGGATTGGTCCCCGGTACGACGTCAACCTGCGGGTCGACGTGCGGATCGCTCTCACCCCACCATTTCAGGGTCACGGCCCGTTGCACGTGTCCATCGGCGGCGCTCGCCAATTTTGAGTTCGCGGACAACGCCGCCAGCCCGCGGCTGGTGCGTTCGGCATTAATAAGGCAAAGGATGGCATTACGTATTCGGTGACCTTGAGTTGCAAGGTCGATGGTGGACGGAGGGGTATTTACATCGGCGCCACATGTATCCTTACCTGCCAGTGGTTGCGCTCTGGCGGGAGTTACTACGGCACTCATAACGGTTGCGCAAAGGAGGATGAGCGCCATCGTGCCAGTCGGAGACAGTATTTTCATGGTTTTCCCTTCCTTGGGAGTGCGGAAGCCCGCGAGACTTAGAACAGCTATCGCCCCAGGCATGGGGTGCCGGTTGGCCGCAGTATATCGCCGCGGCATCCCGTCAGTAGAGGCGAATAGAAACTTGAAACGTCGTTTTTCTTCAAAAAGACGATATCGCTGGGTCGAGCGAATTGTCAATCAGGTTGCCGGGTCAAGGTTTATTGTTCGGCTTCGGCTCTTTTCGTTTCACTGAACGACCCCGGCAGGGCGCAGGTCCATAGGATGCGCTGACCATCGGGAAGCGCCCTTCGACTCGCTCAGGACAGGCATCGTTCGCGCTCGATGGGCTTCGCAAGCTCAGCCCATCCTATTGCTGCTGTCGCTATATGTAGGCTCCATATGCCGTTTCGGTGCAATGCCGGCTAGCCCACGCGAAAGCCCTTCCAGGTGGTGCTGTGAGCCGGCTGCTGGCGCTGATCGACAAGGTGGTCGGGCCATCGGTCGAAATGGCGGACAGCGCCCACGGCGCCGACGCCCGGCTGGCCTACTGGATTCCCTCGCCCGGTTCCGCCGACGCGGACCTCCTGCCGGAATTCGATCTCCTCACCCTCGTTTGCGCGACCTGGCCCGGAATTCCGGTGTCGCCGGCGGCAATCTCGAGGCTGTGAAGGACAGCATCATCGGCCACCAGCTCCGGGCTGGTGGCGACCCCGGATTACAAGCCCCTCGACAAATTCAAGGAACTGCCACAGGAATAAGCCTCGAACACGAGGCGGAATTCTGCACTTGTATTGTGGAAAGGAATCCATTCGCTGGTCGGCAATTCTTTTCCGACAAATGCGCCCGAATTCGGCATTCGGCGCTTTTCGTATTACTATCCCCCGACAAATAAAACGGCTGTTGTCGCTTATTGGCTGATGAAAACGGGCGAAACGAAATCCGGATTCGATCGGCCTCATCCTTCGGTGGGATAGCTCATGTTGCGTATCAGATTGGCGATGGTTGTCGCCATCTCTCTGTGTTTTGTCTTCGTGCTCGGCTTTACGCTGTACTGGGGGTCTCACAAAATCGCCCTGTATTCGTCCCGCAGCCAGTCGGCTTACGAGGCGTTCGACCGCTATCAGCAGCTCTACCGGGAAGCTTATCGCTATTTTAAGCAACGCATGGATCTGCTCCTGGTCGATCAGCAAGGCACGGCGGCTGATGTCGAGATGTCCCGCCAGCGTCTGCACGATGCGGTAGAACGCCTGCGGAAAGCCGCGGCAACCGACCTGGACGCCGCCAGCGATATCGAGGTCTGGCAGACCCGTCAGAGCGAACTGGACAGCATCGCCCGTCTGAGCGCCTCGCTCGAAGCCGGCATGAATCGGTTCGACCAGGTCGACCGCCTGCGGCAGGAGGGTCGGCGCGAAGCGGCGTTATTGCTGCTGTCGGAAGTTCTGGAGGAAGACATCGACCGCAAATTCGACCCGCTGATCGATGATGCGATCAATCGCGAGCGTGAGCGGGCCCTGGTGGCGAGAGAGCGATTGATGGGGCTGATCGGGCTTTCCAGCTGGATTTCCATCAGCACGGCCATCGTCTCGGTGGTTTTCAGCATCGCCGCGGGCGCCATGCTTTTCAGAAGCATCCGAAGGCCGATCGAGGCCCTGATGCGAGGCACCGACGAAATCGCGGCCGGCAATCTCCCTTATCGCATTCCCATCGATAGCCGGGACGAATTCGGTTATCTCGCCAAGCACTTCAATCAAATGGCGCAAGAGCTGGAAGTCCAGCAGCGGAAGCTCGGCGAGGCGCGCACTGTGCTGGAACAAAAGGTGGCGGAGCGGACGCTCGAGCTGAACCACCTCAACGGCGAGCTGCAACGCATGGATCATGCGCGGAGGCAGTTCTTCGCCGATATCAGTCACGAACTGCGCACCCCGATTACGGTGATCCGCGGCGAGGCCGAAGTGACGCTTCGGGGGAGGAACAAGGATGCCGAGGAGTACAAGGAATCCTTGCAGCGCATTCTCGAACTGTCGCTGCAATTGGGTAAGCTGGTCAACGATCTGTTGTTCCTCGCCAGGGCCGAAACCGCGAACCTACAGTTCGAGTGGGAAACCCTCGATCTCGTCGAACTGGTCGTCAATGCGGCCGAGGATATACGTGTGCTGGCGCAGGAGAAATCGATCGAGGTGACGCTGAACGTAACGGATACGCCGGTGTGGGTCCGCGGCGACAAACAGCGGCTTCGACAGATCATTTTCGTTCTCGGGGACAATGCCTGCCGATATTCGCATGCCGGCGGCCGGATCATCATCGATCTGGAGGGCGGCGGAACGGAAGCGCTCTTGCGCGTCACCGATCACGGTATAGGCATTCCCGCCCAGGACCTCAAGATGATCTTCGACCGTTACTACCGCAGCACGAATGCCCGCCGTTCCAGCGACGACGGCACCGGCCTCGGGCTTCCGGTCGCAAAAGCCATCGTGGCCGCGCATGGCGGGGAGATTTCGGCGGACAGCAGCGAAGAAGCGGGAACGACATTTGCAGTAACATTGCCGCAAGTTGATTTGAAAGACAGCGCTGTCGATGCGAGCGCCGACGATTTCGACTACGTCCGAGAATCGGCCGCATAGCTCGAAGGCCGGCGTTTTGTGGGAACGGGCTTTAGAGCTGATTTCGTCGCGATGTAGCGCCCGAGGCTAGTAGGTCGGCAATCCTTTGCCGACGAAGACGTTTCGATGGGCACGCTACGCTTTGCCCATCCTACCTAGCCCGCGATGGGCAGCCGTTCGGGATCGCGGGCTAGAGCCTGCTCCAACGGAATGCGCAAAATGTCTAATAAAACGCTTTTTTTGGGAGAGGTAACAAGACCTTGGATATTCTGCTGGTGGAAGACGACGAGCGTATCGTCGAATTCGTCAGACGAGGGTTGAAGGCCGAGGGGTATGCGGTGGATGTCGCCCGTACCGGACGGGACGGCATCGCGCTGGGAAACACGGCGGCCTATCGGTTGATCATCCTGGATCGAAAGCTGCCCGATCTTACCGGTCTCGAAGTGTGCGAGCGCCTGCGCGCCGATCACGTCGACACGCCCATACTCATGCTGACGGCCATGGATACGGTGCAGGACAAGGTGACCGGCCTCCGCTCCGGAGCGGACGACTATATGACCAAGCCCTTCTCGTTCGAAGAATTGCTCGCACGCATCGAAGCGCTGATGCGGCGGCGCGGAGTAGGGATCAAGAGCGAGGCCAGGGAACTCCGCATCGCCGATCTGGTGCTGAACCAGGAGACCCATGAGGTTCGGCGCGGCAATCAGGTGATCGATCTGACGCCCAAGGAGTTCGCGCTGCTCGAGAGTTTCATGAAGGCTCCCGGTAAGGTTTTGAGCCGAACGCGGATTCTGGAGCAGGTTTGGGGTTATAGCGCCGATCCCATGACCAATGTGGTCGACGTGTACGTCCGCCAGTTGCGGCGCAAGATCGATGAGAATTACGACCATAAGCTTCTCAAGACGGTTCGGGGTTACGGCTACAAGCTGGACGCCTCGCAGGAATCGGACGCGATCGCCCAGGGGGGCGCAGAGGCCTGAGTAAAGCGCAGGGGACGCTGAAGCACACTCATGTGCGCCCACGCCGATCCGTTGCGGTATTATCTGCATGCCCGAAGTGGGCTTCCGGGGGCGGCGGATTACGAACAATAAATAATTCGGGCAAATCGATTGTTCGAACTCATCACCAGGTGCATCTCATGAATAGGGTTATCCATGGCCTGTCCGCAGGCGAATATCGGGGTGGGGGCTCCCGTGGGGAAGAATCATGTTTTACACGGTTCCTTCTTTTTTTCATCACCCCTTTACGATGGTCGATGGCGGCGCTCGCGATTGCCCTGGGCGGATACCAACACCTGGCACTGGCCGATACCGTCACGGTCAGTCCAACGGCGCCTTCGGTGCGCGCGGACGCCGGGTCGGTGGACATCACGCTCACCTATTCGCGAGGTCCGAGTGAGACTGACGTATTCGGTACTCTTGATGTAACCTGGATAACGATCGACGGTACCGCGACGGCTCCGGCGGACTATACCGGGGTGAGCGGGCAGACGAGCTTCGATCGCGAACAAGGACCGTTGACGCAAACCCAGACCATCACGATTCCCATCGTGAACAACCCGAGTCTGGCTTCCGAGCGGACATTCACACTCAGCTTGACTTGTAACGACAGTTCGTCGGAAGGCCCCTGCGCCGCAGCTCAGTTTCCGACCAGTTCCGTCACCATCACCATCACGCCTGTGCCAACCACGCCCACTCCGGCACCGACGCCAACGCCGCTCAGCGAGCTTCCCGGACTCACCGAAAACCAGCGCTCCGTGGCCAATGCCCTGGTAGGGGCCTGTGACGGAGCCACCGGCGAACTGGCACTGCGCTGTTCGGATCTGTTGGGCTCCGGATTGACCGACGCCGAGAAGATCGCAGCCTTGAGCCAGATCACCCCCGAGCAGGTGGCTTCCCAAACCAGCATGCCGCTGCGCATAGGCACCGGGCGCATGGCCAACCTGAAGCAGCGCTTGACCATACTGCGGCACGGCGGCGGCGGTCTCGACCTGGCCATGAATATCGACGGCCGAAACATTTCTTACGCCCAGCTCGCGCGTGCGCTCGGGAAGGAATCGGGCGGTGCGGCGGGCGACGGACCGGACGATCCGTTGCGGGACAGTCCCTTCGGGTTTTTCGTGCAAGGCCGGTTCAACGGCGGCGACAGGGACTCTACCGGCGAGGAGCGGGGCTACCGGTTCACGACCGGCGGCCTTACCCTGGGTGCCGATTACCGGCTGACCGATCAGCTGATCCTGGGCCTCGCGTTCGGCTACGACGGCACCTCCGCCGTCTTCAGCCAGGATTCCGGCGCGATGGACACCGATTCCTACCACGGCTCCTTCTACGGCAGTTATTACCTGCCGGCGGATTTCTACGTGGATTGGATAGGAAATTTCACCCGCCACGATTACGACATGAAGCGCAATATCCGCTATACCGGATTTTCGTCGCGGGCGCGCAGCAATCCGGAAGGCAATCAGTACGGCTTCGCCGTCAGTTTCGGCAAGGATTTCGCGATCAGCGAATGGAACCTGAACCCGTACCTCCGCATGGAGTATGCCAAGCTCCAGATTGACGCCTACCAGGAAAAAGGCGGCGGCGGCCTGGGCCTGGCCTTCGGCAGCCAGGACGATCATTCCCTGACCACGGATCTGGGCGCGCAGATAGGCCGGTCGTTCAGCCTGCCTTGGGCGGTGCTGACGCCGTCGATTCGCTTCGAGTGGGAACACCAGTACCAGAATGGTTCGCGCGACCTCCGCGTCCGTTTCGCGGACGCGGCCGCCGGCACCGGCAGCTTCTCCATCTCCAACTCGGCTCCGGACCGCGATTATTTCAATCTGGGCGGATCATTGGCCGCCACCTTGCCCGGCGGCAACGCCGCTTTTCTGCGCTATGAAACCCGGTTAGGCCAGCAGGCCGTGTCCAGTCATATCGTCGAGGCCGGCGTCAGAATTTCGTTTTAGGACATTGTTCGGTCTGGCGTAGCGCCGCCCAGTAGGTCGGGAATCCCTTCCCGACATCATTGTCGGCAAAGGATGGCCGACCTACCAGCTTATTTTGGCCTGCATTCCGGGGGTGTGCGTGCCGAGTTCCCGTTTCACCCCGCTATACTGTGGTGAAAAACGCTCAAGGCATCGCACGAAATTCCGCCGGCCTTGGAAGCCGCTCCGGGACGCGCTCGTCAGAACGTCAGGGTCACCCCCACGTAAGCCGAGCGCCCCATGCCGGGCAGGGCGGTGCCATAGACAAACGGGCGCGCACCGAGATAGGCGCCGCCCAGAGGCAAGTCGTAGTTCTTGTCGAGCAGGTTGTCGAGGCCGGCGTCGATGCGGACATGCTTCCATTCGTAGCCGGTGCGCAGGTTGACCAAAGCGTAGCCGCCCGTCTTGAGTTCGTTCCTGACGTCCGCCACATCGGTTTTGGACGCCACCAATTGGAGTTCGACGGCGTTGTTCCAGCCGCCCCATTGGTGGTCGACGGTCAGTTTGCCGTTGACCGGCATCATGTGATAGAGGTTGTCGCCGGTGTCCAAATTTTCGCCGCGGACATAGCCCAGCACCCCGCTGCCGGTGAACCGTCCGAAGCGAGTGTCGCCCAGGAGCGCCTTGCCGGAGAAATCGACGCCGTAGAGTTGAGCGTCATGGTTGGCGAACTTGAGGAACACGAAGCCGTCGGTCGCCGCCAGATTGGCCGCCGTGCACGGCGTGCCGGCGGTCACCGGACAGCGGTCCACGTCGATGTAATCTTCGACATAGGTGTAATAAGGCGTGATCCTGACGTCCCATTCCTGTTGCTGCGCGTCGTGCCAACCGAACGTGGCGCTTATGGTATGCGCTACTTCCGGCTCCAGATCCGGGTCGCCGACATAGCCGTTGCCGTCGCCGAACCAGCCGTTCATGTACATGGCCATGCTGCCCAAACCCCAGGCATAACGTTCATAAAGGTTAGGGGAGCGATTCTTGCGCGCGTAGCCCGCTTCGAAATGGCTGGTGTCGTTCGGCGTGTAGCGCACCAGGGCGGTCACGTCGAAGTTGTCGTCGGTACGGTCGCGGCTTCTGGCGTTGAAGGTGCCGGCCGCCCGCTGGTCGGCGCGCTGCATCATCGACGTCGAGGAGTAAGGCTGCACGGTGTCGGCATTCATGCTCACGTGATCGTGGCGCAGTCCGAGCAGCGAACTCCATTCCTCGCTCCAGCGGGCGTCCCATTCGGCAAATGTGCCGATGCGGTCGCGTTCGCCGTTGCGGACGTTCCAGAAGATGTCGGGTTCCATCATCATGCTGCCGGCGACCGGCGGCCACCAGTCGTCCAGTTCGTTGCGATGATATTCGTTGCCGATGCGCAGGGTATCCCGATCCGATAGCGGTATTTCCGCCTTGATCTGGTAGCCGAGATTGTTGCCTTTCGTCTTCATGGGCATGTCGCCGGGTCGTTTGTCCTCCAGGAAGTTCATCTCGTGCTCGGTGTGCTCGTAGTAAAACCGGGTTTCCAGATCGCCCCAGCCGAATTTCCCCTTGTACCGGACATTGCCGAAGGTGCTGTCGTTGTCGACCATGTCCATGCGGGCATTGGGAAAGCCCTGGCGCGGAATGTTCTGCTGCCCGGCGTTGACGACGAGCAGATGATCGTCGTTGCCGAGCGCCAGGGTCATCGAGTGGTTCTGGGCCTCGTACTGGCTGGATTTGACCTCGAAGCCGCCGCCCGCCTTGTAGTTGTCGCTCTCGGTGTGGGAACCGGTATAGGACAAGGCCATGTGCTCGCCCGCCGCGTTGAGCGTCACGCTGCCGCCGAAGGCTTCGCCGTTGGTGCGATAGAACGAGGAAATACTGCCCCCGAATATCGCCCCTTCCTCGGCCGTGGCGAAACGGGGAGTGATGGAATCGAGGATGATGGTTCCGCCGAGGCTGTCGCCGCCGAGACTGACCGGCGTGATGCCCGCCACGACCGTCGCCTGTTCCACGTTGCGCAAATCGATATAGGACAGGGGCGGATTCATGTGGTTGGCACAGGCGGAGGTGATTGACATGCCGTTGATCTGTACCTTGACCCGGTCGTCGTTGAGGCCGTGAATCACCGGGAGACTGGATAATCCGCCCGAACCATAGCGGCTGAATCCCGGCACGTCGTCGAAAAGCGCAGCGGTATCGCTGGTGTAAGACTGCTTCCTGGCTATGGTCTTGCCGGTCAGTTCGCTGGTGTTCAGCGACTTGAAATTCGGTGTCCACGATTCGGTCACGAGAATTTTTTCGAGTCGCACGGCATCGCCGCTTTGGCTTTCCGTCTTGTCGGCGGCGAATGCCGAGATCGCGCAGGAAAATGACAGGGCGCCGGTCAGCGCCTTCGTCAATCGTTCGTTAAACACAGTCTTTTTCACGCATAACCTCATCTAAGTACACACAAGAGAATCGGACGGCGGGCGCCGACGCGGAGCGTTATGGCAAAGACTGCACCACATTAAAACATTATCGTATTATCAAATGTTTAAGGATTATTTCCCCAATTTTGGCGCTGTAGTGTGTGGTAAATGCCTCGCTTTTGTGAGGGATATCGCTCACTCTTGGCGACTTAAGGAAGGCAAGATTTGGTAGATGCTTGAATTTCCGCCACGAGTTACGGCTAAGGCGATGCAGCCCAGAACCAAATCTTGCGGCCGGCACGGGGGCGGATGTGGCAAATACCGCGGTCGGTCGGCGATTCGCCAGAGCGTTGACGAAGCGCTGAAGCGTTTGTCGCAGCAGGGGTGTTCTGCATGGGTTGGAAAGCAGCCTTCATGGCGGGTTCCTGCGCCGAAAAAATATAGGCGCGAGTCAGCTGTCGCAGATTGGTATCATTTGCCGACGAAACCGTAGTACCCGGAAGCGTTGCGACAGCGGCAGCCGTTTGCGTTTGAAAGCGATTTCCGATCTACTTTCGTACCCTGCGCGCGAGATGTGCGCCAGTCGCCCCGGTGCTCTGTGCTATTTCCCGTGTGCCACCGGGCGTTTTGTCCAGGGCGCACGAACCGGACTCGCCGTGCTCATCAAACCGAGTGCGGCAAATCAATCGTTTAAACCAATGGCACGCTTTCTGTTATCAAAGTCTTGCCGGTGCTGATCCGACCAACTAAGTAAACCGCACATGATCGCGTCGAACCAACCGCTACACCGCTTTTTCAAGGCGCGCCGCCGGATGACTCTGGCCGAGCGCGCGGCCGTACTGGTCATCGTCTCGGTATCGATAGGCGTGGTGATGTCGCTCGTGCGCGGCGACGATTTCGCGGCCGAATGCGCTGTCACCGACGCCAGCCTGGGCGCCATCCGCACGGCGATTCTGGGCGGACGGGCCGGCCTTGGGGGATACCGTGCCGACGTCGGCGAGATCCCGCGCTCGATCCGCGACCTGTTCGACCCGGCGTCATTGCCGCCGCATCTTCGGACCTTCGATCCTGCGAGCGGGCGCGGCTGGCGCGGCCCGTACCTGACGGATGGCGTGCGGATCGACGTCCGCAAGGCCCATTGCAGCTTTTCCGACGCGAGCTGCAACAGCGGCCGTTTCATCAACGGTTTGGCCAACGGCGACACGGGCGTTCTCGACAGATTCGGACGCCATGCGCCCGAATGCACGAATTCGGACGCCGAGCGCTATTGCAGAAATCCGATCCTGCTCCAGATTCCCTGCGACGATCTGAACCGCAACGGCGTCTGCGGCGATAGCGATGATATGTGGCTGCCGGGCAATGCACGGCTCGTTTCGGCGGGACCCAACGGGGAACTGGAGACCGCTCTGGCGGACTACAGCGCGGGCCGCCGCGGCGACGACCGGGTGCTGTATCTGCTCATGGGCGATCCCGGCGGCGGCAACCGACCATGCAAATGATGCCGGCCGATTCTCTCCCGATACCGCTGGATGGCACTCAAGGAATGTTGGCTGAATCGACGGCGGTGGTCGGCCTGCGGTTAGGGGCGATGGTTTTCCGGCCGCTCGAACGAGCCTCGGAAATCTTCTTCGCTGCTCGTGCATTCGAAATTCTTATGATTTCCATAATAAAAACAAGGCATTGTCCAACTAGTCTTGGCATTCGGTTTCTGTAGAATAGGATTTCTCCATTCGGATAAATCGGTTCCGATCTACGAGAAACCACATGATTCGGAAAATTCTCATCGCCAACCGCGGCGAAATCGCGGTGCGCATCATTCGCGCCTGCGCCGAAATGGATATTCGCTCGGTGGCCATTTTTTCCGAGGCCGACCGTTTCGCGCTCCACGTGAAAAAAGCGGACGAAGCCTACTGCATCGGTTCGGAAGAACTGGCCGGCTATCTGAATCCCCACCGCATCGTCAACCTGGCCGTGGAAACCGGCTGCGACGCCGTGCATCCGGGCTACGGCTTTCTGTCGGAAAACCCGGAACTGGCCGCCGCCTGCGCGGCGCGCGGCATTGTTTTCATCGGTCCGGACGCCGACACCATCCGGCGCATGGGCGACAAAACCGTGGCCCGCGAGACCATGATCCGCGCCGGCGTGCCGGTAACGCCGGGCAGCGAGGGCAACGTCGACAGTCTCGATCGGGCGCTGAAGGAAGCCGAACGCATCGGTTATCCGGTCATGCTCAAGGCGACTTCGGGCGGCGGCGGGCGCGGCATCCGGCGCTGCGATACGCCCCAAGAGCTCCGCCAGAATTACGAAAGGGTCATTTCCGAGGCCACCAAGGCGTTCGGCAACGCCGAAGTGTTTCTGGAAAAGTGCATCGAGCGGCCCCGCCATATCGAGGTGCAGGTGCTGGGCGATCACCACGGCAACGTGGTCCATCTGTACGAGCGCGACTGCTCGATTCAGCGCCGCAATCAGAAGCTCATCGAAATAGCGCCCTCGCCCCAGCTCACGCCGGAACAGCGCGAGTGCGTGGGCCAGCTCGGGGTGAACGCCGCCCGCGCGGCGAATTACCGGAACGCCGGGACGGTGGAATTTTTGCTCACAGAGCAGGGCGAATTTTATTTCATGGAGATGAACACGCGAGTGCAGGTGGAGCACACCATTACCGAGGAAATCACCGGTTTCGATATCGTGCAGAAGCAAATCCGCATCGCCAGCGGCGAACCTTTGCCTTTCCGCCAGGAAGACGTGAAGGTCGCCGGCTATGCCATGCAATTCCGAGTCAACGCCGAAGACCCGAAAAACGATTTTCTGCCGAGCTACGGCCGCATCACGCGTTATTACGCGCCCGGCGGTCCCGGCGTCCGCATCGACACCGCCATTTATACCGGCTACGAGATTCCGCCCTATTACGATTCGCTGTGCGCCAAGGTCATCGTGCGCGGCCGCACCTGGACCGAATTGCTCGCCCGCGGCCGTCGGGTGCTCGGCGATATGGCCATCAGCGGGGTGAGGACTACGATGCCGTTCTACCGGGAAATCCTCGATCATCCCGATTTCATCGCCGGGCGCTTCGACACCGGATTTCTGCAGGATCATCCCGAACTCCTGAATTATTCACTGAAACGCAGCCACGACGACGCGGCTTTGGCCGTCGCGGCCGCCATCGCCGCCCACGTGGGGCTTTGAAACCATCATGAGCAAGGTCTACATCACCGACACCGTATTGCGCGACGCCCATCAGTCCTTGATCGCGACGCGCCTTCGCACCGAGGACATGCTGCCCATCTGCGACAAGCTGGACCGGGTCGGCTATTGGTCGCTGGAAGTCTGGGGCGGCGCCACCTTCGACGCCTGCATGCGGTTTTTGAAGGAAGATCCGTGGGAACGGCTGAAGAAGCTCCGCCGCGCCTTGCCCCATACCCGCTTGCAGATGCTGCTGCGCGGTCAGAATCTTTTGGGCTACCGGCATTATTCCGACGACGTGGTGCGGGAGTTCGTCCGGCTTGCGGCGAAGGAAGGCATCGACGTATTCCGCATCTTCGACGCGCTCAACGACCTCCGCAATCTGGAGACCGCCATCCGGGCGGTGAAGGAGGCGGGCAAGCACGCCCAGGCCGCCATCTGTTATACCCTGAGCCCGGTCCACACCGTCGACCTTTACGTGGAGCAGGCCCAGGCCCTGGTCCGGATGGGCGCCGACAGCATCGCCATCAAGGACATGGCGGGACTCCTGACGCCCATGGCCACGGCGGAGCTGGTTTCGGCGCTCTCGGCCAGCCTGAGCGTGCCGCTGCATCTCCATTCCCACGCCACCTCAGGGCTGGCCGAAATGTGCGAACTCAAGGCGGTTGAGCACGGCTGCACCCACATCGACACGGCCATTTCGTCCTTCGCCGGCGGCACCAGCCATCCTCCGACAGAGAGTATGGTGGTCGCCTTGCGCGGCACCCGCCACGACACCGGCCTGGATCTGGAACTGTTGCAGGACATCGCCGCCTATTTCGCCGAGATCCGAAAAAAATACCGCCGGTTCGAGAGCGAATTCACCGGCGTCGATACCCGCGTTCAGATCAACCAGGTGCCGGGCGGGATGATGTCGAACCTCGCCAAGCAGTTGGAGGAGCAGGGCGCGCTCGACCGCATCCTTGACGTTTTCGACGAAATCCCGCGGGTGCGCCGCGACCTCGGCTATCCGCCCCTGGTGACTCCGACCTCGCAAATCGTCGGCACTCAGGCGGTGCTGAACGTGGTCACCGGCGAGCGCTACAAGTCCATTACCAACGAGGTCAAACGCTATCTCCAGGGCGGTTACGGCCGCCCGCCGGCGCCGGTCGATCCGGATCTCCAGCGCCGCGCCATCGGCCGCGAGCAACCGGTCGAATGCCGCCCCGCGGACCTTCTGCCGCCGGAACTGGACAACTTGCGCGCGGAAATCGGCGATCTGGCGGAGAGCGAGACCGATCTGATGATCTACGCGATGTTTCCGGAAGTCGGGCGGAAATTCCTTCAGGAGCGGCGCGAAGGCCGGCTCCAGCCGGAGCCTTTGGCTCCGCCGGAGGCGCCGTCCCAGCCGGCGGAGCGCGGCGACGTGCCCACCGAGTTCAAGGTGTTCGTTCACGGCGAGGCATACGATGTCCACATCACCGGCGCCAATTTCAACGATCCGCGCCACCGGAGGTTCTACATCACCTTGGACGGCGTGCCGCAGGAAGTGGATCTCGAGGTGCTGAGCGGCTACCGGCGGAGCGTCACGCCGAGCGGGCGTCCCGTGCCGGGCAAACCGGGCGATGTGGTGACCGCGATGCCGGGCAATATCGTCGATATCCTGGTGCAGCCGGGAGATAAGGTGAGCGCAGGGCAGGGCGTTCTGGTCACCGAGGCGATGAAGATGGAAGCGGAAATCCAGGCCCCCGTCGGCGGCACGGTCGCCGCGATTCACGTCAAGAAAGGCGACCGGGTGAATCCCAACGAGGTATTGATGGAGATCGAGCCATAGCCTTACGCATTCGTCGGCAACTTGTAGGTCGGCAATCCTTTGCCGACACAGGGGGCCGAACCCGGCCGAAGTTTGGAGATCGGCGACCCTTTCCCGGCAAATCCGGCACGTCGGCAAAGGATCGCCGACCTACGACTCTGAACCTGGGCGAAGGACGGCGACCGTTCTCGCCTGATGACAGGCCCGTACGTTTGCTTTCTTCCGGTATCATCTTCCCTTGAACTCAAATTCCCGACTTCGACATGAAAGCAACTGTCATCCCCGTCACGGCATTTCAGCAAAACTGCTCGCTCCTCTGGTGCGAGGAAACCATGGAAGGCGCCGTGGTCGATCCGGGCGGCGATCTCGATCGAATCCTCAAGACGGTCGAAGATGCCGGCGTGACGCTGGTCAAGATTTTGCTCACTCACGCCCATGTGGACCATGTGGGCGGCACGGCGGCTTTGGCCGGGCAGCTCGGAATTCCGATCGAAGGCCCGCAGAAGGAAGACCGGTTCTGGATCGACCTCTTGCCGAAGCAATGCGAGATGTTCGGTTTTCCGCCGGCAGCCACCTTCACCCCTGACCGCTGGCTGGAGGACGGCGATACGGTGGAGTTCGGGCATCAAACCCTCAAAGTGATACATTGCCCCGGTCACACGCCCGGCCACGTGGTCTTTTTCCACTCCGGCGAACGTCTCGCCATTGTCGGGGATGTGCTGTTCAAAGGCTCCATCGGCCGGACAGACTTTCCCGGGGGCGATTACGGCACGCTGGTGCGGTCCATCCGCGAGCGGCTTTTTCCCTTGGGCGACGATATCGTTTTCATTCCGGGCCACGGTCCCGCGTCCACCTTCGGCGACGAGCGCCGCACCAATCCGTTCGTGGGCGATGCCGCCCGGTAACCGGGTACATGAACCGGTCGATGGCCGGACGGCGAACGCAACGCTGATCCGCTTCGACCGGGTCTCGGTATCGGTACGCGGCAAGCCGATCCTGACCGATCTCAGCTTCACGCTGGGCGCGGGTGAAAAGGCCGTGCTTCGCGGCAGATCGGGCTCGGGCAAGAGCACGGTGCTCAAGACCTTGTTGGGACTTTATCCGCTGGCCGGGGGAAGAATTCTGTTCGACGACGAGCCGCTCGATCCGTCGGCCGTGCGAAACATCCGGCGCCGCGCAGCCTATATCGGGCAAGAGCCGATCCTCGGCGCCGAAACGGTACGCGAAGCCTTGATGTTGCCGTTTCAATTCGAGACGCATCGGGAAAATAAACCGTCCGAGCGTCGGTTGATCGATGCGCTGGCGCGTCTTCACCTGTCCCCGGATATTCTGGAGCAGGAATGCCGCCGCGTTTCAGGCGGCGAAAAGCAGCGCATCGCCATCGCGCGTGCCTTGTTGCTGGGGAAAAATCTCTATCTCCTGGACGAGGTGACCAGCGCCCTGGATGCCGAAAGCAAGCGGACGGTGCTGGACGTATTCGGCGATCCCGGTTTCACCGTGCTCTCCGTGGCCCATGATCCCGACTGGGACGCGCGCTGCGATGTGGTTTTGGAACTGGACGGCGGGCGCCTGATCCGTACGCGTCGCGATGGAAACGCTTGATATCGCCCTGCCGCAAATGACGGTGCTTTACGGCGTCGTGCTGTTGCCGTGGCTGCTGCTCGGACTGATCGGACTGGGCTTGAGCGGGGCGATCGCGACCGGCATCCTCCGCATGAGCATTCAATTGGCCTTGGTGGGCGTTTATCTGAAGACATTGTTCACGCTCAATAATCCCTGGCTGAACGGCCTTTGGGTTCTGGTGATGCTGGTAGTAGCCGATTGGTCGATTCTGAAGCGCGCCGGCTTGAAGCGGCGTTACTTCTTCGCCGCCACTTTCGCGGCGGTGACCGCCAGCGTCCTGTTTTCCACGGCGTATTTGTTGTTTTTGGTGATACGGCCGCCGCTCTATTACGACGCGCGCTATCTGGTTCCCCTCGCAGGCATGATTCTCGGCAATTGCCTGCAGGGAAATGTCATCGGACTGGAGCGCTTCTATACCGCACTCAAGAAAAACGAAAACGAGTACCAGACTTATCTGCTGCTCGGCGCCACCCGCTGGGAGGCGGTACGGCCCTATTTTCGCGAAGCCGTCAAAGCGGCGATCAACCCGACCCTGGCCAGCATGGCGACCTTGGGGCTGGTATCGCTGCCCGGCATGATGACCGGCCAGATCCTGGGCGGCAGCGAACCGTGGCTGGCGGTGAAATATCAGATTGCCATCATGCTGTGCATCTTTGCCAGCACCACCCTTGCCAGCATTCTCAACTTGGCACTTAGTCTGAATATCGCGTTCGATGAATTCGACGTGTTGAAGGAGGATATCGCCGAGGATGGCTAACAAGCGGCTCGATTTTTGGGGAGGCTTGATTCGCTCAGCCGAATTGCGGTAAAAGCAATCGAATAAGAGGATTATGCATGCTCGGAACCCTTGGAATGGACACCGTTTCGGGTAGAATTTATGGTTTCGAGTATGGTTCGCCAGCTCATAAACACGACAGGATGACCAGCATGGAGAAGGATGACCAAATTGCCGCAGGAAGATCGGCCGCTGCGGGCAAGGGCTTCAGCGACCACCTCCGGGTGTTTCGTAAGAACAATCCTACCCCGCCCGCCCGCGATTCATTCAGCACTTCGCGGCGCTTATCCAACAATAGCGCTGCTGCCATAGTCCCGAAGTCTAGTTTTCGCCAGCAAAGCACGGACAGCGTTTCGGTGCCCACAGTTGTCCGGAGGGGCGGACGGCACAAGCGGCATGCCCGTCTGCTCATCGTCGAGGGCAGCGCCGAGATGCGCAGTTATTTCCAGCGATTCTTGGACGATCGCTACGAGGTCCTGGTCGTAACCAACGGCACGGCAGCGCTTGATGCCGTTCTGAGTGATCCTCCCGACCTGGTGTTGGCCGACCTCAGGACCCTGCAGCGTGACGGTCCCGTGCTTTTGCACGCATTGAAGGGCAACGCCAAGATTCACCACATCCCGGTGATTCTGACCGCGGCGCGCTCGGAGGAAAAAACCTGTAGCGAAGAATTGAACGCCGGCGTGGACGATTATCTGATCAAGCCCCTCTCCGCGCGCCAGCTACTGGCCTGTGTAGCGACCCATATCGAGCTCAGAAACGTGCGCCGGGAGGCCGCCCAGGCGCTATCGGAAAGCGAGGCGAAATACAAGACGCTGCTCGATTCTCTCGATGACGGCGTATTCGTGGCTCACGACGGCCGTTTCGTCTTCGCGAATCCCGCGTTGTCGGCCTTGCTGGGTTATACGGGCGAGGACTGTATCGGCTTGTCGTTTCGATCGGTGATCGCGTCCGAAGATTTCGAATCGTGGAGCGAACTATTCATACAGAGCGGCTCCGAGGGACTTGAGTCTCCCTGGCGTCGCGAGGCGGCGTTCCTGCACCGGGACGGACGACGCATCTGCGTCGAACTTTGCGCGCGCCGCATACATTTCAATCGGCGTCCGGCAATACTGGGTATCGTGCGCGATATAACCGAACGCATGCAGGCCGAAGAAGCTCTTCGCGAGAGCGAAGAGCGTTTCCGCCGGGTGGTCGAACAGGCGCCGATCCCGATTTTCGTCCACGCCATGGACGGCCAGATCCTCGAAATCAGTTGTGCGGTCACCGAATTGACGGGGTGGACCCATGAGGACATTCCCGATGCGCGAGCCTGGTTTCTGAAGGGGCGACGGATTCCCGAGGAAGCGGTGGACAGCATTCTGGCGGAAACACAGCGGCGGTTTACCGAAGGCTCGATTGCGGAGCCCGAGGAGATTACGGTGTGGACCAAGAAAGGCGAGCCGCGGCGCTGGCTGTTTTATGGGTCGGCTCCCATGCGTTTGCCCGATCGAAGGCCATTCCTTGCCTCCATGGCAATCGACGTGACCGATCACCGAAAGGCGGAACAGGCCTTGCGCGAGGCCGACCGCTTGAAGGACGAGTTCGTCGCCATGCTGGCCCATGAACTACGGAATCCGCTGGCGCCGATCCGGAATGCCGTGCAGGTGTTGCGCCAATTGGGGCTGACCGACCCCGAGCTGAAATGGACGCGTGAAGTGATCGGCCGGCAGGTGGTCCAGATGAGCCGTTTGCTCGACGATCTGCTGGATATTTCCCGCATTACCCGCGGTACCATCGTGTTGAAAAAGACGGCGGTCGAAATCTCGACCGTAATCGATCGGGCGGTCGAAACCAGCCTGCCGTTGATCAAGTCCCGCCGGCACAAGCTGACTGTTGACTTGCCGCAGGAGCCGGTGCAAGTCGAGGGCGATCTGACGCGGCTTGTGCAGGTGATCGCCAATCTTCTGAATAACGCGGCCAAGTACACGGATGCCGGCGGGTGTATCGATCTGATCATCGAAAGCTCTGCGGACGAAGTGTTGATACGGGTGCGCGACAATGGCATGGGAATTCCCGTCGAACTTTTGCCGAATATATTCGAGTTGTTTACCCAGGGCAGCCGTTCGCTCGATCGTTCCCAGGGCGGGCTTGGGCTCGGGCTGGCACTGGTGCGGCGGCTGATAGAAATGCACGGGGGGAGAGTGTTAGCACAAAGCGCGGGGTCCGGCAGCGGTGCCGAGTTCATTGTGCATTTGCCGCGGATGGCGGCTGCGCCGACTCATGAAGGTTCGGGGTCGGCAGGCGGCGAATCCGCATCGAGTTTGGCTGGCGTTCGGGTTCTGGTGGTCGACGATAACGTCGATTCCGCGGAAAGCATGGCATTGCTGCTTAGCCTGGACGGACACGACGTGCGTACCGCCTTCGATGGCCCTGGCGCTCTCGCGGTCGCCGCGGAGTTCCAGCCGGAGGCAGTGCTGCTCGATATCGGATTGCCGGGAATGGACGGTTATGAAGTCGCGAAGCAAATGCGAGGGTTACCGGGATTGCAAAAGGCGCTGATGATCGCCGTTACGGGCTACGGCCAGGCGGACGATCGCGCCCGTTCGAAGGCCGCGGGTTTCGATCATCACTTGGTGAAACCGGTCGACCCTGAAATTTTGAGCGCGTTGCTGGCGACGCTGAGGCCCGACTGAGGCTCGGCGGACGGCTGCTTGTTTTTCGATAATGTGACGGTCTCGTGACAAGATACTTACGAGTTTGCGCGTATTTTCGGAGAGGGGGTATAGGCGTTTAAATGTAATTTCTTGGATTCGCTTATTTGGCTGCTTACCGGTCCGTTCATGAACGTTAGTGGGACAGTTCCGAAAAGGGGTAATTCCGGAAATGCATGCCAACAAGCGGAGCTCGGCGATCATGATTTTCGTTGGCAATCGATTCGGTCCAGCCGGTCGTTTCGATTGCGAAACCCACCTCTGGTGGGGCGTTATCCTGAGAAAGCGGGTTCTCTTCGCTATGGGCAAGAGGGCCCGTTTTTTTGTGGATCACAGTCGGTTCCTGCCGATTTGTGTCAACAACCTAGCTGCTCTGTGACGCATAGCCGCGGGCGCGACTCTCCTCGCTCTCGGCCGAGAAAGGATTGAGCGATGATGTCGATAGCCTTCGGAGCTTGAGTGGCAAGCCACGGTGCCGTCATGGTGGGTAGTCACCCTCCTGCCGGACACGAGGCGTCCAGAGTTGCCAAGGGAAAGTGGCTGTTATCCGGTTTGGCGGCGTAACGGAAACATTGCGGTCCGCTTTACAAATCGGGTGGCGTTTAGGGAAAAAAGTGTTGGAGGCACTATGTTTAAGCTAAAGACATTCATCCCGCCAGCTGCCGTGCTGTCGCTGGGATTGGCGTGGGCGCCTGCCCATGCACAGACGTGGACGAGCGATATCATCGACTTCACGCTGGTGGAGGGTGATCTAGGCGCACTTGGAGACCCGGAAGTCGTTCGGGACGACACCGGCGTCAGTCTTAACTTCAATCCTGGCCCGTTGACATTCGACGCGCTATCTGTCGGTGCTGGTCAGGCCGACAATGGCAATGGTATTGGTCAGGTCGATACCGAAATTGCCGGATTCACAATCAGAGCCACGGTTAAACCGGTTATACCTGATCAGACGATTACCGACGTGAGCTGGAGTCAGAATGGCGTTTATCAAGTAACCGGAGACGGCTCCTGGGTATCGGCTTTCTCATCTCTGCGGATTGTAGATCCGGAAACCCATCAATCCATCGGCGATACACAGGCCGAGACATTCTCCGCGTTCGGAGCTGACGACGGCACCAACGGAGGCCCTTGGGACTTGACTGCCAGTAACTCTGTGGCCGCTGACGCTGTCGAAATCGAGCTGACGATAAAAGACATTCTTGCGGCTTATGCGCCTGCGGACGGTTTTGCCTGGATCGAGAAAGACTTCGGCAGCTTGAGGATTGACGTAAGTCCAGGCGGCGCTGTCGCGCCGATTCCGGTGCCAGCCTCGGTCTGGCTACTGGGGTCTGCTTTGTCCGGCCTGATCATGATTGGTCGACGTCATTTAGGAACCGCTTCGGCGTAACCCAACGTGATTCGCCCACTTGAACCGCGCTGCCGCCATATCGCGGCGGACGCCTTTCTGGCGGCAGCGCGCTTTGCCGGAATCCACCGGCTTCCGAATCGGTCGTGCCGTGGCTTTTCGAAAGTGAACTTCCTCTTTGTGCGAAATCACGTACGAATTCATCCGTATTCTCGGTGAAAGTTAACCACGGTTTAATAGCAACCACTCGAGAGCAACCGTCGTCGGAGGTGAAAACCACGACACGGCATCGAGCCGGAGACAGGAGTTTCCGCTAGGAAGTTAGGATGTGGCGAAAGGAGTGAGGATGTCGCCAGGGACAGGGTGGTCCCGACGGGATTGGATGTTCCGTCCGACGTGAGTGATTCGGAACCTTCTGAACGGAGTCGGAATGTTCCGAATCTGATTGGAATGGCGGTCATGGAACGGTGATATCCGCCCTAGTGGAAAGGAGTCGATCGATGGGATGCGAGTTGAAATAGGGATGTTTCTTTTTTTTCGCCTGTCGAGGAGTGATTGCGAACGACGAAGGCGGGAGAAGCCCAGGTTCGCGAATGAGACGACGGCACCGATTGAGACGTGTTGATGTAAGTGATTTTCGCGGAGGTGACTTATAAGGACGCAAGGCGGATCTTCGTGCCGGGCATAGGCGCAAGGAAATATTCCGGACCGAAGAAAACATCAGCGATGTCAGCCGATAGCAAGCGTTCGAGAGTTTTCCTCCGACCGTAAGTGGTAAGCGGGCCGTAAGCCGGACCGCTGTAAGACTTCCCCAGAAGGCAGAACACCCCCATCCCCCCCCAAGCACTTTGTTCTGCCTTCTTTTTTTGCCTTAGCACAATCGAAAATGTCGTTCGGGTCGTAACTGTCGTTCGTCCGATTGTTTCCCTATCGCCCATATCCGCATGTGATCGGATACCGCCGATCCCGGCCGAAGGCGCGGCGCGTGATCTTGACGCCGGGCGGGGCCTGGCGACGCTTGTATTCGTTGCTGTCCACCATCTTCGCCACCCGCTTGACTTCGTGCTCGGGAAATCCGGCGGCGATGATTTCGTCCACCGATTTGTCGTGCTCCACGTACATTTCGAGGATCGGATCCAAAATCGAATAGGGCGGCAGCGAGTCCTCGTCCCTTTGGTCGGGCTTGAGTTCGGCGGAGGGCGGACGCTCGATTACCCGTTGCGGAATGACCGGCGAGAGGCTGTTGCGGTATTCCGCCAAGCGGTACACCAAAAGCTTGGGGACATCCTTCAACGGCGCGAATCCGCCGGCCATATCGCCGTACAGCGTGGCGTAGCCCACGCTCATTTCGCTTTTGTTGCCGGTCGTGAGGAGGATTTTCCTTTTCTTGTTGGAAAACGCCATGAGAATGACGCCCCGGCAACGCGCCTGGATGTTTTCCTCGGTAGTGTCGGGCGGCAAGCCGGCAAAGCTCTCCTCGAGCATACCGAGAAAGGCATCGAAGGCCGGTTCGATGGGAATGATGTGATAGCGGCAGCCCAGGGCCTCGGCTTCCAAGCGGGCATCCTCGATGCTCATCGCCGCGGTGTAACGCGACGGCATCAAAACGCTTTCGACTTTATCGCCTCCCAAAGCGTCCGTGGCGAGAGCCAAGGTCAAGGCCGAGTCGATGCCGCCGGACAATCCGAGCACCGCGCCTTGGAAACGGTTTTTGCCGACATAATCGCGGATGCCGGTAACGAGAGCCTTGTAGATGCTTTCGATCTCGGTCAACGGTTCGGTAACGCCGTCGGCAATCGGCTCCACCGTGTCTCCGCAGGCAAAGTCGACGGGTAACAGCGCTTCCTCAAACTCCGGCGCGCGGAAGGTCACGGTTCCTTCCCGGTTCATCACGAATGACGCGCCGTCGAAGACCAGTTCGTCCTGCCCGCCGATCAAGTTGACATAAACCAGAGGGACATCGGTCACTGCGATGCGCTCGCGGGCGACTGCCTCTCGTTCCTTGATTTTATTGGCGTGATAGGGCGAAGCATTGATGTTCAGGATCAGCTTGGCGCCGGCTTGCGCGGCTTGCTCCACCGCACCGGGCAACCAAAGATCCTCGCAAATGGTAATCCCCACCGGCACACCCTGTAAGTCGAACACGCAGGGTTCGGATCCGGGCAGAAAATAACGTTTCTCGTCGAACACACCGTAATTGGGCAGGGCATGCTTGCGGTAGATCGCGTGAATCTTGCCGTCCCGCAGCACGGCGGCGCTGTTGTAAGGCATCCCGGTTCGGTTCTCCGGAAAACCCACGATGACGTCGATGCCGTGCACTTGCCCCGCTATTTCGTCGAGGATGCGCTCGGCCTGCGCCATGAAATCGCGGCGCAGGATCAGGTCTTCGGGCGGATAGCCCGCCAGGGCCAGTTCGGGGAAAACCACGGCATGAGCGCGAAGCCGGTCGCGGGCCTCGCTGGCGGTGTGCAGTACGCGGCTTGCATTGCCTCTAAGGTCGCCGACCAGAAAGTCGAGTTGGGCGATAGCGATACGAAGGTTCACGATTGTAGCGATTCAAATGTCTAAGGTAGTGCGGCTATTTTCGCCTGAAATCGCGGCGGGAACGAGCAAAAACGATGTCCGTGGCCTGTGACGGTGAAATATAGGATCTGTGAATTTAAATGCCGCACTCGTGTCCGATCGAGTATTGCTGCGCCCGTTCGAGAGGCATATTCTTCAATCTGTAATCTAAGCCGAATGGCCCGATGATTCGCCGTCGATTTCAAGCGTGGGAAGAAATACTTCGCATCAGGTTTGCGGGCGACATATCCAAGCAGGGAGATTCCGTCATGACTCAACCACCCAACCTATACCACGGAGATCGCCAAGATCGTCTGATCCGTGAGCATGAGCACGACACCTATAAAATACGGCAAAAATTGCCGGAACCTACGGTTTGTCCGGAATGCCGAGCGGTTTATCACGACGGCCGGTGGCAATGGTCGGACGCGCCTGCTGGCGCGAACGAGTCGCTTTGTCCCGCCTGTCATCGTATCCATGACAAATGTCCGGCCGGATTTCTGACTTTGGCGGGCGAGTTTTTGGCTCAACACAAAGATGAGATTCTGCATCTCATCCGTAATGTGGAGGAAAGGGAGAAGGCCGAACACCCGCTGAAACGCATCATGGCCGTCGAGGAACAGAACGGCGGCATGCTGGTGACATTCACCAATCCCCAACTCGCCAGGGCGGCCGGGCAAGCCGTCCAGCACGCCTACAAGGGCGATCTCGATTTTTCCTATCAGGAGGAGGAGTATCTCCTTCGGGTGAATTGGTCACGTTGAGGTCCCCGCGATCCGCGATTGTCGGTGTGGCGAAGTATCGCCGACCGGCGGTTTCCGGGCTGCCTCATGGAGGCGCAAGGGGTACGGGCTTTTACGTCATGCTTTTCCGCCGAATCTGTGGATAACTACAGTTCTGGATCGGATTGAGGAGCGAGAGCATGCAACTGCCGTTACAAATTTCTTTTCGAAATATGGAGCCATCCGAGGCGATGGAAAAAGCCGTTCACGACCGCGCCGAGAAACTGGATCAGTTTTTCGAGCATATCATGTCCTGCCGGGTGATGGTCGAAGCACTTCATCGCCACCACCGGCAAGGCAATACCTACCATGTCAGAATCGATATCACCGTGCCGGGTGATGAACTGGTGGTCAGCCGCGATCCCGGCAAAGATCATGCGCACGAGGATGCTTACGTGGCGATCCGCGATGCCTTCGACGCCGCCCGCCGGCAATTGGAGGATTACGCCCGGCGCGTTCGGCAGGACATCAAGGCCCACGAGGTTATGCCGCATGGAAGCATTGCCCAAATCAACCCGGAGGGCGATTATGGGATGATCGAGACACCGGACGGGCGCCTGATTTATTTCCATCGGAACAGCGTGGTGCAAGGCGATTTCGACAAATTGGGCATCGGCGATACCGTCCGTTTCGTTGAAGAAATGGGCGAGCAGGGGCCTCAGGCGAGTTCGGTGGCCGTGGAGGGAAAACACCATGTTGTGGGTTAGGAAAGATTCGTCTGTTTCATCGAACAGCGCCCGCGCAATTCGGAGTTAAGGAGGGCGATATGCCGACCAATCCGCATGCTGATCGAATCAAGGCCATATTGGCCGACCTGGAACATGACACCCGGGTCAATCTGCACGACTATCCAATCCGTGTCGATGTCGAGGACGGTGCCATAGTCTTGGAGGGTATGGTCGGCGACATCGCGGCAAAACGGATTGCGCACGCCGCTGCGTATCGCCATGCGGACAATTCACCGGTCGTGGATCGATTGCGTGTCGCCGTGCCTCCCTCCGAGAGGGAGGGCGGGTTGCGCGACGAGATCATTAACCTATTGCAGCAGGAGCCGGTTTTCCGGGAATGCGGCCTCTATGTGCGCGAAAGCGACCGGCTCGACACGATTCGTGTCGGTCGCAGCGAGTGGCCCGATCGCAGCGAAGGCGATTGGGGCGATCAGCGCATCGAGATCGAGGTGCAGGATGGAACCGTCACGCTGTCGGGCACCGTGCTCAGCCTGTCTCATCGCCGCTTCGCAGAGGTGCTCGCGTGGTGGGCGGCCGGCTGCGAATCGGTCGTCAACTTGCTGCATGTCGTCCCTCCCGAGCAGGAAACCGATGGCGAGCTGGCAGATGCCGTGCTCATGGTGCTCGAAAAAGACCCTCTGGTTCATCAGCCGCAGATCCATATCACGGCCGAGCAAGGAACGGTAACGCTGGAAGGATATCTCGCCAGCGATGAAGAGAGGCGCCTGGCGGTGCTCGACGCGTGGTACGTCCCCGGCGTGCACGATGTGGTAGACCGCATTCAAGTCGCGGGGTGATTAAAGTCGTAAGTCGGCAATCCCTTGCCGACAAGCGTGCTGTTAACGTCGGGAAAGGATTCCCGACCTACTGAGTGACGCAGTGCGAAACGACTCTCCTCACGGCGCGGAATAACGCCGATTGGGGAGCAGTTGTCCGCCGCCCAGCCGAAATCCGTTATTCAGCGCTTGCCAAGTAAAATCCTGAGCCTCCGACGCAGCGGACTCGATGTCCCGGCCTCGGGCTAGCAAGGCGGCGACGGCGGATGCCAGGGTGCAGCCCGAGCCGTGATAGCTTCCCGGCAAGCGCGGCCAACGGTAAGTTGTCTTGCCGGAGCTGCGGTAAAGGCGATTGATGACTTCGTCATCCCCTTCATGGGTCCCCGTCAGCAAGACATTCGGGCAACCGAGTGCTAGCAGCGCGTCGGCGCAATCGTCCAGATCCTCCATTCCCGTCAATTTTCTGGCCTCGGGCGAATTCGGCGTCAGCACCGTCGCTCGTGGAATCAGCGTCTCTATTAGCGCTTCGATCAGCGCCTCGTTTGCCAGGTTTGTTCCGCCTCCCGCCGCCAGAATCGGGTCCAAAACGACCGGAATGCCGCCAGCGATCTTGAGTAGCTCGTCTACTGCATAAACGATGTCGACGCTTCCCAGAAGACCGATTTTGACGGCGTCGACGGGCAGATCCAGAAGCACCGTGCGCGCTTGCTCCAGAAGTTCCCCGGACCTTTGCGGCAAGATCTTGCGGACGTTATGCGTGTCTTGAACGGTTAAAGCAGTCACCACCGAACAGGGATAACAGCCGAATCGGGAAACGGTCTCGATATCGGCCTGAATGCCGGCGCCGCCGGTGGGGTCGTGTCCCGACAAGCACAAGACAACGGGGAGCTGGGGTTTCATGGATGGCGTAAAGTTAGATCGCGATGCAGGCGCAGTTTCCCACGGCTGGCCGCATTCGGCTAGCCTGTCAGGCCCAAAGCGCCGTTGACAGTCTAAAAGCGCATCGGTACTTTAAGTTGTTTGGCCACGCGCCTACGCATTCCGCTTAAAAAAATACCCCCTACGCAAAGAGTCCTGGATGGAAGAATTTCAACGTATCAAGCGCCTGCCCCCCTACGTTTTCAATATCGTTAACGAACTCAAGGCCAAGGAGCGCGCCCAGGGTGTCGATATCATCGACTTCGGCATGGGTAATCCCGACCGGCCCACGCCACAGCATATCGTCGACAAACTGGTAGAGGTGGCGCAGAAAGGAACCGCCCACCGGTATTCCGTTTCCAAAGGCATTCCCCGTCTTCGCAAAGCCATCTGCGGATGGTATCGGCGCCGTTTCGGCGTGGATCTCGATCCCGACTCCCAGGCGATCGTCACCATCGGTTCTAAAGAGGGCCTGGCCCATCTGATGTTCGCCACCCTGGGGCCGGGCGATGCAGTGCTGGTGCCGAATCCGGCTTATCCCATCCATCCTTACGGCTGCGTTTTGGCGGGGGCTGATGTGCGCCACGTGCCGCTGGTGCCGGGCGTGGATTTCTTCGATGAATTGGAAAAAGCCATCAAGACCTCCTGGCCCAAGCCCAAGATGCTGATTCTGAACTTCCCCGGCAATCCGACCACCCAATGCGTGGAACTGGAGTTCTTCGAAAAGGTCGTCGAGCTGGCTCGGGAATACAAAATCTGGGTCGTGCACGACATCGCCTACGCGGACCTGGTGTTCGACGGCTATGCCGCGCCTTCCATCCTGCAGGTGCCCGGAGCCACCGACATCGCCGTCGAGTTCTTCACGCTCTCCAAGAGCTACAACATGCCCGGTTGGCGGGTGGGCTTCATGTGCGGCAACCGCGAACTGGTCGCGGCTTTGGGGCGCATCAAGTCCTATCTCGACTACGGCACGTTCACACCGATCCAGGTGGCCGCGATCGCCGCTTTGGAAGGTCCTCAGGACTGCGTCGCCGAGATCCGGGAGACCTACCGCGTACGCCGCGACGTGTTGTGCGCAGGGCTAGACAACATCGGCTGGACGGTCCAAAAACCCAAAGGCACCATGTTCGTTTGGGTGCCCATTCCGGAGCAGTACCGGCATCTGGGTTCCCTCGAGTTCGCCAAGAAACTGCTGCTGGACGCCCAGGTGGCGGTGTCTCCCGGCGTCGGTTTCGGCGAGTACGGGGACGATCACGTCCGCTTCAGCCTGATCGAGAACGAACACCGCACCCGCCAGGCGATCCGCGGCATACGACATATGATGCGCAAGGATAACTCGGTATAATTTCGGCATTTTTGTTGCTACACAGGAGAGCGTCTTGAAACCCGTAAATATCGGTTTGCTCGGTTTGGGCACGGTCGGGGGCGGCACGGTCAAGGTCCTCAAGCGGAACGCCGGCGAAATTACGCGCCGAGCCGGCCGGGAAATCCACATTAGCGTCGTAGCGGCTCGAGACCTCAACCGTTCCCGGATTTGCGACACTGCCGGCATCCGATTGACTACGGACCCGTACGAAGTCGTTACCGATCCCGAGGTAGACATCGTCGTGGAACTGATCGGCGGTCTCGACCCGGCGAAAGATCTGGTAATGCGAGCGCTGGACGCCGGCAAGCACGTGGTCACCGCCAACAAGATGCTCATCGCCCTCCACGGCAACGAGATCTTCGCCAAGGCCAGCGAAAAAGGGCTGATGGTGGCTTTCGAAGCGGCCGTGGCCGGTGGGATTCCCATCATCAAGGCGGTGCGGGAAGGGCTTTCGGGCAACAAGGTGGAGTGGCTGGCCGGGATCATCAACGGCACCTGCAATTTCATCCTGACCGAGATGCGCGAAAAGGGGCGGGATTTTCAGGATGTGCTTAAGGAAGCGCAAGCGCTGGGTTATGCCGAATCCGATCCGACCTTCGACGTGGAGGGCATCGATGCCGCCCACAAGCTGACGATCCTGGCGTCCATCGCCTTCGGCATTCCTCTCCAGTTCGACAAGGTCTGGACCGAGGGCATCAGCAGCATCACGGCGCTCGACGTGGCCTACGCGGAAGCCTTGGGCTATCGCATCAAACTGCTCGGTATCGCCCGTCGCGCCGAAAAAGGCATAGAGCTGCGGGTGCATCCCACCTTGATTCCCGAGCGGCGCTTGATCGCCAACGTCAACGGCGTCATGAACGCCGTTCTGGTCAAGGGTGACGCCGTGGGCCCGACCCTGTTCTACGGCGCGGGCGCCGGGGCCGAGCCCACGGCCTCGTCGGTCGTGGCGGACATCATCGACGTGGTGCGCACATTGACCTCCGATCCCGAGAACCGGGTGCCGCATCTGGCCTTTCAGCCCGAGGCGATTTCCGACATTCCCATTTTGCCGATCGAGGATATCGAAACGGCCTACTATCTCCGCCTCAGCGCCGAGGACAAGCCGGGCGTTCTGGCCGACGTGACGCGCATTCTGGCCAATCACAATATCAGCATTGAGGCCGTTATCCAGAAGGAACCGCCGGAAGGCGAACGCCATCTGCCCGTCATCATGCTGACGCAGAAAGTCCAGGAGCGGAAGCTGAACGACGCCGTCCGGGAGATCGAAGCGCTGTCCGCCATCAGCGGACCGGTGAAGCGGATTCGGTTGGAAACACTGGGGTAACATTCCAATTCGAGGTATTACCCAATGGCACTCCGATATAAACGCAACCCGACCCAATGGGAAATTCGAGAGGCATATCTCCTCGGACGGAAACACAAGATGTTTGAGATTTTCGAGAAGCCACATGAAGGTAATCCATGTCCGCACGATGAAAGAGGATGGGCGTATTTGTACGGGTGGGATGATTATGGGCAGCGTTGGGATGAGCGACGCGGTGGCAAACCGCCAGCTAATTTTGATTTAGATGCCGAGAAGCAGCATTTTTACGGGCCACCAAATAACGTTCAGTCATCTTTGACTAAAGAATTGAAGGAACTGTTTCTTTCCGAAATCTCGTAGGAGGGGGTGGTGCAGCATATGTCAGCCTAATTTAGGCGAGGGAAACTGAACATTGCGGAAGATACTCTTGCTCGCCTCAGATCGACGAACTATGAACTTCGTGATGCTTCTCTATCTATGACAGGCGATATCGCAACGGCGCCAGAGGAAAATGATATGTCAGCGACAAACGATTTAATCAAGCAGGCATTGGCTCTGCCCCCCGGCGAACGAATCGAGTTGATCGAACAAGTCTTAAATAGTCTTGACCAGCCGGATGAGGCCATCGATAAATTGTGGGCCGAAGAGGCAGAAAGGCGTCTGGAAGACTATCGCTCCGGAAAAATGGAATCCGTCTCGATGGAAGATGTGATGGCGAAGTATTCCGTTAAATGAATGTCCGGTTTCTCGCTCCGGCACAGAAGGAATTGGACGAAGCCGTGGAATACTATGAATCGCAACTGCCCGGCTTAGGTATTCAGTTTTTGTCGGAAATTCGCGAAGCCGTCGAGAATGTCAAACGGTTTCCTCATGCTTGGCACCGCTTTAGCGAAAACACCCGGCGTTATCGGACGAAGCGTTTTCCCTACGGCATGATTTATCAGCTCTTGGACCACGAAATCCTGATTGTGGCTATCGCCCACCTGCATCGCGAGCCCGGTTACTGGTGCGATCGAGCAAAATAATCAAGTTTTTAAACAAATCGCTTAGAGACTCATCATGGCATATTCGACCCGCTATACCGGCCTCATCGAAAAATACCGCGACCGCCTGCCGGTAACCCCGGACACCCGGCCCATTAGCCTGTGCGAGGGCAACACGCCGCTGATCCAGTTGGTCAACATCCCGACGCTGATCGGCAAGGATGTGGATATTTACGTCAAGTTCGAAGGCTTGAATCCTACCGGCTCGTTCAAGGACCGCGGCATGACCATGGCCGTGACCCAGGCCGTGCATGAGGGCAGCCGGGCCATCATCTGCGCCTCCACCGGCAACACCTCGGCCGCCGCCGCCGCGTATGCCGCGCGTGCCGGCATCACCGCTTTCGTGCTGATCCCGGACGGCAAGATCGCCATGGGCAAGCTGGCCCAGGCCATGATCTACGGCGCCAAGGTGATCCAGATCAACGGCAATTTCGATGCCGGAATGCAGTTGGTCAAGGAGATCGCGGACCATGCGCCGGTGACCATCGTGAACTCGATCAATCCGTATCGCATCGAAGGGCAGAAAACGGCTGCTTTCGAAATCGTCGATACTCTCGGCCGCGCTCCGGATTATCACTGCCTGCCGGTCGGCAACGCCGGCAATATCACGGCTTATTGGAAGGGCTACAGCGAATACGCTCTCGGCACCGAAACCCACGCGCCGGTCACCGACAAACGGCCGATCATGTGCGGCTATCAGGCCGCGGGCGCCGCGCCCTTCGTCAGCGGCGAGTTCGTGGATCATCCCGAAACCGTTGCTACCGCCATTCGCATCGGTCATCCGCAGTCGTGGGACGGCGCCTGGCGAGCGCAGAAGGAATCGGACGGCTGGTTCGCGCCTTTTACCGACGAGGAAATCCTGGCGGCGCAGAGACTTTTGGCGGAAAAGGAAGGCATCTTCTGCGAACCGGCCTCGGCCACTTCCCTGGCAGGCGCGCTGCACGACATCAAGTCCGGCCGCATTCCCGAGGGCAGCACCATCGTCTGCACCCTCACCGGCAACGGCCTCAAGGACCCCGACACGGCCATCTCCCAGTGCACGGCCAAACCGGTGACGGTGGACGCGACCCTGGATTCGGTGAAGCGGGCGATTTTGGAGGCGATGTAAGTCGCTGCTAGTGGAGCGGCCTCAAGCCACCATCTTCATTGGCTGGAGTTGGACATCGATCTGCATCCGGATTCCATTCGCCATCCAGAGCGGTTTCCTCTGATCTCAAAGCGTGGTCCTGCGGAGTGATCGTCAAGGCATACTTGTAAGTTAAGTATCACCTGCGGCCGCGTGCGTCACACGAGAACGAGAAGTCTTGTTTTGCGCTGGCGTGTTGCCGGTATGCTAAGTCTTGACGTCTACAATTAGCGGCTAAATCGGTTTACTCGATTGTCGCTCAAAAGGAGGGAAGATCATGTCCTCCTCCAGTGTTTCTCAAACGATATGAACGAAACTTACGACGCCTCATCCATTGAAGTTCTTTCGGGACTAGACCCGGTGCGCAAGCGGCCGGGCATGTACACCGATACCGCGCGCCCGAATCACCTGGTCCAGGAAGTGGTCGACAACAGCGTCGACGAAGCCTTGGCGGGTTATGCGAAATCCATCGAAGTGCGGCTGCTGGCTGACGGCGGGGTGGAGGTCCGGGATGACGGCCGCGGCATGCCGGTGGATATTCACCCGGAACTCGGCGTATCCGGGGTGGAGGTGATCCTGACCAAGCTGCACGCGGGCGGAAAGTTTTCGAACAAGAATTACCGCTTCTCCGGGGGACTGCACGGGGTCGGCGTTTCGGTCGTGAATGCATTGTCCGACCGGCTCGAAGTCGAAGTGCGCCGGGGCGGGAAAATCTATGCGATGAGTTTCGCCCAAGGTGAAAAAACCTCCGAGCTGCGCGAAATCGGAACTACCGCCAAGCGCGATTCCGGCAGCACGGTCCGGTTCTGGCCCGAAGCCCGCTATTTCGATACGCCGCGCATCGCCGTTCCGCGCCTGAAAGCCTTGCTTCGCGCCAAGGCGGTGCTGTGTCCGGGGCTCAAAATCACTCTCAAGGACGAACAGGCCAACGAAGAGGAAGTATGGCACTACGAGAACGGACTTCCACAGTATCTGCTGGACCGCATCGGATCGAACGAGTGCGTCCCGGAAGAACCCTTCGTCGGCAATCTCGAAGGCCATCAGGAGGCCGCCGACTGGGCGGTGCTCTGGACGCCCGAGGCAGGCGAACCGGTCACGGAGAGCTACGTTAATCTGGTGCCGACGCCCCAGGGCGGTACCCACGTCAACGGACTCCGCACCGGACTGACCGAGGCGGTGCGGGAATTCTGCGAATTCCGTAATCTTCTGCCGCGCGGCATCAAGATCGCGCCGGAAGACGTCTGGGAGCGCTGCCATTACGTGCTTTCGGTCAAGATGCAGGAGCCTCAGTTTTCCGGCCAGACTAAGGAACGGCTCAGTTCCCGCGAATGCGCGGCGTTCGTGTCCGGGGTGGTTAAGGATGCGTTCAGCCTGTGGCTCAACCAGCATCCCGCCATCGGCGAGCGCATTGCCGAACTGGTGATCGAGAGCGCCCAAAAGCGGCTCAAGGCCAGCCGCCAAGTGACCCGCAAGAAAATCACGGCGGGGCCTGCTCTTCCTGGCAAACTCGCCGATTGCAGTTCCCAGGACATGCAGCTGACCGAGTTGTTCCTGGTGGAGGGCGATTCCGCCGGCGGTTCCGCGAAACAGGCGCGGGACAAGGAATACCAGGCGGTGATGCCCTTGCGCGGCAAGATTCTCAACACTTGGGAAGTGGATTCCGGCGGCGTGCTCGCGTCTCAGGAGGTGCACGACATCAGCGTGGCGATCGGCGTAGAGCCGGGTTCCGCCGATCTGAGCGGGCTGCGTTACGGCAAGATCTGCGTGCTGGCGGACGCCGATTCCGACGGCAACCACATCGCAACCTTGCTGTGCGCGCTGTTCGTCCGTCATTTCCGACCTTTAGTTTCGGCTGGGCACGTCTTCGTCGCCATGCCGCCCTTGTACCGGATCGACGTGGGCAAGAACGTTTATTACGCCCTGGACGAAGCGGAAAAAAAGGGCGTGCTCGACCGGATCGAGGCGGAAAAGATCAGGGGCAAGATTAACGTCCAGCGCTTCAAAGGCTTGGGCGAGATGAATCCGTCGCAGCTCCGCGAAACCACGATGAATCCCGACACCCGGCGGCTGGTTCAGCTGACCCTGGAAGAGCAGCAAGCGACCGACGAGCGCCTGGATATGCTCCTGGCCAAGAAGCGCGCCGCCGATCGCAAGGTTTGGCTCGAGGAAAAGGGCAATCTGGCGGAAGTCTGAGCCTATTTTCGAACAGTCAGGGTTTGATGATCCGCCGCGCGTTAATTCCTGCCGACACTCATCGGTTTACTGTCCGAGCTCCTGTAAGAGGCTGACCAGATCCTCGGCATGTTCCTCTTCTTTGGCCAGGACGCCTTCCATAAGGTTGCGGGTGGTGGGATCGTTATTCCCGAGATACTCGATGATCTCTCGGTAGCTGTCGATCGCGATACGCTCGGCTATCAGATCCTCCTTGATCATATCGATCAGCGACTCGCCCTCCACGTATTCGGAATGGCTTTTCGATTGCAATCCTTCCGGCGCCAAATCGGGCTCTCCGCCCAACTGCACGATGCGTTGGGCAATGCTGTCCGCGTGCATCTGTTCCTCGTTGGCGTGCTCCAGGAACTCTTGGGCGACGCTTTGCGCATTGATGCCGGTCGCCATGAAATAGTGGCGCTTGTAACGGAGCACGCATACGATTTCCGTGGCCAGTGCTTCGTTGAGCAGTCGGATCACAACCTCTCGGTCGGCCTTGTATCCCGGAGTCACCGCGCCCTGCTCGATGTGCTGCCTTGCGCGTTCTCTTAACGTTTTGACGTCGGTCAAAAACGGTCGATCTCCCATAGCCGAATCTCCTTACTGGTGATGGACATCTTGCTGTCGACGCTTGGCAGGTCTTGACCCGCTATTCGTTAAGACAGCTGATCCTGCAAAAAAGTCGAACCAGTATCGAAGAGATGACGCCGGAATTGAGGGATCATCCTGCAAAAAGCCGAGAACTTCGGGTAACCGGCGCCAAGCTGCCGAGTCGTTGCCGGTATCCGGCCTTCAAGCCTCCAAGTGCTTGTACCTAAGCATTTTTTCACTATAATGTTTCCCTTCTTTTTGGGGCAGTCTTGCGACTGCCTTTTTATTTTGGGGAAGACGAGTGATGACCAGTCAGGTAATGCCGACTTATGCCCGGTTGCCGATAACGTTCGACCGGGGCGAGGGTGCATGGCTTTGGGACACGGAGGGCAAGCGCTATCTGGACGCCATTTCAGGGGTGGCAGTATGCAGCCTGGGTCATGCCCATCCAGCCGTTTCCCGTGCGATCTGCGAACAGGCGGGCAAATTGCTGCACACTTCGAACATTTACCGCATCGAGCTGCAAGAAGAGCTCGCCGGCGAACTGTGCCGCCTGAGCGGACTGGATAACGCCTTTTTCTGCAATTCCGGCGCCGAGGCGAACGAGGCGGCCATCAAGATCGCCCGCCGTTACGGGCATCATCGCGGCATCGATCGGCCCGCCGTGATCGTCATGGAGGGCAGCTTTCACGGCCGCACGCTCGCGACCTTGAGCGCCACCGGCAATCCCAAGGTGCAGGAGGGTTTCGAACCCCTGGTCGAAGGCTTCGTGCGAGTGCCGTACGGCAGCGTCGCGGCTGTCGAGGCCGTGGCCAACCCCAATGTCGTGGCGGTCCTGGTGGAACCGGTGCAGGGCGAGGGCGGCGTACGCGTTCCGGCTGACGATTTCCTGCCCGGCCTTCGCCGCATCTGCGACCGGCGCGGTTGGCTCTTGATGCTGGACGAGGTCCAGACCGGTATCGGCCGGACCGGCAAATGGTTCGCCTTCCAGCACCACGGCATCATGCCCGATGTCATGACCCTGGCCAAAGCCTTGGGCAACGGCGTACCGATCGGTGCCTGCCTCGCCAGAGGAATTGCGGCGGACATGTTGACCGCCGGCAAGCACGCGTCCACCTTCGGCGGCAATCCCCTGGCATGTAGCGCCGCACTGGCCGTATTGCGGACGATCTCCGAAAACCGCTTGGTGGAGCGTGCGGGAGAACTCGGCGAGCGTTTGTTGATCGGGATTCGCGACAAGCTGGCCGGCAATCCTCGTGTCGTGGATATCCGCGGGAAAGGGCTGATGATCGGCATCGAGCTCGATACCCCTTGCATCGATCTGGTCGCTCAGGCGCTGAGCCGCGGGTTTTTGATCAATGTTACGGCGGACCGAACGATACGCTTGTTGCCGCCGTTCGTTTTGAACGACGATGAAGAGAAGCTGTTAATCGAAGGGATCTCTGCTCTGGTCGCCGACTACACGGCCCATGGGGTCGGAGAACGCGTATGAAACCACGTCATTTGATTACTCTTTTGGATTTGAGCAGCGAGGAGTTCCGCGCGCTCATCCGACGGGCCATCGAGCTCAAGCACATGAAGAGCCCATACGAGCCGCTGAGAAACAAAGTGCTCGGGATGATGTTCGAGAAGTCCTCCACCCGCACCCGATTGTCGTTCGAGGTCGGCATGGTGCAGTTCGGCGGTGCCGCGATCTTTCTGTCGCCGCGGGATACCCAGTTGGGACGGGGCGAACCCATCGAAGACTCCGCCCGCGTCGTTTCGCGCATGGTCGATGGGGTCATGCTGCGTACCCATGCCCACGAAACGGTGGAAACTTTCGCGGCCTATTCGCGGGTGCCGGTCATCAACGGTCTCACGGATAGATTCCATCCGTGTCAGCTGCTCGCCGACATGCAGACCTATTTCGAGCACCGCGGCGACATTGCCGGCAAGACGGTGGCCTGGATCGGCGACGGCAACAATATGTGCCAGACCTATATTCACGCGGCAGGATTGCTCGATTTCAAGCTCCGGATTGCTTGCCCCGCAGGTTACGAGCCGGAATCGGCATTGATCGAATGGGCCGGCGATCGCGTGGAACTGCTGAGCGATCCGTCGGACGCAGCGCGCGGAGCGGATTTGGTGGTGACGGATGTTTGGGCAAGCATGGGGCAGGAATCCGAACAGGCGCAGCGCAGGAATGCCTTCCAAGGCTACCAAGTCGATTCGACTCTGATGGAACTGGCGGCTTCGGAGGCGCTATTCATGCATTGTCTCCCGGCCCATCGCGGCGAGGAGGTCAGCGCCGAAGTGCTGGAAGGCCCGCAAAGCGTGATCTGGGACGAGGCCGAGAACCGCTTGCATTCGCAAAAGGCGTTGCTGGAATTGCTGCTGGTAAAAAACTGACTTTTTATCCGGGACGCGGCGGCCGACACTGCGCCGCCGCCCGCGTTCAACGGAGGAGATGCCGCACCGCTTCGCGTTCGGCCAACAGCTCGGCTTCGGTTATCTTGAGTTTCTCCCGGCTGAACTCGCTGGTTTCCAAATTTTGTACGATCCGGTACTGTGCGTCCTCGATTTCGACCGGGTAGGAAAACATGAGGCCCGGTGCGATACCGTAACTGCCGTCGCTGAGGATAGTCATACTGGTCCAGTCCCCAGTCGGCGTGCCGAACAGCCAATTCCGCATATGGTCTAGCGCTGCGTTGGCGGCGGAAGCGGCACTCGATTTTCCGCGTGTTTGAATCACCACCGCGCCACGGTTCTGTACGGTCGGAATGAACTCCTTTTCGTACCAATCCCATTCGACCCTGTCGAGCGCCGGCTTTCCCTGAACCAGTGCATGATGCAAGTCCGGGTACTGCGTGGTCGAATGATTGCCCCAGATGATCACTTTCCGAATATCGCTCACCGAGCAACCGCAATGCAGGGCTAACTGGCTTACCGCCCGATTGTGGTCGAGCCGGGTCATGGCGGAAAAATTTTCCGGCGGAAGATCGGGGGCATTGTGCTGGGTGATCAAGGCATTGGTGTTGGCGGGATTGCCGACCACCAGCGTTTTGACGCTGCGTTTGGCGGCGGCATTGAGCGCCCGGCCCTGGATGGCGAAGATGTCCGCATTCACCCTCAAGAGATCCTTGCGCTCCATGCCGGGCCCCCGCGGTTTCGCGCCGATCAAGAAGGCGAGATCGGCATTTTCGAACGCCACATAAGGATCATCGGATACGATCACATCGTGGAGTAAGGGCGGGGCGCAATCGATGAGTTCCATCCTTACGCCGTCCAATCCGACGATGGCCTCCGGAATCTCGAGCAAATGCAATACGATGGGTTGATCGTCGCCCAGCAAGTCCCCTGCAATCAGCCGAAACAGCAATGCATAACTAATTTGCCCCGCCGCTCCCGTAACGGCGATATGCGCAGGCGTTTTCATGTGAATACCCTTTTTATAGTTGAGCATCGAGCCGCGGCACGAAGGCCGATAAGCATCTCCCTGCTTGAAAACCTCTCAGACATTAGACAGGGATACGGCGCGATTCGCCATTCCATTCTATCCATCGGCACTGCTCCGAATACCATTACGAGTCGGCAAACATTTTTCCTATCGTGTGCTGGATTTGTGGACGCGGCTACGGTCCCTGCAAAGCCGAACGGATTGCTCATCCTAACGGAGGAAAGTACCGCCTGGCGCAAAAGCTCGCGTGACGGAACTTTCAGCCGACCGTGAAGCCTTTTTCGGTGATTGCTTGCTTAACCGAGGCCAGGTCGGTTCTTGTTTCGTCGTAATCGATTTCGACCGTGCTGGCCGTGTGGGAAGCCTTGGCTGATGAAACGCCGACACAGGATTTAACGGCGTCCTGGACCTGATTTTCGCAGCCGCCGCACTTCATGCCCGTTACCTTCAAGACAATTTTAGCCATTGGTCATACTCAATCTGTGAAATCTGTGATTTTCGACACGGATTCGCGGGCCAGCCGCGATTGTGATCTCGCCAGTGCGACATCGTCTGAACTAAAAGCCGGTGGATTGCGCCGAAGTTCAAACAGGGCAATGCCGCTTCTAAAGCAGGCTTTGAACTTGATGCCATGTCCGGACGCCCAAGAATTATAAGTCTTGGCGTTGGAGCGAACCAGACATTCAATACCGGCTCGAACGGCATTTGAAGCAATAGTCCGTTTGACAGCCGATGTCCGATCGCTCGATGATTCGATATCGCTAGACATTATTTATTTGTGACTCCGAACAGCCAAAAAATTCCGCGTAGTTTTTAAGGCCGTTAATAATCGCCGACTTTGTCTCGGACGCCCGTCTGATATCGCAGGACCGGATTACAGCATGAAAACACAACACGCCGCGCTCCTTACCGATCTTTATCAGCTTACCATGCTGCAGGCCTATCATCGGGAGGGCATGTCCGGCACCGCGACCTTCGAACTGTTCGTACGGAAGATTCCGCCGAACCGAAATTTTCTGATTGCCGCCGGGCTGGAACAGCTTGTCGAATTCCTGGAAGACTTCGAGTTTTCCGACGAGGAGTGCGAGTGGCTCGGTACTTTGGATTACTTTACGCCCGAGTTTATCGACCATTTGTCCAAGCTTCGCTTCACCGGGGATGTTTATGCCATCCCGGAAGGAACGGTCTTTTTTCAGAACGAGCCGATCGTTCGGGTAACGGCGCCGATTGCCGAGGCCCAGATCATCGAGACCCGTTTGATCAATATCGTTCAGCTCCAGACCATGATCGCTTCGAAAGCGGCTAGATCGGCGCTCGCCGCGCCGGGAAAGCTTTTGGTGGATTTCGGACTGCGCCGCGCCCACGGCGCCGAGGCCGGTCTGATGGCCGCCCGAGCCGCTTATCTGGCCGGTTTCGACGGTACGTCGAATGTTCTGGCCGGAAAATTATTCGACATTCCGGTTTACGGCACCATGGCCCATTCCTACATCATGGCGCATGACGACGAGGTCGAAGCATTCGAGCGGTTTGCGGAAAGCCTGCCGGGCAACGTGCTGCTTCTGATCGATACCTACGACACGCTGGAAGCCGCCCGAAAAGTGGTTGCTTTGGCTCCCAGGCTGGCCGAAAGAAACATCCCCATAAAAGGGGTGCGTTTAGACAGCGGCGATATGGCGGAACTGGCTAAGGGGGTACGGTCGATTCTGGATGAGGGCGGGCTCACGGAGTGCAGCATTTTCGCCAGCGGCGATCTGGACGAGCACGAACTCCTGAGGATGCTCGAGGCAGGCGCTCCTATCGATGGATTCGGAGTCGGAACGCGTTTGACGACGTCCCAGGATATGCCGTACTTGAACTGCGCCTACAAGTTGCAGGAATATGCGGGGCGTCCCAGACGCAAGCGATCGAAAGGCAAGGAGAATTGGCCTGGGCGCAAGCAGGTGTACCGCCGTTACGACGATGAAGGCCACATGCTGCACGATGTGATGGCCGAGGAAAGCGAGTCTCAGATCGAAGGCGAACCGCTGCTTCGCCAGGTAATGGCCAAAGGCAAGCGCGTCGGTGCACAGGAGACGCTCGCTGTCATGCGGGAGCGGCTACGGGGACAATTGCAGCAATTGCCACCCGCCCTGAAAGCCATCGAAGATGGCGCGGCGTACACCGTTCTGATTTCCGATGGTCTGCAGCGTTTGGTGGAACGGATGGATAGCGCGGGTCTTTGAACGGGGTTGTTCGGTTTGCGTCAGCCAGGCTCACCGGCCCAATGGCCCACGGTTAATCTCGCGCCTCGGGACGGCGAATTGTATTTCGTCGAAGATTTCGTTTCTCGCCCGGAAGCGGATGCGCTTCATATCCTTTTGCGGCGGGAGTTGGCTTGGCAGGAAGAAGACATCACGGTTTTCGGCAGGCGGGTGAGGGTACCGCGGTTGGTGTGCTGGTACGGGGACGCGGGCGCGGCTTACCGCTACTCCGGCGTGAGCCATGAACCGCTGCCTTGGAACGAAACCTTGTCGATGCTGAAGGACCGCGTTGAAAGGTTTTGCGGGCGGCGGTTCAACAGCGTGCTCGGCAATCTCTATCGAGACGGCCGGGACTCGATGGGCTGGCATGCCGACAAGGAGAAAGAGCTCGGATCGAACCCGTTCATCGCCTCTTTGAGTTTTGGCGCCGAACGGCTGTTCAGGCTTCGCCACAACAAGACCGGAGAAACCTTGGAAATCGTCTTGACCCACGGCAGTCTGCTGCTCATGGGCGGGCGTTTGCAGCATGGGTGGCGACATTCCGTGCCGAAAGCGCGGGAGCCTAAGACCGAACGCATTAATTTGACTTTCAGAACCATTTTTTCCTGAGTTGAGGAGTTCGATCCATGGGCGATGTCGTTAATTTCCGGCGGCCGAAGGCCTCGGAAAAGCACGCCGGCAAGACATTGTGCCGGAGCGGTTTTCACAAATGGATAGTGGTGCGGGAAAAGCCCTTTGACGTCAAGCAGGGCAAGCTGATTACCGTTTATCGGTGCGAACGCTGCGGCACCACGAAGAACGAGTCACGCTGATCAAGCCAAGTTTAGGGCTACGTCGAGTTTCTCCGTCGTCTCAAGCCTTGTTAGCCGAAATCGATCGGCGAAACCAACAGCTTGTCCACTCGATTCTTGTCCATGTCGACCACTTCGAAACGAAGGTGATTCCATTCGAAATGATCGGCCGCGCGCGGAACGTGACCGAGCTGCAGCATGACGAAGCCGCCTATCGTATGGAAATTGCCCGTGGCCTCGTCGGGTAGTTCCTCCAAGTCGAAGATCTGCTTGAATTTCGCGGTGCTCAGCATTCCGTCCAAAAGCCAGGAACCGTCGTTTCGCTGAATGGCTTCCGGTTCTTCTTCCCCTTCAGCCATAGGAATGTCGCCCACGATGGCTTCCATCACATCCTTGAGCGTGACCAGTCCGGCGACTTCGCCGTATTCGTCCACGACTAAAGCCATGGGCGTTTTCGAGCGCTTGAACTCCTCCAACAGTTGCATGGGATTGAGGGATTTCGGCACGTAGCGTGGCGTTTTGATCAGTCGGCCCAGGTCGATGGAATCGCCGAGGAGGGCTTTGGTCAGCAGATCCTTGGCCTGGACGAATCCTATGACGTTGTCGAGCCCGTCTTTGCAGACGGGGATTCTCGAATAGGGGCTGTCGATGATCTTTCGGCGGTTTTCCTCGAATGAATCCTTGATGTCCAGGTAATAGATATCCATCCGAGGCGTCATGATCGCCCCGACGCGAAGCACATCCAGGCGCAGGACGTTCGAAACCATCTCCTGTTCGGATTTATCGAACACGCCGGCTGCGGTGCCCTGATCGATCATGATCCTGATTTCCTTTTCGGTGATCAGCGGCTCCTCGGGCTGTCGCGCTCTAAACAGCCGCAGAATGAAGTCGGTCGATAGGCTCAGAATCTTGACCAGAGGATACGCCACCAGCGAAATGAAATTCATCGGCCGGGCGATAACCATGGCGATTTTCTCCGGCTTTTGCAGCGCTAGCCGCTTCGGAACCAGCTCGCCGATGATCAGAGAAAAGTAAGTAATCCCGATGACCACCACGGCCAGCGATAGACCGCGGCTGTAAGGCGCAATTTCCGGAAACTGTTCGAGATATTCGGCTAGTTCGCCGGAAATGGCTGCTTCACCGAAAGCGCCCATGAGAATCCCGATCAAGGTGATGCCGACCTGAATCGTGGAAAGGAAATGAGAAGGTTCGTTGGCTAACTGGAGGGCGGCTTTAGCGCCGAAATGGCCTTCTTGGGCGGACTGTTGCAGGCGGATTTTCCGGGCGGAGACGATGGCCATTTCCGACATGGCGAATACGCCATTCAACAGAAAAAGAAAGACCAATATGAGAATTTCCATCAAAAGATAGCGGTTGTTTATCCGGTAAGCTAGAGTAGCGAATAAGAAAGGGCGATGCAAAAATGGTGTTTTGAAGCGCCGACAGTTGAAGAAGGGGAAAAGAAAACCGAAGGGGACATCTTGCGAACCCCACGCCATGTTGCCGATACGGCTTTCTCTTGCAACACTTTGACATGGGTTGTTGTCGAATGTTGCACGACCTATGGAAGGCAGCAGCTCGTCGCAAAGCCGTTGAAAAATGTCGTTAACGGTCTTATTTCAGAAACCGGCATGTCCGGCTTTGTTCTCTCCAGCGTGCCTGATATGTGAATCCAAGTTTGCGTTTATAAAGGAGGAAATGCTATGACCGACAAGCGAGAGAGTCAGACCAAAAAGTCCACCGGCAAAGAAGTGACGCAGCCGCAAGCGGGGCAATTCCTAAGCCCCTTGGACGAGCTCGAGCAATGGTTCGACGAGGTGCGGCGCAACTGGATGCAACCGTTCTTTTTTGGACGGGGCTGGCCGGAAAGAGAGTCCGTCTTCGGCGGGCGCGTGCCTAGAGTGGATGTGATCGACCGCGAACCGGAGTTGCTGGTCCGTGCGGAGTTGCCGGGGGTCAGCAAGGAAAACCTCGATGTCTCGCTGCAGGACAATACACTCAGCATTCGAGCCACGACCCGACGCGAGGAAGAGGAGGAAAAAGGCCAGTTCTACCGGCGCGAGCTGAGTCGGGGCGAATTTCAGCGGACCATCCGCCTGCCTTGCCCGGTGGAAGGGGATAAGGTCAAGGCGAATTTCAAAGATGGCGTGCTCGAGTTGACCATTCCCAAGGTGGCCACCTCCAAGCGTAAAAGCATTAAAGTCGAATAACCCATGAGGGGCCGTGGGACATGCCCCACGGCCTTTTTTATGGGCTGGACCAGCGCTGATGCGATCACCGTTTTCACCTCTCTACTTTTTGTTCTTTTTGGGCTTGCTGCTGTGGATTATCTTCAGTATCAAGCTGGGGCTGATTACCCTAACTTTCCAGAAACTCGGTTTGAATCCGGAATCGGCGCTGACGCTGTTGATTACCTCCTTGCTCGGCAGCGCCATCAATCTGCCTTTGTTTACGCTGCGGGTATCCGCCGCGCCACCGCCGATTGAAAGAATAGGATACGGCTTGCTGCGCCGGCCGCCGGTGCCTTTTACCGGCCGCACTCAAGTCGCGGTAAACGTGGGCGGCTGTTTGGTGCCGGTGCTGTTCTCGCTGTACCTGGTCAACAGCTACAGTGTTCCGCCTTTGCAAATTATTGCGGCTACGGCTTTTGTCGCTTCGGTCAGCTACTTCATGAGCCGGCCCATTCCGGGCGTCGGCATCGGCATGCCGGTCTTGGTCGCTCCGCTCGCGGCGGCTCTGGCCGCCATTTTCCTGGGAGAGGAATATCGGGCTCCTCTCGCCTATATCTCGGGATCGTTGGGGGTCTTGATCGGTGCCGATCTCTTGCGCCTGAAGGATATTCGCCGAATGGCGGCTCCGATTGCATCCATCGGAGGCGCCGGCACTTTCGACGGCATTTTCATAACCGGCCTGGTGGCAGTGCTCTTGAGCTGAAGCGGCGACATTCTCGAATTGCGGTACCGGTTTTGGGCGGCCGATTACGGTGACAATGCTGACTCTTAAACTTCTATTCCTGCTAATGGCCGCTAACGGCGTTCCCATACTGATCAACAAGGGACTGGGCGAGCGTTTGGCATGGCCTATAGACGGCGGCGCGCATTTCGTCGACCGGCGGCCGCTGTTTGGCTCGTCCAAGACCTGGAGAGGGTTCATTGCTGCGATTCCGGTTACCGGACTGGCCGCCGCGGGGGTAGGATTTCCCTTCGAGCTGGGTCTTTGCATCGGCGCCACGGCGATGCTGGGCGATCTCTTTTCCAGCTTCATCAAGAGGCGTCTTGGTGTTCCGGCCAGTGGCATGGCATTAGGACTGGATCAAATTCCGGAGTCTTTGTTCCCTTTACTTGCAGTGCGTGTCGAGCTGGGTTTGGAGCTTATCCATGTGGCCGGTCTCGTCGCCGGCTTTACATTCCTGGAACTCGTGGTCTCGCGTATCCTTTTCCAGCTCCGGATACGCGAGCAGCCCTACTAGGTCGAGCGCAACTGATGCAGGGTTATCTCGGGCGGGCAGTTCAAACGCACATCCACGATGCTGACACCGCTGCCGGCTGATGTGTAACCCTGCAAGGAGTGGTAACGCCATGGTCCGTTGCAGAACGCTCTAGGGGCGTTTGCGTTGAGAATGATGGGAATGCCTCCGGGCAGGCAAATCTGGCCGCCGTGCGTGTGGCCGCTCAGCATCACGTCGAAATTGGCATAGGCCGCGTGCCGATACATCTCCGGCGAGTGCGAAAGCAGAATGGAAACCGACTCCTGTGGAATTTGATCGGTGGCTTTCTCGATGTTGTCGGCGCGGTAGTAGTGAGGGTCGTCGATGCCGGCGAGATAGATGGTCGCATCGCCGCGAGTTAGGGCGATAGACTCGTTCAACAGCATGTGGATTCCCAGGTTTTCCAGCCCAGGCGACATGCGGATGGTGTCATGATTGCCCAGGACGCCGTAGACCGGCCCCTTCAGAAACGGACGAACCTTTTGCATGGCCGTCAGCGTCGGTTCGTACGGACCATAGGTTTGTGCACGAAAATCGCCGGTCAGAACGCAGATGTCGTAGCCATCGACCCGCTTTACGGCGTCGATGAGCGTGTCGGGAATATCCTCCGAGATGTCCAGATGAAGATCGGTAATGTGCAGCAGAGTAAAACCGTCGAACGCCCGCGGGAGCCGTTCGAGCTTGATCTCGTTATGACGGATTTGGATGGTTCGGGCATTTTCGCGGCCACGGTTGTGCAGCCACAAGAGCCGCAGGATATGGCGGATCAAGCCATGAACGGAATACCAATTTTCGATATGGAATAAAGTGCGTCCCTGGCCGAACACGCGAGCCTCGAAATCATGCTCTATGCCCAGTCTTTGGTTGAGGTGGCAGCGCCCCACCCGCCTTTCCAACCTTCGATAGGTCTCTGAATCGATGGGCGGACAACGGAGGTGGCCGAGGGGAATGGATTCTGACGCGAGCGCCGCGTCTCCGGCCGCCTTCAGCGGCGGAAAGGGAAAGCGCTGGCCCGGTGGCGTGGGCTGCATTCGCGTCAAGGCATCACATGATTCAAAAGCTTAGCCAGCTTGCCCACCGCATCGTACACGACCGGAACGGCATCGCCTATGCGGGACGGCTCCTTGACGGCTCTTTCGACCCGAGCCGCCGCTTGGTTCATGGCCTGAACCGCCTGCTGGTAAACCGGTGACGAGCTGCTGATGGTGATATTGACAAGGTCGATTTTCTGCTGAAACAGTTGATCAAGCAGTTCGTCCACCTGATCGGCTTCGGGCAGCTTTTTTTCGCTCAGGGTTTCCAAGGCGCGAATCGTGCGTTGCAGGTTCTGAATAAGACTTTCCATTTTTTTACACCTTCACGAGCGATTGTTTACAAACATTGAACGAAATCACACGGAGTTCGTCCAGAGCTTGTTGTATTCATTCTCTTGCCATATTCGTGTTAACTATTTTCGCTTAATCCGCCTCAATAAAAAAATACGCTAACAGAGCTTTCCATGAACATTGCAGCGATACAACAGGCTCTACGAGAGTTTGCCCGTGACAGAGACTGGGACCAATTCCACAGTCCGAAAAATCTCGCGATTGCGCTTTCCGTGGAGGCGGCGGAACTGCTGGAGCGTTTTCAATGGCTTAAGGATGATGAATCGCATCGTCTGGCCGAAAATCCCGAAGATTATCGCGCAGTGCGGGAGGAGATCGCCGACGTTCTGATTTATCTGCTGCGGCTGGCCGACCTCATGAGTATCGATTTGGAGGAGGCCGTGCAGGAAAAGATGCGGAAGAACGCTGAAAAGTATCCTGTCGAATTGGCCAAGGGAAACGCGGTGAAATACAATCGGCGCGACCAATAATCCCTCGCGGAGAATGGGTCTGTCATTTTTCGCCATTCGTTGCAGTCTGTGATGACAAAAACTTTACGCAATCAAGTGATCGCTTTGGCCGGCCTGTCCCAGGCGGTTTACCTCGTGCAGCACATCGCCAAGCGGGGAACGGCCGATCGCGAGGACATGGCGGCCAGCATCGGCAGCGTGCTCAAGATCGACTCGGGGGACGTGGTGGATGTTTACGGCGGTCTCCACTGCGTTATGACGGGGCTCAGGCAAATCGAAAAACAGTTGGGCGGTCCCGATGTCGTGGATCCGGAGCTGGCGCGCTACGCCTCGACGCTTATTTTTCTCGAGCGCAAGCTGATGAAGCAGCCCCGCATGCTCGAGGCCATTCGTGCAGGCATGGAAAAAGCCGCCGCCATTGCCGAAGAGCGGGGTGTTCTGGATGAGGAAGTGCTCGCAACGCTTGCCGAAACCTATCATCAGACCGTCAGCCAACTGAAGCCGCGGGTGATGGTGGCGGGCGAGCAGATGTATCTGTCCGATCCGGAGAATGGCAACAGAATCCGTGCGCTCTTGCTGGCCGGTATCCGCTCGGTGGTGCTGTGGCGAAAGTGCGGCGGCAGCCGATGGAAACTGCTGTTCCTTCGTCCGAAGCTGCAAAAGGAAGCGCAGCAGTTGCTCGAGTCGCTCAGTCGTACTTGAGATACCTGAAGCGCGGATCGTCCGGTGTGCCTTCCAGGATGCCGCCGGTTTCCGCGCCAGGCTGCCATTGCACGACCTCCTCGATCTTTTTCGCCAGAGCGAAATCCTTGTCCGTTACGCCTTTTGCCGTGTGAGTCATCAGCTTGACGATGACGAACGCATAAGACACGGTCAGATCGGGATGATGCCAGGCGGCCTCCGCGAGATGTCCGACCGTATTCACCACCATCAGGGTGGCTTTCCAGCTGTGGGTTCGGAATTTTCGGCGTATCCAGCCGTTTTCGTAATACCAATGCGGAAGCTCCTGCTTCAGGCGCTCTTCGATTTCTTCCTGGGAATAGGCCTTTTCTTCTTTTTTGGTCATGGTGAATACCTCCGGGCACGAGTGCTGACCAGTGACCCAGCTTGTGGTTCCCGAAACCTATTGTCAAGGCTCATACGGGTTCTGAGCAGTAGCATCAGCGCCGTCATCCCCGTTGCATTGACCCGGTCATCGGCGAGATTTAACCTTGGCCTATCGATCTCTCGGAAACCGCTGGCTTTCTGCTGATCCGGAGCTCCGCGAGGGGAAGGAGAATACGATGGGTACACAAGGTCGAATTTTGGTGACCGGCGCGCTCGGCCAAATCGGTTCGGAGCTGATTCCGGCGTTGCGGACCCGATACGGAGACGGCCTCGTGGTGGCGGCCGATATTCGCATGCCCCCCGCCGGCGCGGGCGAAAGCGATAGCCTGTTCGAGCATCTCGACTGTACCCAGTTGCGCCAGATTCAGGACGTGGTGCGCCATTACCGGATCGAGACCATTTATCATCTGGCGGCACTTCTTTCCGCCGTAGCCGAAGATCGGCCTCAGGTGGCCTGGAACGTCAATATGGGCGGTTTGTATCGCATGCTGGAAGTCGCCCGCCAGTACCGATGCGCCGTATTCTTTCCGAGTTCGATCGGCGCTTTCGGACCGACCACGCCGCGCGAAGACACGCCTCAAGACACCATCCAGCGTCCGACGACGATCTACGGCATCACCAAGCTTACCGGCGAATTGCTCTGCGACTACTATTTTCGCCGGTTCGGCGTCGATACCCGAGGCCTGCGCCTGCCGGGGATCATTTCCTATCGGACTCCGCCCGGCGGCGGAACCACCGATTACGCGGTGGAAATCTTCTACCAAGCGATCCGCTATCGTCATTACACCTGTTTTCTCCGGGCCGACACGCGTCTCGACATGATGTACATGCCCGATGCCGTTCGAGCCATGATGATGCTGATGGAAGCCGACGCCGCCGGGCTGAAACACCGCAATGCATTCAATGTGACCGCCATGAGTTTTACCCCTGGCGAATTGGCTGCCGAGATTCGGAAACATATTCCGGAATTTGCGATCGACTATGAGGTGGACCCGGTGCGTCAGGCGATTGCCGACTCCTGGCCCCAATCCCTGGACGACAGCGCGGCACGGACGGAGTGGGGCTGGACGCCACATTACGACATAACGCGTATGACGAACGACATGCTCGAAAAGATTCGCGCAAAATTGCAGGGTGTATCTGCATAGGGACGGCAGCGGACTGCCTGAACGGATTGGAAAAGCTCCATGGAGCCCGGCTATCCCGGCTTTGATTCGCGTCCGATTGCCGTTTCCGGAATCAATTATTGAGCGACGAGGTGAACTATGGCCATGGACCGAATGGAGGCTTTGTTGAAGCAAGAGCTGGCGCAGCTGGACCGGTCCGGCGTGCGCAAGAGCCGGGAAACGATCATTACCAGCGTTCTGCCGCCGCGGGACGGGCACGGCATCCGTTATCTGCTGAAAGGAGAGGGAGACCGTCCGTTTCTCCGCATGAACTCCAACGGCTATCTTGGGCTCGCGCATCACGCGGACGTGATGAGGGCGGAGGAGGATGGCGTCCGGAATTACGGTGCGGGTCCCGGAGCCGTGCGCTTCATCAGCGGCACCTACGAGCCGCATGTGCGGCTGGAACAGCGTCTGGCCGAGTTCCACGGCCGCCAGGCGGCAATGCTGTTCAGCTCGGCTTACGCGGCGGTGATGGGCGTTTTGCCGAGTCTGATCAGCCCCGAAACCGCGGTCATCAGCGACGAGTTGAACCACAACTGCATCATCAATGCGATCCGCCTGGCCCGGCCGAAGGAGAAGTTCGTTTACGAGCATTTGAACCTCGATCAGGCCGAGACGTTTTTACGGCAGGCGGCCGAGTCGTGCCGGCGGGGAATCATCGTGACCGACGGCATCTTCAGCATGCGGGGCGATCATGCTCCACTAAGGGAACTGATGGCGCTGGCCGAGACCTATGATGAAAAATTTGCCGAAGGGGTGTTCGTCGTCGTTGACGACTCCCATGGCGTCGGCGCTTTCGGGCAAACCGGCCGAGGCACCGAGGAGTATGCGGAGTGCGGGCCGGCGGATATTTTGATCGGTACCTTAGGAAAGGCTTTCGGCGTCAACGGGGGGTATGTCGTCGGCAGTTCGCTGCTGGTCGATTTTTTGCGCGAAAAAGCCCCGCTCTACATCTATTCGAACCCGATCACGCCGGGCGAAGCGGCCGCCGGCGCGAGAGCCGTGGAAATCGTGAGCGGTTCCGAGGGGCAGCAGCGGCTCGCGCGGCTGCGGGACTTGACGGCCAAGTTCCGGCAAGGTCTAACGGATTCGGGATTCGAGACGCTTCCCGGCGCGCATCCGATCGTCCCTTTGATGCTCAGGGATACCGAAAGGACCCGAAGCATGGTCCTTCATCTGCGCGAGCGGGGCATTCTGGCGACCGGGATCGTTTATCCGGTAGTGCCCCGCGGCGACGAAGAAATCCGGTTTCAGGTTTCCGCGGATCATACCGAGGCGGACCTAGACGAGGTCTTGGCGGCGCTGCGCGAGTTCAGGCGAACGAACGCCTCGTAATCGAACACCGGTTCCCGTGGCAAATCGGCCGGCAACCGTTTTCGAGCGCACGAGTCTTATGACTAAGCTTTCGCGTGAATATGCGGCGGGGCGCAAGTCGACAGGGCGACTTCGGGTTGTATATCATGTGCCCGGAGCGGCACGGAAATAAGGGGCTGAGCGCATATTCGGCCCCATCGACCCAAGCCTTACAGGGTCACAACACAACAACCAATGGACCGAACCACCAAGCAGAAGCCGGAAATTTGGACGAGCCGGACAGCATGCGCTGGACCAGGGCTTCGGTGGAGACTTTTTGGACTACTTACAGACTTGACACTTAATGGGAAAGACCTATGCAAGTACCACTAGAGATTACGTTTCGAGGCATTCCTCATTCCGACGCCGTTGAAACCCGCATTCGGGAGAAAGCCGCAAAACTGGAGCAATTCTGTGATCACATCATCAGCTGTAGAGTCGCCGTCGAGGCGGAGCATCATCATCAGCACCAGGGTAATCTCTATAAAGTCAGAATCGATTTGAGCGTTCCTCAGAAGCAGATCGTGGTCAGCCGCGACCATCACGACAAGCAGGCACATGAGGATGTGTACGTCGCGTTACGCGACGCGTTCGATGCCGCAAAGCGTCAGCTCGAGGAGCACGTCCGCATGCAGCGTGGCGAAATCAAGAACCATAAAATTTCGTCCACCGCCCTCTAATCGTTTAACCACACGACGGTCCGGGGCGTAACGAGATCTAATCGCTTCTTACGCCCCGCCGGTGTCCCGGTTCCCGCCAAAACCCCTTTCTCAGTTCCGCGCCTGTTTTATATCCGAGTGTCGTGACAGAGCGACATGTGCCGGCGGCGTCACGGGCTAATCGTTCTGTTCGCAGCAGATAGCGGAATCCGTCATGGGCTCCGTCGGGCTGATTACGACTCCGGTAATGGGATTGGGCCGATAAGTGGTACAACCCTTTAGTCCCATGTCGTAGGCCTGGCGGTACAGTGACTCCATATCGGAGAAAGGAAAGTTCTCGGGCAGGTAGACCGTTTTCGAAATGGCGTTGTCCACCGAACGTTGGATTGCGGCCTGCATACGTAAATGTGCGAGCGGCGACAATTCGAAGGTGGTGACAAAAGCCGGCGGCAGCGTGTGCTTCGAACGTTCGAGCTTCCACAACCGGACCGCATAGTTTTCGATGTCGTAGTTCTGAAGGCCTTCGGGAGTTAGGACGCGTCGTTGATAGCGCTCGGCAAATGCCGGTTCGAGCCCATTGGACACGTTGTTCGCGAGCAGACTAATGGAGCCGGTGGGCGCGACTGCCAGCAGATGGCTGTTCCGAATGCCGTGTTCGGAAATGCCGTTTCTGATGGCGCGCGGCAAGGCCCGAACAAATGGACTCTGTAGGTATTTGTCGCGATCCAAACACGGGAAAGAACCCTTTTCGCTCGCCAGTTCGATCGACGTCCGATATGCCGCGAGACACACGGTTCGCATGATTTTGTCGGCAAGCTGACACGCCTGTTCGTCGTCGTAGCGTACACCCAACATTATCAGGGCGTCTGCCAGCCCGGTAATTCCCAGACCGATACGCCGTTTATCGAGCGCTTCATTCCGCTGTTGCGGCAAGGGAAACCGGCTGACATTGATGACGTTGTCCAGCATGCGCACAGCCACGGCGGTAATCCGTTCGATGCCCGCGAAATCCAGAGCGGCGTGATCCTCGAACGGCCGCGATACGAAGCGGGTGAGATTGATGGAGCCCAAATCACAAGCGCCGTAAGGGGGCAAGGGGATTTCGCCGCAAGGATTGGTGGCCGATATGTGTTCGCAATACCAAAGATTGTTTTCCCGATTGATGCGGTCGATGAACAGAACGCCCGGTTCGGCATGTTCATAGGTGGACCGCATGATGGCATTCCACAGGTCGCGGGCTCTGATCACTCGAACGATGCGGCAGGGAACAGGGGTGTCGGTATGGGACCAGCGTCTCAGAACGATCTGTCCGGTACCGGCAGGGGTTCCCTCGGGATTGACGGGAAATACCAGCGGCCAATCCCGATCATGCTTCAGCGCGTCCATGAAATCATCCGTGATCAGTACGGAAAGATTGAAATTCCGTAGCTCGCCGAGGGTTCGTTTGGCACCGACAAAGGTTTCGATGTCCGGATGATCGCAGCGCAATGTACCCATCATGGCACCACGTCGGGCACCGGTCGAAAGAACCGTGGCACACATGCTGTCCCAAATGCGCATAAAAGATACCGGGCCGGAGGCGACGCCACCGCATCGGTGGGCGGGGATGCCGGACGGGCGCAGGGTGGAAAAGTCGTAACCGATGCCGCCTCCTTGCTGCATGGTGAGCGCCGCTTCCTTGAGAGCCGAGAAGATGCCTTCCATGGAATCTTCAATAGTGCCCATTACGAAACAGTTGAACAGCGTGACATCGTGTCGGCTGCCGGCTCCGGCCAGAATTCGCCCGCCCGGCAAGAACCGGAAGTCTTCCAAGGCTTCAAAAAAAGCGCGTTCCCAATGGGCGGAATTTTCGGGCTCGGCGCTGGCCAGGGCTCGCGCTACACGCCGCCAGGTATCCCTTACGCCAAAGTCGCGGCTCGCTTCGTCCGTGAGACGGTATTTCCAATTCCAGACCTCCCGTGACACGGGGTTTTCGAATACATCGGCGCGGTCCTGCATGAGACATCTCCGCTGCGTTTTGCGAGATCGTTGTGTCGGGATGAGCGGCGGGGGCAAGCTGGATGCCCGATTTCGCCGCGACATCCGACATTGTTCTTGCCTTAGACGCTTAATTCATGACTGTTTTCTCTGAAGGCTCTAAATCTTGCCAAACGATTTTGCTCCGGGACGCGAGATCGTGCCAGCTACGGCCTTGCGAATCGAACAAAACCCAGAGATAGCCGAGGCCTAGGCAGCCGAAGGATATCAAGCCGCAGAAGAAGCGAATCGAAGCCTGGCCCCAGGAGATGGAAGTGTCGGCTGTCGTGCACAGGCGAATTTTCCAGGAACGCATTCCGAGAGTTTGTCCGCCATGGGTCCAGAACCACCCGACAAACGCGAAGCTGACCGTCAATAGATATGCGCTATACAGCCCGTGGTTCGGTTGAAAGGCTTCTCCGTGATGAAGCGGCAGCAGGAGGACCGTTGCGGCGAAGAGTACCGCAACCAGCACGACCATGTCGTAAACGAGCGCCGCCAGGCGGCGCAGCAAGCCGGGTGAGTTGTGCTTCGGAGTCACAAAGGCGACTCAATCGGAGTCTTCGACGCGCGTCCCCGCCTTATGCGGAGTTCGTCGCAGCGGATGAAACATCAACTGCGGCGCTCGAAACATTTGGCTTGTGCATGGTTTTTGCATTAATCATTAACGAGCGGTTTTTCCGGAAGTTGGTACTAAATCACATTATCTCGCGCCGTCCGCATGTAAGCTGAACGTCGAACAGTTTCGACCGGCGAGATAGCAGGATGACCGTTCAGTGAACGCTTGGTTTATCGTCGTTACTCAACGACAAGAGTCTCTGAGTTTCGTTAGCCGCCGATTTGGCGCCAAAGAACATCGAGAGGTAGACCAGTAGCGCGACTAGCAGCATGGACAGGGTGATCGGTGGGCGTACCAGGGGCAAGAACAGCAGAACCAAAAAGTTCGCGATGAGAGCGCTGGTATGAATCGGGCAAGCAAGGAATACGTCGAGTCTGGGTTTAAACATGTATCTCCTCTTCCAAAATCTTTTGCAATCATGGATTCGTAGAGATGCAGAATCGTACATCCCCTTCGAGCTGGATCGCCATTCCGGTGGCAATCCGGGAATCCTTGAAGTCGGGCAGCCGGCAGCGAATAGTAGCATAAAGGCTATGCAGGCCGCGGCGTTGTTGCAAAAGGGGATAATCGAACTGATCGTCAAGCGGTTTTCCTTCTACGCCTTGTTGACGATATGCTGGATATTGATCGCCGCTGCGGGATTGGCGTTCGCCGTTTTTCTCGACATTCAGCGGGAAACCCAGCGGTTTTCCGAGACGTCCGCCCTGATTCAAACGCAATTGGTTTCGCAAACGCGTCGCTATGTTGATGCGACACATGGACTGGCGGCATTCCTCAAGACCGAGGAGCCCATAAATCAGGAGAAGATCACTACCTACGCGCGCCTGATCTCGGACCAGGATGCCGGCATCTACTTCATGGGCACCGTTCCGAAGTTCGACAAGGAGACTTTGGAAGAATTCGTTGCCTTAAGGCTTCATGAGGGTGTCGCTTCTTCGGTACATCTTTTTTCCGATCGTAGGAATCGCCTGATTCGAGTTGCGGCTGTGGGCAAACCGTTCTTGTATGCTCCGAATTCCATTGCGCCGGACGCCGATGAGACGCGACCCTTGTCGGAGACCGATGTCGATTTGGTATCGGTACTCGGAAACGCCTTTCAGCGCGCTCTGAGGTCCGGAGAAATTGCCGCCAGTCGCTCGTTCCTGCTCAATAACGGCGATTGGGGTTATGCGCTCGTGGAGCCGGTAAGTTTAACAGGCGGCGTAAGTTTCGCCGTAGTGATATGCAGGGTGAAGGCTCTTTTCCATCTCCCTTCCGATTCCGTTGCGTTGGCGCTCACCCTGTTCGAGTCGGTGCACGCTGGAGCAAATCCGGGTGACAAGTTGATTCATAAGCAGGCTTCGCCGGCAACGCCCCTCGAATCCAGCTTGTTTCCCAAGCTGCTTTTTCGCAGCTCTTTCGGAGAGCCGGAGAAACACTTATCTCTCGAAATCGAACAACAATTGGGGTGGGCGAATCTTGATTGGAACCGGCTGAACCTGATTTTTGTGGGATCCTTGGCATGTCTCCTCATGTTTTTCAGTGTTGCCAGAATCTATGACCGCTATGAAAAACGTAAACTCGAGGAGGGCAACAGGCTATTTTTGTTGGCCAATTTCGATCCGTTGACCGGACTGCCCAATCGTCAGTTATTCATGGATCGGTTGGATCAATCGCTGGCCGAAGCTCACCGGTCGAGGCGGAAGGTGGCAGTGCTTTACCTCGATTTGGACGGATTTAAACAGGTCAACGACTATTACGGGCATCAGACCGGGGACAAGGTCTTGCAACGCGCCGCCCGCATTTTTCAGCATTCCGTTCGGGAAACGGATACCGTAGGCCGATTGGGAGGAGACGAATTCGTAGTGCTTCTGCAGAATATCGGAGACCGTTCCGGTGCGGAATCCGTGGCCAGGAAAATCAAGAAAGCGTTTTTCCAACCGTCCGTGGACGTCAATGGAACCAATAAGTTGATGCCGGTCTTAGGCGCTAGCGTGGGCATCGCCGTCTATCCTGAAGACGGCTCGACCACCGCCGAATTGCTGAGGGCAGCCGATCAAGCCATGTATCGGGACAAGGCCGTCGGCAAGAGCCAACAGAGTCCCACCCTTGTACTCAAATCTCTGGATTGTCATCCGGCGTCGTGGTGACGATCACTGCTTTTCCAACGCATCCCGTCGCAAGTACTTCCGGAGCGGCGTCAGAACGAAAGACTGATCGCCGCGTCCCCGGCGCGGCGCATTGAGCTCGTTTGCGTCCGGCTCCGGCGTTTTTTGGGGTCCATTCAGCTATCGCGATTTATACCGGCGACTTCGTTTCAGAACCGCGCAGGGACAAGCGGGTCCTAATCATTAGGAGCGGAAATCCTCCGATTACTGCTTTAAAGCATTGAATATTCATTGTGGATACGGAGGTCTGTCATGAAAACATCAATCATCATCACCGTGCTCGCACTGCTGGGTTCATCCTGGGCAGCGGCTGAGCAACAGCGAGTTCCGGGAACTCCCAACCCGGATGAAGCGACTGAAAGATCCCTGGACATTACCAACCAGCCGGCCGAGCCGCCGGCCCAGCGCCCGCCCGGCCAGCAGATCGAAAAGGACATACCGGCGACCAAGCATCAGGTCGAGGTCGAACGGGAAATCAAGAGCGAGCGTTTCAAAAAGCTGGACGAGAACCGCGACGGCCTGATTTCCGAAAGCGAAGGTCGCTCCGACAGCAAGTTAATGGAACGTTGGCGCGAAATGGACAGGAATCAGGATGGCCAATTGGATCCGGATGAGTTTTCGAAGTTCGAGCAGAACGAACCAGCCGAATAGCCGGCTGCGTAAATGCGGACTGGCGCATTGTCATTTCCACCTCGAAGACGCTATTGCCGATTCCTTCGGGGGCGCCGCAACTATCCCTGCCGCTTTCAACGGCTCACGGCCGCTCAGAAGGTGATCTTTCCTCGGGTCGCATCGGGTGTCGCTTTCGGCGGCACCCTCATTTCAAGCGGAGCATTGGCTATCCCGTCTTGCCAAGCATGGTCTTACGGAGATAGGCGAACGGTTTTGCCGATAGCGTGAATGACCGAAGCGGCCGGGCCATTGCGGTAAAGCCGAGCGTCTTCAAGATTTCATGCGGGTCGCCTTGTGGAGTTTGAAGCAAGGCTTGATCGAGTCCGTGTATCGCTAAATAGCATGGATCGTCCGGGACGGACCCCAGGCTTAGCGGATTCAAGGTTCGTAGGGCAGGGCCGACCTTGGTCGGTACGCAACCGACAGCAAAACTGTTACGAGGTTCCGATTCAACCAGATCGCGGCTGCCGAGGGCATGATAGTCACCGCGGCCCATCAGCGGTTGACCGGGATATTCGGCATTTGAACAGCAAGACCAGCCGTCCTCCACCGTAAGAATGCAGAAGACCATAATGATCGGCTTTTCACATTCCGAAACGGCCTTTATCACCGGCTCCCCCTGTTCGAATGTCCTTTGTCTGACGATGCAGCGGTCGGTTTCCGTGAAGGAAAAATGCGAGTCAACGTCAAAGGATGTCGGGTACTTTGCACCGAACGAGATGCTCGACGGAACGGCCGGCTTAGCGGCGACGACGCCCGACAAAATCGAAACCGCTGCGGCGGCAGCGGCAATGCTGAGGGTTTTCATAGGGTTCTTCCTTGAGATGGTTTCCGTCGCTCGTGTCTCGTTCGGAGTCCCGATCAGCTACCAAATTGTGCGTACAAGAAGATACCCGCATCAATTCGCGGCATAACATAAGTATGCTTCCATAGGTGTACAAACCTATACCGTCGGCTCGACTTACTCGACACCATTAAGTACCAATACGGTAGCGGGAACTGAATAAGCGGCGACTTTCTCGAAGGGGTTAGGTCGCCTGATGTGCCTTGCTGATACGGTTCCAGGCGGAAATTTCCCTCATGCTAAGGAGGCTGCCGACATGGACTATATCGATATTGCTCAGATCGTTGAAGAATGTACGCGAGCCGAAGCGTTGCAACGCCTGAAGGCGTCATTGGCCGAGAACGAACAACAAATTACCGACCCCGAACGGGGGCTGGTGGTTTGTCTCGATTGCGAGGCTCCTATTCCTTTGGAGCGCCTTGCGGCCAATCCCCGCGCGGTACGCTGCATCGATTGCCAACTGGAGTACGACCGCGAGCAGCAGAACGAGGCTCGGTTATATCCGAATTTCGATGACCGGGATAAGTGAGGTCTCGCACTTTGGTCCAGCATCTGTTCGGCGTAATTGCCCGCCGCTTTTGCGAAAACCGGTACGAGACCTGATCGAGTCTACCGTTTGCTCGCGATACGGTTGGTTTCGCCGATTTATTCGTGCTGCTCTGCAAGGCTCTCGCGCATCCAGAGCAGCAGTGGGATTTGCCGGGTCGCTCGGTATCCGCGCGATACGGCAAAGATGTTTTCAAGGACCAAAATGGACCGAGTGTTATGTTGCCATCCGATTGTAGCGTCCAACTCATGGACATTGACGATTCGATATCCGCCGAAGACGCCATTTCGGTTCAGTCGCGAAAAGACGAATTTCTCGCGATGCTGGCTCATGAATTGCGCAATCCGTTGGCATCCATCCGTAACGCGGTCGAAGTGTTGCGCCGCTTGGACTTGCAAGAGCCAAGGGCGGAGTGGGCACGGGAGGTGGTGGACCGCCAGGCGGCTCAGTTGTCCCGAATGATCGACGACTTGCTCGACGTATCCAGGATTACCCGAGGGACGATTGCGCTTCGCCCGGCCCCGCTCAATCTCGCTGCCATAATCGTTCGGGCGATCGAAGTCAATTTGCCGCTGATCAAGGCCCGTCGGCTCAAGCTCATCGTCGAATCGGGGCCGCTCGATCTCGATCTGGACGGTGATGAGGTGCGCCTAACCCAAGCCTTGGCCAATATTCTCAACAATGCCGCAAAATACAGTAACGAGGAGGGGCGGATTTGGCTCTCGGTGGAGATCGAATCGGGCCAAGCGGCCGTGCACGTCAAGGACGAGGGAATCGGCATACCTCCCGAGCTTTTGCCCCACATTTTCGATCTGTTTACTCAAGGGCCGAGGACATTGGACCGCACGCAAGGCGGCCTGGGGATAGGGCTTTCCGTGGTGCGACGCTTGATCGAAATGCATGGCGGGAAAGTGGAGGTTTCCAGCGAGGGCGAAGGACGAGGCACCGAGTTCGTCGTGTGGCTGCCGCTCCGAGGCGAACAAGGCCTTATTTCCGGTCGCGATCCTCACGATTCTCCGGCGACCTGGTCCCGGCTAAACTTTTTGGCAACGTAGTGATCAACCGCCTGAGACTATGGTTGCTTTCCTAAGCTCAAGCCGGACGTTGTCCGGCTTTTTTCGTCGTTCGATCGCGGGTTAAAGCCCGCTCCCACTCATAATTCCATTCGGCATTCGAGTGAACACTCATCGTAGGGTGGGTTAGCCCTTCGACAGGCTCAGGACGGGCCCCTCGGCTCCGCTCGGGACAGGCTCCGCGTAACCCATCGATTCAAGGTCGCTCGATGGGTTTCGCTTCGCTCTACCCATCCTACAAGAATGAATTCCTACTGAAAGCGATTTGGAATAAGGCGCCTGCAATCAATCCATACGCGCCAACGGAAACGACGATAAGAAATGCCGCGGCGTCAAGCCATGCGGCTGATCGGCTTTAGTCCGAGGCGCCTGGCAAGGCGATGCAGATTGCCCCGGTCCAGTCCCAGGCGGCGAGCCGTTTCCGACCAATTGAAACGACATTCGTCCAGCGTCTTGAGGATCAACTGCCGCTGAAAATCGTCCACCGCACGTGCAAGCGATACCGGGTTCGTTCCGAACGCCAAGCCGGTCTTGGCATCCACGCTCCAGTGGATTTCAGAGCCGATGTCCAAATCTTCGGGTTGCAAGGTCAACGAACGTCCCCGGTCCGCCGAGGCGCGCAGAGCGGCGCGGAGAACGACGTGCTCGAGTTCCCGTACGTTGCCGGGCCATGAATAGGCCCTCAGGGCTTCGATGGTCGCGGGCGCCAGGTTGGCGCGGTCCAAGCCCAGGCGCGTCCGCGCCTGATCCAGGAAATATCCGGCCAGCGGTGCAATATCCGTGAGCCGTTCCCGCAGCGGCGGTACGTTCAAAGGGTACACGCTGAGCCGATGATAGAGGTCGGCTCGGAACCGCCCCGCCTTCACCTCTTCGTCGAGCTGCCGATTGGTTGCGGCGATGATGCGGACGTCGGCCCGGTGGCTCTTGTCCGAGCCGAGCCGCTGGATCTCGCCGAATTGCAGGGCACGCAGCAGCTTCGCTTGGATAGCCAGGGGCAGTTCGCCGACTTCGTCCAGAAACAAAGTGCCTCCCTCCGCCAACTCGAATTTGCCGGCCCGATCGGTATGGGCGCCGGTGAAAGCGCCGCGGACATGTCCGAACAGTTCGCTTTCGGCCAAGGACTCCGGCAGCGCGGCGCAGTTCACGTACACCAGGGGTTGGTCGGCCCGCAGCGATTGCGCGTGTATGACGCGAGCGACCACCTCCTTGCCCACCCCGGTTTCTCCCATCACCAGGACCGTCAGATCGGATCGGGCTACGATACCGATGTTGCGCCTCAGTTCCTGCAGCGCGGGGCTGTCGCCGAGTATCTGCCCGCGGCGCTGTAGGGCCTCGTTGACCAGTTCGCTGGTCACCAGTTCGCGGTGTCTAGCCAATCTTTCGAGCGCACTGATAAAGGATTCGTGACGCAGCGCCACCGTCGCGATGGCGGCAAAGGTCTGGAATATGTGGTCGTCTATGCCGTCGAATACGCCGGGTTTTAACGCATCCGCCGAGAGCACTCCGAGCAGGGTGTTCTCGTTATAAAGGCTACAGCCGATACAGGAATGGACGGGCAATCGGCCTCCGGCATCATTCAGCAATAGCGAATCGTAAGGATCGGGCCTAGGGTCGTCGGCCTCGAATCGGATCGGTGTTCTCGAACCGAGGATCGCCGCCAGCCGGGGATGTTGCTCCGGGGCGAATTGGCGTCCCATGACCTCGGGCGAAAGGCCCCGCGTCGCCACGGGCACGAGTACCCCGTCTTGGAAGCGCAACAGGGCGCAAGCGTGATTTCCCGTGACTTTGGCGAAAATTTCGAGAAATCCCTCGAGGCGCTCTTTCATCGAAAGATTCGCCGTCAGGCTCAAGACCGCTTCGCGAATCGCGCTCTCGGTCGTTCTTATCTTCGAGCGTTCGTTCATATTTCAAAGGTTCGTAGTCGAACATTCCCATAGAGGCGTAGTCGAATTAACCACAGTGCTGTCATAGTGACAGCAATGAGTTCTTGTGGCAATTGGCGCGTTATTTCCGAATGCACGGTTATTAACCCTGCCTCTAAATTAGGCCGGGTTAATCCGGGGCAGGGATGCCCAGGCGCGGCGACAAGCCGCGTAAGCCCAGGCCGGGCGTGTGCCGGGCCTGGGCGGCGGCCCGAAATACCAGAAGGGTATTTACGGGCCTGATTAATGGATTCGAAGCTTTGTTGGAGGGTTGAAGGTCAGGCCGGGTTGTTGTTTGTTGTCGAGTCGATGTCATTATGACGACATTGGCCGGTGTTTCTTTGAAATGTTTTTTGAATTCAATCACCTGCGTTGTGGCATTAGGGTTGCTAAGGATGGGGCACGGGTGCCCGGCGCATCGGACATGTCTACGTCGGAAAGCGACGAATAGCTTGTTCGAAGCGATGTCCGGGTTCTTTATCTCGCACTGGATTCCATGGGACTGGGGTACCTCCCAAATATGAAACGTTATAGCTTGTTGCTGTTTTTGCTGGTTGCACTGAACGCTTGTCTCGCTCCTCCGATCAAGCCGCCTGCCGACCGGTCGGGCAGCTTGCAGTCGATCCTCGTGATTCCGGTGGAACCGCCGCCCCTCGAAGTAATGCCGGACCTCATCGAATCCCGGCTGCCCATTTATCGGCAAAACGATACCGTTCCTTACGATCTGTTTCTGGAAAGGAAGATTTACCGGAATCCCGGCGGAGTACTGATCGCCGGACTGGTAAGCCACAATGATATCGTGCCGGAACCGTCTCTCCCGCGAATCGCGTCCGTGGCAGACAATCCTGAGCTGGCTCCGGTCGCCTCGCTGGCGGAGAACTGGGCCCCCACGCTGGTGTTGGCGCGGGAAGCGGCCGAGATGTTGACCGCCGGGGGATTCAAAGCCGTTTCCGCCGAGCAGTACTACCCGTTGCCGATCGCCCCCGGCAACCGCACCGCAAATCTCGCCTACTGGCATAACGCCATCCGGCAGTGGTACAACGGCGACACCTCGTCCGTCGATTATCGGTCCCACGCCAAAGAGCGGGTGGATGCCGTGCTGGAGGTGGGAATCGGGACCTACAGGATTTTCGAGTCGCAGACGCCCTTGCAGGTGCTGGTCAAGCTGATTGACCCCGCCACCGGGCACGTCATCGGAAGAGCCGATGCCGATGCGTATCCGGTGGCCGGAGCGGCACCCAATCTTCTCGACCACGAAGCGGAAAAGTTCAAGCAGCTCGTGACCGATGTCGGCGCGAAGCTCGTTCGCCGCGGCTTGGCCGACTTGGGGCTGCCGGCGCCGCGGCAAGCCCGGTCCGATCAGCAGAGCATCGAAGCCGCTTCGGCGGCTATGGCGAGCAGTCGCTCCGAATGACAAGGGCGGCTGCGCTTCATGCTCATCGCCTGCCCTCTGGAAAAGGCGGCGCCGGCCGATGGCCGCTGCGCCGCCCGGCTGACTGCGGTCAAGGCGTCGATTAGGTGACCGTTTTCTTCCCCAGACGCCTTCGCGGCTGGCGCTTCACTCTGTTCAACATCGCGCTCGGCTTGGGGCACATGGTCGTGCTTTTCAACGCCGGCTCTTATATCGCGCTGATGCCGCATGTCGCGGGCGACCTGGGAGGAGTATCGCCGAGCCTCGGCACCTGGGCCCAGACCGATTTCATGATCGCTCTGGCCTTGGCGTTTCCCATCGCCCGCTGGCTGTCCGGGCGTTTCGGCGATTACCGCTTGTTCGCTACGGCCTTTGTGATCTATGCAGCGGCCTCTTATTTCTGCGCCATCAGCGAAACTTTGCGGCTGTTCCTGCCGGCGCGCATCGTTCTCGGCTTTGCCGGCGGCGTTACGCTGCCAATCGGACAAGCCCTGTTGCTGAAAGAGTATCCCGCTCGGCTCAAATCGGTGGGGCTTGGGATATGGGGGTTGTTCACCCTGATGCCGTTTACGATCGGATTTCCCATCGGCGGCTGGCTGGCCGACGAAATCGGGTGGCGTTATCTGTTTTATCTCAACATCCCCGTCGCCCTGGCCATTGCCGGCGTAACCGGTTCATTACTTTATGGGCGGGGATTCCAGCGGCGCTACACCCGTTTCGATTTCGCCGGCTTTATCCTGTTGGCTCTGATCTTCGGCGGCGTGCAAACCATTCTGAATATGGGCAACGATTTCGACTGGTTCGACTCGCCCTTTCTGCGCGGCGTACTGATCGCCGTTGTCGTAGCGCTGCCTTGTTTCGTCATCTGGGAACTGGGAGAGCGGCACCCTGCGATGGACATCCGGCTGTTTACCCATCGCAACTTCACGATTGGCATCATTTGCCTTGTCCTAGGTTTCTTGGCGATCCAGGGACTGCTGTCGCTGTTCATCGTCCAGCTCCAATTGCTGCTGGGATACTCGTCATTTCTTGCCGGCCTCTTGTTCCTGGTGATGATCTTTTTGGCGGCGCCGGCGATCGCCGTCATGCACGAGCTTATCAAGGGCGTCGATGCGCGGGTGTTCGCCTGCCTCAACCTGCTGGGCTTGGCGTTCACCCTGTCCTGGATCGGGCTCTTCGACGATCCGGGATCGTTCGATCAGATCGTTTGGCCCATGCTGCTCCTCGGCTTTTTTCTGGGTTCGTTCTTCACGCCGCTGACCGCCATCGCCCTTCACGGGCTGACGCCGAGCCAAATGATGCGCGCCGCGGAAGAGGCAGCAGCGCTGAGAATCGCCGCGGGTGCGCTCGGCATTACCTTGCAGGGCGTCATGCTGTTTCGGCGCAGCCCCTTTCATCAGCTTCATCTGGCCGATCAATTCGGGGGGCGCCGGTTTCCGTCGCTGGACTTGCTGCCGCGGCTCTCGTCGCGTCTGGAGACTGCCGGCCTCGATCCCGGCATCGTACAGGGCAAGCTTCTGGCCCTCATCAGACAGCAGGCCGCCATTCTGGCGGTCAACGATGCCTTCTTGATGGCGGGATATCTCTTTCTCGGGCTGGCCGGGCTGGTGTGGCTGGCCCATCCCACTCACAGGCCGCTGCGTCCGAGTCCGGCGGAGGACCTGAGGGAAACCAAGGCCGAGGAACTGATGGAGCAACCATGAATCGCCGATCTGCCTATCGTCGCCTGATTGCTGGTCTTAGCGTCCTGTTTCTGATCGCAGGCTGCGCCTGGATTCCGTCCGGCGGGCAGCGTGCCGAATTTGCCGACGCCCCGGGCATTACCCAGAAACTGTCCGAAGCCCGCGACGGTGAGCTTCTGGGGGTACGGAATTCGTGGCCACAGGAGAGCTGGTGGCGGCAGTTCGGCAGCTCCGAGCTGAACCACCTGATGGACATGGCGCTCAAGGATAACCCAGGTCTCAAGGTGGCTGCCGCCCGGCTGCGCGAGGCGGAAGGCTTTGCCCGCGTGGAGGGGGCGAGACTGCTGCCGTTCCTGGATGCGGAGGCGGAGGTCGCAACGGCGCGGTTTTCCGAGTACAGCTTCAATGTCGCCCTTAGGGGAGCGCATACCGTCTCGGCGTTGATCAATCCCTTGAGCCTCCGCTACGAATTCGATTTCTGGGGAAAAAATCGGGCGGCATTGGAGGCGGCTCTGGGCGAAGCGGCAGCCGAAGACGCGGAACAGGCCGAAGTCAGGCTGCAATTGACCGCCGCGATAGCGAGGTGTTACTTCCGAGGGGTCGCGCTGCGGCAGCAGCTCGATCTCGCTGATGACATGGTGGAATTGCGGCGTAATTTGCTCCAACTGGCCGAAACGCGTTACGAGCTGGGGCTGGACTCCGCGGATCCGGTCAAACAGGCCGAATCCGAGCTGGAAGCGACCGGCAAGCGCCGAGCCATTACCCGCGACTACCTGGACTTGCAGCGGAACTTGCTTGCCCGCTTGATCGGCCGCGGTCCTGATGCGACACAGCACCTGTTTAATCGCAGCGTGACGCTGCCCGAAAAAATTCCGCTGCCCACAAAGCTTCCGCTGGAACTGCTCGCCCACCGTCCGGACCTCGCTGCCGCACTGCACCGGGCCGAGGCGGCGGCGCAACGGATCAAGGTAGCCAGAGCCAGTTTTTACCCGACGGTCGATTTGACCGCGTTCGTCGGCTTGAACGCCCTTCGCATGACCAAGGGTGCGAGCTCCCTCGCCAATATCCTTTTTTCGGGTAACAGCTTCGCCTATGGCGTCGCGCCTGGCCTCAGGCTCCCCATCTTCGAAGGCGGGCGGCTGCGCGGCCAGCTGTCGGTGCAAAGGGCGGAATACGACGAAGCCGTGGAGCTCTACAACAAGACCCTGCTGCAAGCGGTGCAGGAAGTCGCCGACAGTCTCAGCAGTTGGCGCGACACCCGGGCCATCGTCGAAGCGCACAACCGCCTGCTGGCTTCGCAGCGGGAAGCCCTCGATCTGGCTCAAGAGCGGCTTCGCAGCGGCCTGGACGATCGCCGGACGATGCTGGCGCGCCGGCATTCCGTTCTGGATCAGGAATTCACGCTCAAGACCCTGGAAACCGATCAGCTCGTTGCCATGACCGATCTTATCGAGGCATTGGGCGGCGGATACGCCAACGGTCTCGACGACACCCGCCTCCGACCGATTTCAGATTGAGAGGGCTCCTGCCGAAACATGGACCAAGCCTAGGCGCTATTCTGTCGAGCCCAAAGACAGTCTCTTCCACTCGATTCAAAATAATTCCAAAAACTCGAACAGGCATCTATGAAGATTCATCCGAAGGCGATCCGCGCGCGGCGCAACCGTCGTCTTTTGCTGGTGGCGCTGGCCGTGCTCGCGTGCGCTCTGGCCGCGGCCATCTACTGGTGGGTGCATGGCCGTTTCCGGGTCGAGACCGACAATGCCTTCGTCGCCGGCAATCTGATTCCGGTCGAAGCGGATGCGACCGGCATCGTCACCCAGGTCCTGGCCGAAGAAACCCAGTTCGTGAACAAGGGCGACCTGCTGGTCCGGCTCGACGAACACCGCGCCCATGCCGCCCTGGGACAAAGCGAGGGTGACCTGGGGCGGACCGTGCGCGGGATCGGCGCGCTGTTCGCGACGCGCCAGCAACTCTGCCAGAAACTGGACGCGCGCTCGGCCCAGCTCGCACGGGTGCGCCACGACGTCATTCGCTTCCGTCAGGCGTTTCCCAGCGGTTCGGTTTCGGAGCAAGTCCTGCAAAACGCCGAGGATCAGATGACGGCCCTCGAAGCGGAACTGCGGGAGGTCGGCGCGGAACTCCAGTCCATCGAGGCGCGGGTCGGGGGAACCAGTCGCACCGAACACCCCGAAGTGGAGGCCGCCAAGCACCGCTTCGTCAACGCTTACCTCGATTTCGTCCGACAGCGCATCCGGGCGCCCGTTTCGGGTTATGTGGCGAAACGCAAAGCTCAGGTCGGGGATCGGGTCCATCCCGGAGATCCGCTGCTCATGGTGGTGCCGCTGGACCATCTCTGGGTGGAGGCGAACCTCCGGGAGACCGAGCTGCGCAAAGTGCGGCCCGGCCAGTCGGCCGAGGTGATCGTCGATCTGTACGGACGGCGCCGTGTCTATCACGGCACGGTCGAAGGCCTGGTGCCCGGCACCGGCAGCGTGTTCGCCCTGTTGCCGCCGGACAATGCGACCGGCAATTTCATCCACATCGTCCAGCGGGTGCCGGTGCGCATCGCCCTGCGCAAGGACGAGATCCTGAAACGGCCCATCCGCCCCGGATTGTCCACGGTGACGTCCATCCACATCGATGAACCCGGCCGGCCGCTGGACACCTCGCTAGCGGAAGTTACCGCTCCGGCGTATGAAACCGATATTTTCAGAGACGAGCTTGCCTCCGCGGAACTCAGGGCGCAGGAAATCATCACGGCCAACGTGGTGCCGCAAGACGATTCCTTGGAGTCTTCCTGCAGCCGGTCCGGCGCACCGCTTCATGCCACGCAAACCCCGCCTCGGCGGAGATAATCCTAGAAACGGCAGTTGACCGCTTGGATGGAGTAGAAACGCCTCATGGATTCTGACCGTCGTCCCTCCTACCGATTTCACCGCTTGGGTGAAGCCGCTACGTGCACTCGAGCACGCCCAACTGCCGTTTCCAGGATAATCGGAGCGGTAACTCATGGTGTTCCAGGCCGTTTCAACGGTGCCGCTCACCGAGGGTGGCGCGAAGGCGGGTGGGGTCAATGCCGCCGCCATGGCCCTTGATGCCCCGGCCGCCATCGTCGGCGATCGGGCTGTTCGCGATCTGCATCGATGCAAAACGCGCCGAAATGCCGTCTCCGCGATTACCGAAAACGCGAGTATTCGTGAGAACCAGCATTGGCGGACACTCCAAGCCCGTGGTATCGCTTATCGGAGAAATTCCGGTTTTGCCCTGTTGAAGCGTTACGTTGTACAGCATGACGCTGGGCGGTACCGAATAAAAGCCATCGCCGCATGCCACACGGAGCGATAGCAGATCGAAGACGGGCGTATTCGGGGCGTCCGAGAGTGTAATCGAATGGCCGTTGCCGTCTATCGTTATGCGCGTTTGAACACAGGGATCCGGGTAGTAACGGCAGTCGCTCGCCACCACGGGCAATGCTTCCGTCAGGACGACGTCGCCGGTGAGTTCGATGGTGTCGTCTTCGGAGCCCGCGGGACAGCCGCCGGTCCGGGTATTGAATATCGCCGCCGTAATGGCATCGGCCAGAGTGCAAGCCGTGCTTTTATCGCCGCTTCCGCCTACGGTAAAAACCGTCGCCTCGGCAGATTCGGCCGCCAAGGCGGAAGCTAGCGGCAATAAGACCCGTAGATATTGGCAAAGCGTTGAGCTGAAGATGAAAGCTGGCATGCCCTTTCCTCCTTGTTCGACATGAGTCGTGCACAATCCCGAGATCATCGGTAACTGCGGAAGTCTGCATTCGGCCTCTGATGCCTTCAATGTCATTTAACAATGTAGAAGGCGGCGGAATCGGCTCGCTCGGCCCGACTTGATCCCGAATATTGCCGCGCGGGACGGAGCTTTTGCGGGATCGAGAGACATGGAGTCCGCCAACGGAAGCATCGTCGTGAGCCGAAAAACGCTCATGCCCGTTAGGGCGGCTCGCCGGTCAGGCGTTCGGATAATGTTTTACGAAGTGTTTCGACCGGTTTTCGTACCCGTTCGCCATGTAGAAGCGGTGGGCGTCTGTGCGCAGGTCGCTGCTGGTCAACTCGACCCGGGTGCATCCCCGCCCGATGAAGAAGTCGTCCGCTGCGCGCAGCAATTCGGCGCCTATGCCTCGTCGTCGCATGCTTTGGTCGACCACGAGAGCGGAAATGCGTCCCCATTTTCCGATTTCGTGGAGCGGACTAACGACGTGCAGAACGATCGTTCCGACCACCTCCGCGCCGATTTCGCCCACCAGCGCCAGATCAGAATCCGATCCGTCATAGGCGAGGAGTCTAGCCCGAAGTTCGCCGACGTCGATAACGTAGCCCAGTTGCCGGAAAAGGCGGATCAGCCGTTCACAATCCGAGGATGCCGCGGGGCGCACCTTCATGAGCAGCCTCCCAGAGGAGAATCGGCTCCGGCTTCGTTCGGCATTACCGGCGCGGACGATCAAGCATCCCGGCTGAGATGCGCCAGCGCGTGCGCATGGGATTCCCAGTTTTGGCCGTCGAAGGGCTCGATGACCAGTTCCTTGGGCTTCGGACTAAGGCAGCGGACGTTCACGTCGTAGCCGTCCGGGTTCGATCTAGGGATATAGAAGGGCTTTATGCCGCAGGTCTTGCAGAACAGGTGCTTGGCGACGCCAGTGTTGAAGGTGTAGACAACGAGGTTCTCCTCACCCTTTATCAGCCTGAATTGCGATTTGGGGACGATGAGGTGCAGGAAGCCGGACTTGGAGCAAATCGAGCAATTGCAGTCCTGGCAGACAACGCGCTCGGGGGCCTCGACCTCGAATTGGACCGCTTCGCAATGGCAACTACCACGGTAGAGCATGGTTTCCGTCTCATGAAAAAGAATGCCGATATTGTGGACCGTCATGACCGACTGTAAGCGGCATGTGTTATTAACCCAGCCTATAAATATAGGCCGGGTTAATCCGGGGCAGGGATGCCCCGGCGCGGCGACAAGCCGCGTGAGCCCAGGCCGGGCGTGTACCGGCCTGGGCGGCGGCCCGAAATACCAGGAGGGTATTTACGGGCCTGATTAATAACGATCCGGAGGAACATGATAATGCTCGGGGCGATTGAAGCCTAGCGAGGCTATCGAGGACGCGAATGATGGCACGGCCAGGGGCACTTTCCGATTCCTACGCAACTCGCGATGTTCTTCCATAAGTACCGGCCGTTTCAATCCAAAAGCTCGTTCAGCCGCCGTTCGAGAAACCGCCGCTCCGGTTCCTGCCGTGTCAGGCTAAGCGCCCGCTCGTAAGCGGCGCGGGCTTCCGCCGTTCGTTCCAGCCGGCGGCACAGGTCGGCGCGAGCCGCATGCGCCAGGTGGTAGTCCTCTAAATCGCCTCGGGCGAGAATGCCGTCCACGAGCGTGAGGCCTGCCTCGGGCCCGTCGTACATCGCCACCGCCACGGCGCGGTTCAGTTCCACCACCGGCGACGGCTCGATTCGCAACAGCACGTTATATAGCCCGACGATCTGCGCCCAGTCGGTCTCGCCGGCGCTCGGCGCTTCGGCATGCACGGCCGCGATCGCCGCCTGCAGCGTGTACGGGCCGAACCGTCGCGACGACAGCGCCCGTTCCACCAGCGCCAGCCCTTGCGCAATCTGGTCCCGGTTCCAAAGCGCGCGGTCCTGCTCGTCCAGCAGTATCAGTTCGCCGCCGGGCGAGGTGCGCGCGGCACGGCGCGATTCGTGCAGCAGCATCAGCGCCAGGAGCCCCTGCGCTTCGGGTTCGGGCAGCAGTTCGATCAGCAACCGCCCGAGACGGATCGCTTCCTCCGAGAGATCGTGTCTTGTCAGCGAGCCGCCCAGCGAGGCGGAGTAGCCCTCGTTGAACACCAGATAAACAACACGCAGCACGGCGTCCAAGCGCTCCGGCAGATCTTCGCGTGTCGGCACCTGATAGGGAATGCGGGCGTCGCGGATTTTCGCCTTGGCGCGCACGATACGTTGAGCCAGTGTGGACGGGGCGGTGAGGAAAGCGCGAGCAATTTCTTCGGTGGTGAGGCCGCACACCTCGCGCAGCGTGAGCGCGACCTGCGCGTCCGGCGACAAGGCAGGATGGCAGCAGGTGAAAATCAGCCGCAGCCGGTCGTCTTCGACGCTCTCGTCGTCCCATGCCGCCGGATCGCCGAGCCCGTCCGCTACCCGTTCGGCGAGCGCCATCAGCGATGCCCCGCCGTTCCCGATATCCGCGGGGTCCCGTCCCTCCGAATCATCGGTGCCGAGCCGTTCGGCGGCATCCGGCGGCAAGTCGACGAACCGTGCACGCCGGCGCAGGTTGTCGATGGCCTTGAAGCGGCCGGTGGATACCAGCCAAGCCCGCGGATTGGCTGGCATGCCTTCCTGCGGCCATTGCTCCAGCGCCGCCCGAAAGGCATCGTGCAGCGCTTCTTCGGCGAGATCGAAGTCGCCGAGCAAACGCACCAGGGTAGCGAACACGCGGCGCGAATCGGAACGGTAGATGGCGTCTACCGTCTCACGCACCCGTTCTGCAGCGTTCTCGTTTGACGACGACATCTGTCGCTCTAGGCGTCGCTTTGCTTGAACATTGCCTCGGCACGCCTATTGATTTCCTCTGGGGTAAGCTCTTCCTTGCGGGTCGCGAGAAACCAGACGTGCCCAAAAGGATCTTCCAGCGTGCCGGTGCGGTCGCCGTAAAATTGGTCTTGCACCGGCCTGACGGCTTTCGCTCCGGCGTCGACGGCGCGGGTGAACAGAGTATCCACGTCTTCCACGTACACATGAAGACCGACCGACGAGCCGCCCAGCGCTTGCGGGCTGCGTAACGGACTCGCTTCGCACGAATCGGCCAGCATGACGGTCGAGTCGCCGATTCTGATCTCGGCGTGTCCGATTTCGCCGCCGGGCGCCACCAGACGAAAAAGCTCCACAGCGCCGAATGCCCGTTTGTAAAATTCGATGGCCTCGGCCGCACCCTTGATGCCCAGGTACGGTGTCACGCTGTGGTATCCGTCGGGGATCGCTTTAACCGTCATCTCCTTGCTCCTTCCAAGTAAAAGATCACTCACGACATGGGCGACCCAGCGCTCCGTGCGAACCGCTGGCATCGGTTTCCAAGCGCCTGTTATATCGCTTGATGGATATCTCGCGCCTAGAAAGTGGCGAGCCGACGCCGGGCGAACTCAATCCGCCGGCGCCGTCTCAGGCTTGGGACGCGTAACGGCAGCCGTTTCCGTCAAGGTGAGCGTATGTTGTCGTACGTCGGCGGGCCACTTCGCGACAGCCTGATGTAATCGGTCTTGATCGCCGGCAAACAAGGCCCGTATGGCTTCTTCGAAGCCGGGCTCGTTTCCGGCCATCGCATTCATGAATCGATACGCGGCTTCTCGCGCCTGACGGACTTGATCGTCCTGTCTGTTCGCGCGCATGGCCTGTTCGACGAGCTTTCGCAACGCCACGGAGGCGCCTCCGGGCTGGGAGGTCAGCCACTCCCAATGCCTGGGCAGCAAGGTGACTTCGCGGGCCGTGACACCGAGCTTCGGTCGTCCGGCGGTTCGCGGTGCGCTCGCCGAGGTGTCCGCGACCGGCTCGGTCTGGTTGCCCTGCGCGTGCGACAGCCGATCGAGAACCGCGGACACGGAGCCGCGGAGGTCCAGCTCTACGGGCGCGCTGGTGACGGCGTCGAAGATCAAGACGATGTCTTGGCTATCCGTATCGACGAAAGACTTCACCTTCGCGGCCACGTCACGGGGCGGACCCAGCGCGATGCGTTTGGCTCCTGCAAACGCGATCCATGTCGGTTGTGGATTAGTGTTCATAAGGCGACCTCGTTTGAAAATAACGAAGTCAATTTTATCCGGGTAAAAACTAATGTCAATATTACACGGGTAAAAGTCGTGCTTACGGGTGTTCGCCTTGGACCGCCCGACAATCCAACCTCGGTTGCCGGTCTGGTACAGGGGCGGCTTTGTTCACGACGCCTGATCTTCGCAAGTCGTCCATCGTTCCCGGGGGCGGGCGAGGAGCGGGGTGAACTGGCGGATCATCTCGGAGTCCTTGTATTTTTCCCGGACGGCGTCCGCATCCGCCCGATTTCGCCAGTTGGCGAGAGCGATGATATGTCCCGGATCATCCTGATCGATGAAAATCTGATGCGAGATGTAACCGTCGAAGCTTCGCATGTCCGACCACACTTGGCGCGTCAGCCGGAGCCCTTCTTGTTCCGTACCGGGTTTCAGCCAAGTATCCCAAATGACCGTGATCATCCTCTGATGTTGTCTATACAACGAAACTCGCACACCGCCCATCGACGTTAGGGGCGTGGTACCGGCGCCGAACTTGGCGGGAGTCCGTCACGCCGTACCGTCTCCTGTGGTCAGCCCGACAAAGCCAAGCGCGCTCAGCGTCTTGGAATCCTCCGCGATGGGCCGTATCTCGACGCATCCGATCTTGGCCCCGGGAATCCTCGAGGCGACCTCGATCGCCTCATCAATATCCTTGGCTTCGATGACGTAGTAACCGCCGAGCTGCTCCTTGGTTTCCGCGTAGGGTCCATCGGTCGCCGAGACTTTGCCGTTCCGCACCCGGATCGTGGTCGCGGCAGCGGGCGGAAGCAGCCGATTGCACCCGACGAAGTGGCCGCTTTTCCGGATACCGTCGGTAAACTCGCGGTACTCTTCCAGGTGCTTCTCCGCATCGGCTTCGGGCATTTGCTCCATCACCGTTTCGGCACAAATCAAACACAGGTACTTCATCACGTTTTCCTATTCAAAACTTACTCCGCCGCGTCGATGAAGCGACCGGGACGGCGGCTCTGCGCAACATTTACTTTTCCGCGATGGCTTTCAAGCTGGCGAGGCCGGCCTCGAAGTCCTTGCCGATCATCTTGTCCATGCTGATGAAGAGTCCTAGAAGTTTTGAAATGTAAGGGCTGGGGCCTTGCATGGACCAGGTGGTCCGGGTGACGTCGCCTTGCGGTTCTAGCGTGAACTCGACGATGTTGTGGGCTTCGAAAGGCTTGATGAAGTCGAGTTTCATGGTGATCTTGGAGGGGGGAAACGACTCCGTGATCTCGAGGCGTCCCTGGCCGATATCCGTGTTGCCGTCCCATTCGTACGCCGCGCCCTTGCCGTCGGCCGCGCCGGTATAAGTCCGTTTCATCGCCGGGTCCTTTTTTTCGAACGGCGACCACTCGTTCATCTTGCGCAAGTTATTAATAAGCATGAAGATTTTTTCCGGCGGCGCGTTGATGCTGGTCGAGCGCTGGACGCGGAAAGTGTTGGGTCTGGTCGCGGCATAGATGAGGACCGCGGCGATCAGAAGGGTAGCTACGACGGCAATGTTCTTGAACATAGATTTTTCCAGTGCGGTGTCGGACGCAAGAAGGGACTGTCAGGGACCCGGCGGGAGACGATACGCGGCTAGTTCTCCGTACCGATCCCGAGTTTGCGACAGCGTTCGATCGCCTCGCCCGGTTCGAAGTCGTCCAGCTCGAACAACTGGCGGACCTCGATCTCGCCTTCCCTGCCGTCACCGGCTGGATTAGGGAAGCGCTTGGTCCATTCCAACGCCTCTTCCTTGGATTTCACCCGGATAATGGTGTAGCCGGCGATCAACTCCTTGGTTTCGGCAAAGGGTCCGTCCACCACCGAACGCTTCTCGCCGGAGTACTCGATGCGCCAACCCTTCGCGCTCGGCTGGAGCCCGGAGCCATCGATCAGTGTGCCGGCTTTTGCCAGTTCCTCGTGGTATGCCGCCATCTCGGCAATGAGGTCCTCGGTCGGCATGACGCCCGCCTCGGAGTCTTTGGTGGCTTTGACGATGATCATGAATCGCATGGGTGTTTGTCCTGTTCAGTTTCAATTGAGGAGCTCGGCTTCCGGACGGCCTGGACCGGCGGAAGCCGAGCTCCTGGGTTGGCTCTATTCCGCACTCTCTACGATGATCATCCACGCCACGCCGAAACGGTCGGTGACCATGCCGAAGCACGGCGAAAAGAAGGTTTTGCCCAACGGCATCTGCACCTGTCCGCCTTCGGCCAGCGCGGCGAACAGGCGATCGGCCTCCGCTTCGTTCGGCGCCGAGAGCGATAGCGAAATGCCCTGGAAGTTCGGCTGCCCCTGGCAGAAACCGTCGGAAGCATGCACCGTACTCTCGCCGATACGGAAGCTCGAATGCATGACTTTTTCCTCGGCTCCGGGCGGGAGCGGGCACTGATGGGGCTCAGGGCTTTCCTTGAAACGCATCAGCATCATTACTTCGGCGCCGAGCGCGCGGCGGTAGAAATCGAGCGCCTCCTCGCAGCGGCCTTCGAAGAACAAATAGGGTTGGATATGCATGGTATCTCCTTTTCTCGGTTGAGGTATTAAGACGCCTACGGGGTCAGCTTCGCCAGTTGTGCCTGAAGGCGGTCGAAATTCTGTTCGTTCGCTTCGACGCACACCGCCCGGACCTTGTCGCATTCCGCGGCGCTTTCGAAGAGCATCCGCCATTCGAGCCGGGTTCCCCCGGCCTCCTCCGTGAAGGTGACCGTCATCTGAAACCGCGGACCTGACACATGCTGGAACACAATGCGCTCGGGCTCGACGACCTCGAGAAAGACGCTCTCGTTCGGATAATCGACCCCGTCGGGACCGTGCATGACAAAACGCCAGACGCCGCCCGGCCGCAGGTCGAATTCGTGAAAAGTGTTGGTAAAACCCTTCGGCCCCCACCACGCGGCCAATTGGGCGGGATCGCGCCACGCCTTCAACAAGCGCTCGCGCGGTACATCGAACACTCGCGAGCTGACAATTTCACGGTCGGCAGCGCTTGTCGGGGTGGAATCGGTCATATGGATTTTTTCTCCTCTTATCGATCGATGAAAAAAACAGTCGTCATCCAAGATCGAACGGGGCGGCTGTCGTCATGGGATCGGGCTAAAGGTCGAGCGTGAATACGGCTTTGCCGGTAGGCGGATCGAAGGGGAGGGAGCAATGCTCGTGCACGATCCGCCAGCTGCCCTTTTTCCGCTCATAGCCGGCCGTGAGCCGCATCCAGGTTTGCATTGCCGGATGGTCCTTTTCTTCCCCGGTGAAGCGGAACAGCCAGTGGGCGAGCGCCAGGTCTCCACTTACGAAGATGTCGAGGTCCCGCGTTTCTATGGCGAAAGAGTCCGGGAAGCACGGCAAGCACTCTTCCCAAATACGGCGGTAGTCCTCTGCGCCTTTGGTTTGGAACGGAGGTTTGCAATCGTAGAAAACGACATCAGGCGCGTAGCGGGACATGATTCGGCCCACGTCCTTGGCGCAGACGGCATCCATCTGATCGGCGATGAGCTGTCTAATCTGGGCTTCGTCGTAGGCTTGGATGGTTTCGGTTGCCATGGTGGTGGATCCTTATAGGTTGGTTTTCGGCGAACAGATGGAAAACGCCCAACTGCCGCTAGGTGGTCGAATGAAGAACCTCGAAATCGACATCACCGAAGTCCTCTCCCTCGGCATGCCAGTCCAGCACCCGTTAGGCCCGGCCATGGAGCGGTCCAGGGACGTTACCGTCGACCGGAGCAGTTTTCTCATGGCTGTGTTACGGCGTGAGGTCGAGCAAGGCGCGGCCGCTCTCGATATCGAAGGGCGCCGAAAAATGCTCGTGCACGATCTTCCATTGTCCGTTCAGCCTGCGGTAGCAGGCAGTCATCCGCATCCATCCGACTTTTTCCTCGCCGTTTTCTCCCGTTCCGCCGCACCGGTTGAGAGCATGGCAGAACGCCACGTCATTGCCTGCCACGATGCTCAGGTCGTGAATTTCGAAGATCATCGGGCCGGGACACAGGGCAAGGCAGGCTTCCCAGTGTTGTCGGTACGCGTCCACGCCCTTGAATTGCAATTGCGATACGGCATCGAATGCGAGGATGTCCGGGGCGTAGTGGGAAACGATTGCGTCCATGTTTCCGTCCAGCACGGCTTTCAGCCAGCTGTTCACCAGGTTTCGGATCTCGGTTTCGGTCGTTTCAGTTTTCATGGCTTTTCTCCCGTAGATGGATGGGTTGAGTCGGGCTTCACCGAAGTGGGGGGTACATGAGCTCCCTTTCACCCAGCGTATTTGTCATGGTGGCGCCACCATCCATACGGTGGAGTTTGCGGCCATCCGTCCGGAGAGTCTTCCCAATCCTCCTGCCGGCCGAAGGGTGTCAAGTCGAGGTAGCTCCAATGACTGCCGAGGTACTCGGCGCCACGTCCGGCCGTGAAGTAGGTTTGAAAGATGTTTCCTCCCTCGCGGAGGAAGACGCTCACGCCGAACGTTTCGCCCTGCTCGGTGGTGACGCCGAAGTCCCGGTTGAAGTCGCTTCCGAAAGAGGAATACCAGGGCACGTCCCAGCCCATGCGTTTCCTGAACGGCTCGATCTTGGCCAGCGGCGCGCGGGAGACGAGGACCCGCGAGGTGTCGCGGGCGTGAAGATGGGCGGGGTGGCCCATGCTGTCGACCACCCATGAACAGCCGACGCAACCCTCGTCCCGATTTGGGTCGAACATGAAATGGTAGACGATGAGCTGGCGGCGGCCCTCGAACAAATCGGGCAGATTCAACTGGCCGTCCGGTCCTTCGAAGACATAAGCCTTGTCGATCTTCACCATCGGCAGCCGGCGGCGTTCGGCATTCAGCGCGTCACGCGCCCGGGTGAGTTCTTTTTCCTTGATGAGCAGTTCCTCGCGTGCGGCGAGCCACTCGGCCTTGGATACGATTTTCGGTAGATAAATAGGGTGATTCATGGTGACCTCTCTCTGCGATCGCATGGTATTCGCGTCGGGCAGCGTCACGGGGCTCCGCCGTAGCGGCTTTCCACGTTCAGCACTGGCTCGATGGGGCGGACCTCGATGCTGCCAAGGCGCGCCGACGGCCACCTCGATGCGATCCGGACCGCCTCGTTCAGATCGGCGGCTTCGATCAGAAAGAAACCGCCCAGTTGCTCCTTGGTTTCGGCGAAAGGACCGTCCGTCACCGATAGTCCGCCGCTCCGAACCCGTACCGTCGCGGCGGTTCGAACGCTCTTGAGGGCGTGAGTGACGATCAGGTGGCCGCTTTCGCGAAGCTCCTCGACATAGGCGAGCGTCTCGCGCCGCAGGGCATCCCACTCGCTTGCGGACAAAGCGTTAAGTTTTTCTTCCGCTTCGTACGCCAGACACAGATATTTCATGGCTTTCTCTTTTGTTGAATTTCACGGGCGGGATGGACCGTATTCGTCCTACGGCTTCAACTCCCGGATCGGACGCACCTCGATGCTGCCCACGCGCGCCGGCGGGATCTTCGCGGCGATCTGGATAGCCTCGTTGAGATCCCGTGCATCGATCAGGTAGAACCCGGCCAGTTGTTCTTTCGTTTCGGCAAATGGGCCATCGGTGACCGACACCTTGCCGCCGCGGACCCGTACGGTCGTGGCGGTCTGAACCGATTCCAGGGGTTCTCCGCCAAGCAGATGCCCGCTCTCGCGGAGCGAATTGGCGTAGGCCAGGCATTCGGCATCTTTCGGACTTTCGGGGAGGCTGTGCAGCTTTTCTTCCTCGCTGTAAACCAGGCACAGGTATTTCATGGCTTCCTCCATATCGTGATGAAAAGGCTGTAGGCGCTGGATAGTCGTTTGGGGAGGCGCCGATTCGACACTTGATCGTGAAATCGGGAAAAATTTTTCCGGCGCTTTCCGAAAACGCAGAGAAGCGACCGTGGCTTCAGCGCAGAGCGCTGCGATGCCGCCGGACCGCCCTATATCAAACGTACAAGTAAGCCGAGTACAGATACTCGCTTCGTGAGGTCAAGGTTGGGCATGAGCGAGCGTGTGCCCGCTGAATCCTTTCGTCGGCTTTCGCGGATGGGTCACTTGCACGCTTTTGTTTTTCCGCCATATGCAACCGAATAAGGCTCGTCGAAGCATGTGATCAAGCGATCGACGACGTCGAGGTTCGGTACGGCATCTTGAAGTCTTGGCCCTTTGGCGATCTCTTCCCGGAGTTCGGCCAGTTTCTCGCGGTTTCGTTCCAGAAAGGCGATTGTCGCCCGGACATAAGCGTTCCACCGGATCGGTGACTCGGCCGGTTCATTTTCGTACAAAGCGGCCCTAAAGCGCGCGAGCGCCTCGTCTTTCTCTTCGGCCGCTGCATAGAGCTGACCCGCATGGAACCGCAGGTTCACGCGCTGCCACTCCTCAAGGACCTTGGCTTCTTTTTCGTACCGGTCGATCAGCTTGGCGGCTTCCAGATACTTTCCCTGATCGGCGATTTTGCGCCAGCCGCTGCCAGGGCGCTGGTCGAAGGTCTCATAACTGAGCTCCGGTTCCTTGGGGCTCTCATTTTTCTCCTGAGCAGGGGCAGCGGAAGAAAAAAGAACGGTGGCAGCCGACAGAAGCATCAAGCCACGCCTCTGCAACGAAAGCCGAATCATTTATGGATCCCTTTGATACAAAAGCGAAAAGAGGCCCTAACCCTGAGCCGCGGCGAGCTCGGCATCCTTGGCTCTGGCTCGCGCCACCGCTGGGCGGGTATTGATGCGGTCGATGTAGGTCTTGATCGTCGGCGATTCCGGCACGAGCTTGAACGCTGTACTCCAGGCGAAGGCGATGCCCCAGAGCACATCCGCGGCGGTGAACCTCTCGCCCAGAATGTAAGGCCCCTTTGCGAGCTGATCGGTCAGCGTTTTTAACATAGTGTCGTAATCGCCGTACGGGGAGGTCGACCGCGGAGCGGCCTCACGCTCCAAGCCTTTGTCCACCATGGCCGGTTCGAAACAGGAACCGTAGAACACCAGCCAGCGTAGATAAGGTCCTCGCAGGGGATCGCCGACGGCGGGCGCGAGTCCCGCCTCCGGATAGAGGTCGGCGAGGTAGATGAAGATTGCCACCTGCTCGGTGACCAGGGCATCGCCATGCAGCAGGGCGGGTACCTTGCTCATGGGATTGATGGCGAGATAGTCGGGCTTGCGCTGCTCGCCCGTTTTCAGGTTAAACACGTGCAGCCGGTAATCGGCGCCGAGTTCCTCGAGCAGGGTTAGGGTGCCGAGAGAACGGGTATTGGGGGCATGAAACAGGGTGACTTGGCGGTTGCCATCCATCATAGGTTTACTCTCGTTCAAAAGACTTCGGCATTGACGACATTCCAGAGGTAAAGCGAGGCCACCGTGCGATAGGGCCGCCAACGCTCCCCCAGAGAAATGAGCTGGCTGGGGGAGGGGACTTCCGGCATCCCGTAGACTCTCGCGATACCTTTTCGGAGCGCGTAGTCGTCGACCGGAAAGACGTCCGTCCGGCCAAGATTGAAGATGAGCAGCATCTCCACCGTCCACCGCCCCACGCCTCGAATCGAGATCAGCCGTTGCACGATCTCGTCGTCGTGCAGCGCAACGATGGCCCTTGCCGTCGGTACGGTACCGTCCAGAGTCTTGGCCGCCAGATCCTTCAGCGCGGCGGTTTTCGCTTTCGACAGGCCCGCCTCCCGCAAAGCCTCGTCGGGGGTATTCAGGAGTTCGCCGGGTTCCGGAATCGTCGTCCCCGGATAAAGTCCCTTCACCCGGTTCAGGATGGTGGCTGCCGCCTTGGGCGTCAGTTGTTGGTAAACGATCGCGCTTAGCAGCGCCGCATAGGGAGAGTGTTCGGCATTCGGCTTGAATGCGATGGGCCGGGACAAGCAATCGACCAGGCGGGGATCGAGGGCTTTAAGGCGCGCCGCCGCACGCCGGAGATCTTGTGCCGACTTGAGTGTCGGCGGCAGAGCCCAAGCGACTCCTTCGGCGGCCAGCATCCGGGATTTGGTCGCCAGTCCGCCCGGCGCCGAAAATCCGCCGGGCTTGCCGCCGGCCGCCAGTACCCGGTGGCAGGGGATGATCAGGGGGATCGGGTTTTTCCCCAGAGCCTGGCCGACGGCCCTCGCCGCACCGGGGCGCGCCAGGGCTTCCGCGATCTCGCCGTATGTCATGGTTCGCCCGGCCGGAATGGCACGAGCGGCTTCATACACTTCCCGTGCAAAGGGTCCCACGCCGTCGAGGTCGACATCGATGTCCCGAAAATCCTCGGCCTCTCCCTCGAAGTGCCTGCGAATTCGCTCGATAATGGCCGCGATCGCGGGCGGCGGAGCGCTAGCCGGGCGCGCGCCGGATTCCCGTGCGAGCCTCGCTTCCGTCGCTTGCGCCGTGTGGTCGGGAAGCTGAAACGAAGTCACTGCCGGCGGGGCGCCTTTGGTCCAGCCGTTGCGCCAGGCGATTCCGCAAGGACCGAGCGGGGTGTCGAAGATGCAGTAGTCGGACGGCTTCATGGGGATTGGTCCTCCGGATCGATGCGGACGGTTCATATCACCATCACGGATTTTTTGGGGGCAGGCCGGTAACGAATTCGATAGCCAAGTCGACATAATGCTGAAGTTGACGATCTTCCGCCAGCCCTTCGTCGGAGATCATGGCCCAGCCTTTCATGGGCTTTCCGGTGATATCCATCGGTTTGACATGGGTTTCCTCGAAAAGCCGGCGGGCCGTATGTTCGCCCACCCGGACGATCAGCCATGATCGATAAATGCCGACACACATGTTGCCGTGCAGCAGCCAGCCGATGCCGCCGAACATGTTCTTGGCCTCGAAGCCGGCACGCTCGGCGAGCATTTCCTCCAAGCGCTGCGACAAGCCCGGATCGCAAGCCATGATCAGTTCCTCCAAAAGTCCGGTTCAGCATTATCGGACGGTACCGGCGGCTCGCACCGGAGCTTGGGATCGACCGGCATGTTTGAAGTCGCTGCCGTATATCCAGCCGATAGCTGCCCCCGCGGCGGCGAATTGGATCAGGTGAAAGGTGCTCTGAACCGTCAGCCAGAGTTCGATGGAAGAGACCTGAATTTTCGCCGCGTTCGCCAAGGTCGACACGCTGAACAGGAACAAGCCCATGAGGCCGCCGAAAGCCAGCCCTGAGCGAATCGGCGTCTTTTCGCAGCCGAAGTACGGGTACAGCAGGGCGATGATCGCGCCCTGGACGAACATCGAAAGTAGACCGAGGGGGATGATCGGTTCCGCACGGTTGTATATGCCCAACTCGTGGTACACATCCTTGAACAGAATGAAGTGCCAGGGGGCGCCGATGGCGAACGAGAGGGCGACATAAGCCAGCACGGCCAACAGAAACTTTTTCGTCATGGAATTCCTCCAAAGCTTAAAATACTTGTTTATCAAAAGCATTTTAGAAACTACTGCAAACGCTTGCGTAACGCAAGCGTTGTTCTGGAGATTTGTCTTGCCCAAACTGTTATGCCATAGCGACAGCTCGCCCTGTCCGCTGGCCCATGCCCTGGACCTTATCGGTGATCGATGGACGCTCTTGATCGTCCGCGACCTGATGTTCCGCAACCTGCACGAATACAAAGATCTCCTCAATTCCTTCGAAGGAATTTCCACCAATATCCTGGCCGACCGGCTTCGCCGCCTGGTTCAGGCCGGCCTGATCAAATCCGTCGCGCACCCGGAAAGCAAGACCCGCAAGCTGTACTACCTGACGCCATCCGGCAAGGCGCTGATCCATGTCATGATCGAAATCGTCAAATGGTCCGATGAGCATGTGGGCACTGCCAAGATTCCGCCCGACGTCGCCGGTCAGTTGGAGGGGAACCGCGACGAATTTGTCAGGAAAGTTCTGGAGAAGCTGGAACGCTGGGAAGCTGAGCACTTGGCCTGAACCGTCTCCCGAGCCAAGCCGGCACTTGGCAAAGGCAATGCCATGTGCGAAAGTACAGCGCTTGCATAATACAAGTATTTAAGCTTGGGGCGCCTCGAAGCGTGCAGCGATGCGCCCCGAAACTATCCCGACCCGCAGCAAGGAGAGACACTATGACCAGCCCTTCCAAGCAGCACGGACACCTTCAGACTGATTGGACAGTTGAGAAAGTCCCCACGGATACACTGGTTAGAACATACATTATGGTCGGCATTATCGTCGCACTATTCGTTGCGATGCTGGTGGCGGCTATTCGGATGACGCCCGCTACTGCGGATGTCCACCTGAATCCCGGCATGTTGATTAAGCCAGTTGTTGCGCTTGCCGGCCTTACAGCCATGGTGACGGTACTGATGGTCGTATACAGAAACCTTGCATTCATCCGTGGCACGGCATCGGAGCGTTACTTCCGGACTTATGCGTCGACTGCGCCAGTGCCCGCCGAATGGATTGAACGTCCTGCCAGAGCGTATATGAACCTCCTGGAACTCCCCGTCCTTTTCTATGTTGTCTGTTTGTTCATGTTGACGACTGGCAAGTTCGACAATGTGCAGGTTGCTTTGGCCTGGATTTTCGTGGCAACGCGCTATGCCCATGCGGTTATCCATATCGGCTTTAATTACGTGCCGGTCCGGTTTGCCGCATTTTTTGCCGGGTTCATCACGCTTACGGTCATCTGGACTCGATTTGCGGCACAGAGCATATGAACCAACTGGGCACGATGTAGAAATACGCGCCGAACCGGAGTGAGCGCCGCCACAAGGACAAGGCCGCTCTTTTACGTTCATGTTTTCCGAGCCACGCCGGGTTAAGCATCATCGGTCTTCTCGGACGCCGCGACGGCCAGCAGGTTGGCGTCGCGAAAAACCCTCCAAGCCCCATCAGCTCCCTTGCGGAGAATGGTTAGCGTGTCGCCGGTCCGCTGTACCGGAACCCCCCCGTTTCGGGGCGTCACGGTAACCGATAGGCAGCTCCAGCAATAAGCCCAATTTTCCGAGATCTCGATCTCCCGAATCTCGCCCTCGACATGCAGGCGGTGGGTTTGCAGCACGTTGCGAAAGCCTTGTTCGAATGCCTGCCGGCCGCACATCGGAGCTTGCCCTGCGACCAGGAAAACGACGTCTTCCGACATGAGGGGCAGAATCTCGGACACCTGGCCGGATGCGGTAGCGCGATGCCAGGTCGTTATCAGTTCGCGTATGGATTGCTCGTCGCGTGTCATGAATGGTTCCTTGCTTTAAAAGCGGTCTGCCTGATCGCTGTCGCTCCTCGCCGGACGACACGGTCAGAGGCTGCGCCCGTCGAAGTGCTTGGTCGAAACTCGTGACCAATCGATGCCTTCGAGACAGCGGGCATTGATGGCCGCCATGGCGCGGCCCGAGGGGTCGGTGCCTTCGCCAAAGGTATGAATTCCGCAGCGGGCGCAGAATCGGTGTTTGATCCGGCCGGTATGGAACGTGTACGTGGAGAGATTTTGTTCCGGTGTCAACAGGCGAAGTTGCTGCCGCGGCACGAACCAGAGCAGCGAGCCGCGTTTGCTGCAGATGGAACAATTGCACTCGATGACGTGTTCGATATCGCCTTCGACCTCGAAACCGATTTGCCCACAGTGGCAGCTACCTTGGTAGACCATCGTTTCATTCCTTCTTGAAAGCCAGCGCCCGCCGGGCGATCTCGGATGGCTCGACATCCTCCACATGGGTCGCTATCAGCCAGTGGTTGCCGGCCGGGTCTTGGACGCCTGCCATACGGTCGCCCCAGAACTGATCGCCCGGTGCCATGAACGACGTCGCACCGGCATCCAGTGCCGCGCGATAGGTCGCATCCGTGTCGGGTACATAGAGATGAAGCAGTGCCGGTATACAAGGACGTCGTTCCATCGCCTCGCCCATCATCACGATCGAATCTCCGATTTTGACCTCGGCATGCATGACGCGCCCCTCGGCGTCATGAATTCTGATGCACTCGATGGCTCCGAATGCGGTCTTGAGGAATTCGATCAGCCGGGGGACGCCTTCCACGACTACAAAAGGCGTCACGGTATGAAAGCCGTCGGGAATCGGTTTAACGGTCATCTCTATCTCCTTCGCGAAATGGGTTCAGATTGTCCAAAATGGTTCTTTTTCAGTGCGTGCGTGATGTTTGCCGGTCCCCTCCCTCTTTCCAAATGCGCGGAGGCTAATCGTCGAGCCCCGTACCATCAGTGTCATCGACAACCCGGCCAGCCACCCCGCTGCTGCTCACGGCGACATGGATGTTCTCGGGCAGACGTATGGACGTTCCGACTCCGGATATCTGGATGGATTGCACGGTCGCACCGGATAAAACGGTAATCCTGTGATTGACTCCGCTAACCCACAATGTCCTGATGGCGCTCCCGGAAGGCACCCGAACGGTATTGCCGTCTCCCGAGACGTAGAGGTCGAACAGGCTTGGATGTGAGGCCGATATGTCTTGTCTTGCTCCGGACACCTTGACTGTCGCAATGTCGCCGTTTCCTGCCGTGCCGACCAAGGATTTGTCGGCGCAAGCGGACGCGATAGCCGCAAGCGCAGCCGTGACAACGAACCTTGCAAGACGATGCAACCTCATAACGAATCTCCGTGATTAAAACAAAGGGGTCGGAATATCGCCCCACACGACGTGGGCAGGGGGCGTTTCGATGGCGGTAACCTTGCCGGCGGCGATGTCGACTTCGACCAACAGCAACGGATCGACACCATAGGCCGATCGAACGATGTCCGTCCCGGCCGCGCGCTTCTCATGGATGCGCGCTTGGCTGAACAGGATCTTGTAGTAACGTCTGTCGAAGTTCGCCGGCGTGTGGTGGCCTCCTCGCCCCGGCTCGAGGTCGATCGGCAAGTCGGCCAGGTGCCAATCCCGAGGTACCACATGGACCACCAGCGGATCCGCGCCAAAGCGCGCCAGCAGCTGCGGAACCTCTGAGTTCTTGAGTGCGGTACGATAGGCCGCGAGCAGTTCCTCCTCGCTGAGCGGAGCAGGCGACAACACGGCGGCGCGGTTTGGGTAAACCGCCGTGATTTCCGATAGCGTATATTCCCGCAAACCGAATCCGATGAGCAAGGCAGCGATGATGCTCGCGACGGCGCCCAATGCACCGAGTCCGATCCGGGGATGTCCGCCGCGATCCGCGGAATGCGGAATGAAAGGCAGAATCGGCGGGGTGCGGGCTTGGTAATCCCGGTAGGCTTGGCCGAACTCCGCTTCGCAGCGCCGCTCTTCCAGGGCGGCGAGATAGCGATACATGAACAGCATCGCCACGTATGCGATCAAGACGAGAAAGCGCGGCCACATCAGCAGGGTGCCCAGTCCAAGCAGCGCCAGCGCGGTATATTGCGGGTGACGGCTGAAGGCATACAGGCCCGTCGTGACCAGTCCTTTTTGGCGGAACTTGTTCCAATAGAGCTGGCCCGCCGAGGCCAGGAACCATGCCGCTCCGATCACTGCGAAGACCCCGCCGATCCAGGGCAGCGCGTTGAGAACCGGACTCCGGGTCGTCGAAATATGGGGCAGAAAGAACTGGGTCAGCCAGGCCGTGGCTTCCCAACGGTTGAGAACATTCAAGGCCGGCCCGTACAAGGAGTAAAAATAGAGGGCGGCCGGACTGATCATGAACAGGATTTCGAAACCGATGACCAGGTAAACGATCCATGCGGTCGGCTTCAGCAGCCGTTTCGGGGTAGTGGAATTCTCGGGTCGAGACGGGGCGTTCATTGCTTGGGACCTCTCCATTTGAGTTGGATAACACGATAATCCCGATCGGTTACGGAACGGTTTCGCCGAGTGGCAGATTTGTAACGGCCGATTTCATTTGCGCCATCTGTTACCGAAAGTTACAAAGTTTTTCTGGAATGTTGTGAAGGATGTCTGACAATCCGCCCATGTCGAAGTCTCCGCGTATTCTGATCGTAGACGACGACCGCGAACTCCGCCAATTGTTGTCCGGGTTTCTCGCACGGCATGGTTATCGAGTGGATGCGGCGGCGGATGGACACGCCATGGCGAGAGCCATGGATGTCGCGCGCTTCGATCTGGTGGTGCTGGATTTGATGTTGCCGGGCGACGACGGCCTCGCGCTCTGCCGCCGGCTGCGGGCGACGTCGAATCTGCCGGTGATCATGCTCACCGCGCTCGCCGAGGAGACCGACCGCATCGTCGGACTGGAAATGGGTGCCGACGATTATGTCGTGAAGCCGTTCAGCCCGCGCGAACTCCTGGCCCGAATCAAGGCGGTGCTGCGGCGTACCGGTGGAGCGCCGAGTCATGCGTCCGACGGAGCCAAGACATTGGTCTTCGACGGCTGGCGGCTCGACCTCGCCAAGCGGGAACTGCATTCACCGGAGGGCGTGCTGATGCCGCTGACGAGCGGCGAGTTCGATCTCTTGGCGGCCTTCGCGGAACATCCGCAACGCGTCTTGAGCCGCGACCAGTTGCTGGACTTGACCAAAGGACGCATTGCCGGCCCGTACGATCGCAGCATCGACGTACAGCTGAGCCGGCTGCGCCGCAAGATCGAGGCCGATCCCAACGACCCGACGCTGATCAAGACCGTGCGCGGCGGCGGTTATTTGTTCGTGCCCCGTGTCCTTCGCGAGAAGTGAGACCCAATGAGACTCTGGCCCGACAGCATCGCCGGCAGGATCGTTGGGCTGCTCGTCGCTGGGCTTGCTCTCACCATGTTGGCAAGCCTGTCGATCTTCATGCTGGATCTGTTCCACGGCAAGGGATGGAACGAGACTTTCCGAAACCTGCACCGTACCGCCGTCGTCGCCTCGGTGCTGAATCGGGTGTCCCCCGATTCCCGGCCGGCCTTGATTCCCGCCTTGAGCGAACCGGGCCTGTCGGTTGCCTGGCGGCCCGGAGAAACGCCGCCCGCCATGGCTCAAGACGCGATGACCCACCATCTGGCGCGCGATGTCCGCGTTCTTTCGGAGTCTTACGGGCTAGAGCGGGTCGAGGCCGGGTATCCGGCCGGCGCGCAGCGGCCGGCATTGGACTGGATGATGCCGGCACCGGGCCCTCTGCACGTTTGGGTGGCGCTGTCGGATGGCACCTGGGTGCAGTTCTCGATGGCAACCGAGCGTGTCGGCGCGCTTTCGACCTTGCGGCTGGTGCTGGCAATCGGCGTGTCATTATTCGGCATCATGGCGTTGGGGCTATGGGCCGCGCGCAAGGTGACCGCTCCACTGGCCCGGTTCGCCCTTGCCGCGCAACGGCTCGGCGCCAATGTGGATGTCCCGCCCATGAGCGAGACCGGCCCCAGCGAAATCCGCCAGGCCGCGGCGGCTTTCAACGACATGCAAAACCGCATCCGCCGCCTGATCGAAGACCGTACTTTAATGCTGGGCGCCATTTCCCACGATGTGAGAACCGCACTGACCCGGCTGAGATTCCGCACGGAATTGATAGTAGACCCCGCTCAACGCCGGAAAGCGGCCGCCGACCTGGACGAGATGGAATCGATGCTGACAGCGAGCTTGTCCTTCGCCCGCGACGATTCGGCGGCGGAACCTCCGACCGTTCTCGATCTGTCGGTACTGCTGCAAAGCCTATGCGACGATTTCGCCGACGCCGGAAAGCCTGTTTCCTGCGAAGGCCCCTTGCATCTGAAATATTCGGGCCGCCCGGTGTCGCTGCGCCGCGCCTTCGCCAACCTCATCGACAATGCCCTGACCTACGGGCGAGCAGCGGACGTGGTGCTGATCGATAGCGGCGACTGCATCGAGATCACCATCGGCGACCGCGGACCCGGAATTCCCGACGCGATGAGGGATCGGGTTTTCGTCCCGTTCTTCCGCCTGGAAGCCTCGCGCAGCCGCAAAACCGGCGGCACCGGGCTGGGGCTCACCATCGCCCGCATGGTCGTGCGCCGCCACGGCGGCGAAATTGCCCTGGCCGACCGACCGGGCGGCGGCTTGCTGGTGAAGGTGACTTTGCCCAAGGTGTCGTCCCCGGTTTTTGCCGGCCCCTGACTGACATCGGCGATTACAGATGTTGTAGGTCGGCAATCCTTTGCCGACAACGGCTCGATAACCGGATTCGCCTACGGCTACTATCAGTGGAAGCAATGGGGAAGAGCGGGTTACCGCGAACTGAGAAGATGCGGGGTCAGCGTCCGGGAAGCCTGGAACACCAGTAAATCGGCGCATGGCCCCTGGCGGCTTAGCAAGACGCCCGCTTTGACGCTGGCCTTACCGCGCCGTACCTTCCTTAACCTGGGGCTGCCGGAGCTGGCAGCATGAGATGGCCGTTATTCATCGAACCGCCGTGGTACCTGACCCGTATGCCCGGTGGTGTGGGAGGAGCGGTGCCGTAAGGCATCGCCCTATCCCGATTATGTGTCAACAAAAACGTTAGCTCCGCAAGATCTGTTATGCCCCTTCGTTCTTGGAACGATAGTCTCCTGAACGCCAAGGAGACGTTTCTTTGAACACTAACACAGCGAAGGTCCACGCTCGGTTCCGGAAGGTGCTTGAATACATTGATAACCACCTGGAGGACGACCTTTCCGTGGAAATACTCAGCGGTGTTGCGGCCTTCTCGAAATATCATTTCCACCGGCAGTTCTCTGAACTCTTCGGGATCGGTGTATACGAGTATGTTCAACTTTGTCGCTTGAAACGAGCCTCTTATCAGCTAGCATTTCGCAGCCACCGCCAAGTCATCGACATAGCTTTGGCCAGTGGCTACAAAGGGCCAGGGTCGTTCTCTCGCGCATTCAAAAAGAGCATCGGGCAGTCACCTTCCGAATTCAGGCGTCAGCCGCAGTGGAATCCTTGGTACGCGACCTATCAACGATTGAGCGAACTAAGGAGCAATCACATGAAATCGATAACGAACGGCGAGCAGGTCAAAATCGTCACCTTCAATGAAACCAAGGTCGCCGCGCTTGAACATCGTGGCGACCCACAACTGATCGGTAACTCAATACGGAAATTCATCGAATGGCGAAAGCAGAATCATCTCTCGCCAAAGGTTAGTGCCACATTCAACATTCTCTACAACGACCCGGCAGAAATCGCCCCTGAGGATTATCGTATCGACATATGTGCAGCAACCGTTCACGACCTCGCCAACAACGAAGTCCGGATAGTGAGCAAAACCATTCCCGGAGGCAGATGCGCGGTGTTGCGGCACATCGGCTCCGATGACACCCTTCGAGATACCATCCGATACCTTTATTCCGAATGGTTGCCGCAAAGCGGAGAAGAACCGAGAGATTTTCCGATGTTCTTGCAACGAATCCGGTTCTTTCCGGATGTGTCGGAAGGCGAGGCTGTTACTGACGTATTTCTGCCCATTTATTAGCTCACAGGATGCGCTGAACGAAGGGAAGCCCCCTTCGACCGGGCTCAGGATAGGCCCTTCGACTGGGCTCAGGACAGGCATTGTTCGCGATCGATGCGGTTCATGCCGGACCTCCCTATCCGGCACCCTGCGGGCGGCTCCGCCGTGCAAATTGGCCTCGCCACGCTACGCTGTCCCGCTTCGCTCGCGAGTCCGGGGCAGCCCGTCCCTGGCCTGCCCGCTCGTCGCGTTGCGCCTCGCCCTGCCGATTTGTCGTACCTCAGCGCATCCTATGAGCTGAAGCGCATTCACGCCGGTTCGCTTTTCTGGACGAACCGTTCCGCACGCGCCGACAAGGCGCGATAGACCTGTTCGTGGAGCGGCGCGGGAATTCCGTACTGGCGCGCCATTCCGACCACGGCTCCCGTCATCGTTTCCAATTCGGTCCGCCCGCCTTTTTCGAAGTCCATGTGCATGGACGATTTCGCACCATGGGGAAACGATGCGGCCTTGCCCAGCGAGAGCTCCCGGATGTCGAGCGGGAGACGAACGCCTTTCGCCCGTGCGGCGCGTTCGAGTTCTTCGTATAGTCTGATCAGGACCGCCTTGCTTTCGTCGTCGTCCATGAGTTCGCCGAGAGTTTTGTCGAAATAGGCCGTCGCGCTCGCGAAAGGCGAAACGAACAGATATTTTTCCCAGACCACGGCGTCGATGTCCCGCCGGTACTCGGCCTTGATGTCCGCTTTCCGCAGGAGCGCTTCGATCGCTTCGAAATCTCCGGCTGTTGCGCTCTCCGGGCCGAAAAACAGTTTGCACGATCCTCCGGCCTGGTGGACTACGCCTGGGGCAGCGAGGCGGGCGCCGATGTAGACGCAACCGTTGCAAATGCGCGCTTCGGGGAGAATCGCTTTCAAGCGTTCGGCGTTGTCGACGCCGTTGAGCAGCGTGATGATCGTGGTCCGTTCGTCGACATTGCCTTTGAGGGAATGCGCGCTGGATTCGAGATCGTAGGACTTGACGCAAAACAGGACTAAATCGAAGACCCCAAGCTCGGACGGATCGTCGGTGGCCACGTGAGGCCGCGAGGTAAAGCTTTCGTTTTCGGTAGTCAGACGAAGGCCGTGAGCCTGGATCGCCCTCAAGTTCTCGCCCCTGGCGACGAACACGATCTCGGGATCATTTCCAGCCGCGTAAAACCGGGCCAGCTTGCCGCCGTAATACCCGCCCACCCCGCCGATTCCGATGATGGCTATTTTCATTTCTTTCACGATGCTGTGCTAAGCAAGAGAGCGATTCCGAGGGCGAAACCGCCGAGGTAAGTACCCAAGGCTCCGATGATGCGAAGCGGATGGGGCCGGTTGAGATCGGCGGACATCAGCATGCCCGCCGCATGAAGCACTCGGCAGAGGGTGAGGGCGACTACCGTCCACTCGACCCATGCGCCGGCGCCAACGGTATTGAAGTAAAGAAAAAGAACGATCAACAGGGGCACGTACTCCGCGGCATTGCCATGCGCGCGAATGGCCTTGTTGAGGGGGCTCGACGGATCGGCATCCATGCCGATGAGCGTTTTGCTAGCCCCCTGACGCCCGGAGACATGAACACTCAGCAGAAAGTATAAGACGACGAGAAGACCAGATAGGTGTTCATGAAGCTGGATTCTCCTGAGGGCGTCGAACTGCCTGGTTTAGAACGGACGTACTGTGGTATGTCCTTTTTAGGTCGGAGCACGGAATGCCGGCTAATTAGTCATCCGGCGCAGCCAGCATGGATTGCGGCAAATGATCGGTGATGTCAAACCATGGCGCCTTGGAACCGACCATCACATGACGCATGGGTTTGCAGCCGGGATCGCTGTCGACCGTGCCCAATGCCAAACCGAAAGCTGCCGCCGAAGCCCGCATGGCAAGAAACTGCAGGGTCGAACCGCACACCTCGCAGAAAGTTCGCGTGATCTCGGGAGACGACGGGTAGTGTCCCAAGAACTCCTCCCCCTGGACCCACCGAAAATTTTGGACTTCGACATAGCCCCAGGTCGCGAAGGCTGCGCCGGTAGATTTTCGGCACATGGCGCAGTGGCAGTTACGCGCGAACTGAAGCGGGTTATCCATTTCATATCTGATCGTGCCGCACAGGCAGCCGCCGGTAATCATTCTGTGTCCTCGATAGGGTTGTTCGGTAGGGGAGCAACGGTGATGGTGCCAGCTGCTCGTAGAGCAAGACCTTACCGCAGGAGCGCGTCGGTCACGCCTTTCATGTCGGAGGCTACGATATCCGGTTTCTGAGCCAGCGGGAACAGGGGGATTCCCTGTCGCGCGACAAACGCGGCGTGCCATCCCGCCTGCATCGCGCCGAACACGTCCCAGGCATGCGCGGCGATGAGCCGTAGTTTGTTCGGCTTGGCACTGAGATGCTCGGCTGCGCTCCGATAGACCTGCAAATCGGGCTTGAAACGGTGTATGGAGTCCACCGAGATGGACTCCTCGAAATACTCGGTGAGCCGGGCGTTTTCCAGCTGTGCCTTGACGGCCGCTGGGCTCGAATTGGTCAGCGTGACCATTCGGAAGCCCGCGGCGCGCAAGCGTTCCAAACTGTCGACCATGTCCGGGTGGGGCGGGAGCGTCAGTATGCCTTGCAGAATACGCTTCTTGTCCTCGGCGGAGAGCTTGATTCCCTTGGTGTCAGCCAGCATGTCCAGCGTCGCTTTGCCGATCGATCCGAAGTCGGAGTACGCGTCGGTCAGGGACACAACCATCGAGTATTGCAAAAGAAGCGAAAACCACTCGTCCAGCGCGGCGCCGTTGCCGAACGCATGCTCGAATTGCGGCCGAAGCGCATTCAGATCCAGCATCGTCTGATTGACGTCGAAGACCAGGATGCGAGGCTTCCGCTCGTCACCCGATCGCGGTCGTCGCTCTGCCTCATTGCGTGGGCGAGATACTTCCGAGTCACCACGGCCGGTCTTGGCGAAGACGTAAAGTGGGTTGGTCAGGATGAGAGGCCCGAGTGACGACGCGGCAAGCATAAATTTTCTCCGGGTGATGGACGAACTCATAGTTCTTGGTACCTCGAACGAAGGGTGGAAATTGGATGGGTCCGGTCCGTGTCGACCGACTGATGCGCATACGGCGCTTCACGTTAATTCTTGGATCCGATACGAATGGTCCGATCCTGAGTGTGTCCAAGATTATGCACCTTTTCTTCAATGGATTTTGCAGACCGCCTTTCAATCACACCTGCAGGGATGAAGTCGTATGGATAGCGATTACGGGACAAGGATTGGCCCGGCGACGGTGCTCAATGGCGTTATTCTTGTCCTGGCCTTACAGGCCCCCTCGCTCTTCGCGAGGACTCTCGGCATGGTAGCGGATGATGCTACACGATCAGTTACGGTATTCGATGCCGACACCGATACAGTGTTGGGCTCGGTAACGACAATCCCAGGTTTCAGTATCGGTGACGTTGTTATTACGCCGGATCAGACTCGGGGCTTTGTGACCAATTTCAACAGCGAGGTCTTCGTCATCGATTTGACCGCGTTGCCACCCCGACTTGCCGAAGGCCCAAACCCGATTCCCATTTCCAATCATGGCGAGGAGCTCGCGATCAGCCCGGACGGCAAGTTCCTGCTGGTGTGCGATTCCATTGATCCTCAACCGATCTCGGTCGTCGACATCGCCAGCCAGACCGAGATCCATACCTTGTTCGTGGGCTCTGATACCAGTTCGATCGAAGTCTGCAGCGATGGCTCGGTGCTGGCCGTATCGTATACGGACAGGAGGGTGCGCCGCCTCACCATCGATGGCGCGGGCCTGTTGAGGGATACGGGCGAGGGCCTGTCTCTCGGTTCCGATGAACCCAACAATGTCTTTTGCGCTCCGGGTGGCACGTCGGGCCTTGTCCTTAATGGCTTTCCTGCTGAAATTAAGTCGTTCACGATCCCCGGGCTAAAACAGGTCGACACACGACCGTTATCCGGTATACAGGGCGTTTCCGGCCTGGTGGATTTCGCAGGACGCCGGGTCTTTGCCAGAAGCGGCTTCGAGGGTCTCGTCGACGTCTTTGCGTATAACGCAGTTACCGCGGTACTCGGCGCCGAGCATCTGTTTTCAATTCCGGTTTCCAGTACGTTCGCATCGATCGGATGGGATCAGATCGCGCTGCATCCCTACAAGGGGAAATTGTACGTCTCGGAATACTATGCCAATGATGTCAAGGTGTATGACGCGCGCACCGGCGTCTTGCTGACTTCGATTACCGATCCCCACATTGTCCAGCCGTCAGGGATAGCCGTAGCCTCGGCAACGGACCCGTGCGCTGGCTCCCCACCCGCCGGAGCGATCGAGGGAACGGATGGCCCCGATGCGTTGCGCGGCACGTCGGGCGACGATGTCATTTCCGGCTTGGGCGGCAACGACACGATCGACGGCCGTGGCGGGGATGATCTGATTTGTGGTGGCGAGGGTAACGACCGGCTTCGTGGCGGTGCGGGTGACGATATCGTCGGCGGCGGTGGTGGAAACGACGCGATTTCGGGTGCCGGCGGCAACGATACGCTTCGGGGCGACGCGGGCAACGACGCCATTTTAGGCGGTCCTGGCAATGATCGAATCGACGGTGGCGCCGGTCGGGACTTATGCGCGGGCAATTCGAAGAATTCTTTCCAAAACTGCAATCCGTAAATTTGCCGGGGCCCCAAGTGAAAACCGCCGCATGCCGTAAAAGGTCGGGCTTTTATCGGCAAGACCGGCGCACTTTGCGCCCTCCTCCAAATCGGGGAGGGCATTCCCATCGCGCTTTGGGCAGGCGATACAAACAGTGCTCACGGAGCGGATGGTTGGAGGGAAGCGCCGGGCGTTGAAACGTTTCCGCCACCCGCGGATCGGCGTTCAGCTGCGCAAACGGTTCAAGATCGGCGATACGCCATTGCCACAACCACTCGAGACGGTCATTGCCCCAGTAGCGGTGCGGACCGTAGACGAAGAAGGGCACTCCGAACAATCCTTCCCGTTGGCCGCGAACAACGCCTTTCAGCACGCGCCGCTGCGACGAGCGGTCGTCGGTGCTTCGGATGACGGCATCCGGTTCCAGCCCGCAGTGTTCCGCTATTAAAGCCAAGGCCGCCTTATTCCGATCGGGGCGGCCGGATTACAGTCACGCCTGTCAGGGAAGCTCTGATTAGAGCATTTTCCGATTCGGTGTCAGAGCGCCCGATAGGTAGGTCGGCAATCCTTTGCCGAGCCGATAAGTCGGCAAGGGATTGCCGACCTACGTTCTTCCCGCCCGACACAAAGCCGTACACCGGGATGAAAGACGCTCTAAGTCCTTCGACAGGCTCAGGACAGGCTTGTCGAACGCTCTCCTGAGCCTGCTCTGAGCCTGTCGAAGGGGCATGAACGGAATCCACTGTTCAGAGCTTCCTCAGGTGGCTGAAAGCGTGCAGCAAGCTGACGGCCGCGAGTCGGATGGGCAACGGCTGCGTCAAGCGGCGTACGTAGAATTTCGTTGAACTCTCGTATCAAGCGGCCATCGAAAACTTGGACGATGAGCAAAAGGAGTTCGAATTAGTGTCCGTAAAATCCGGGCCAGCTCCGTTACGGAGCCCGGTTGGATAAGGTTCCGTGAAAAATCGGCATACTTTGATTTCTCTGGGATCAAATCGTCGTCATCATAATTATTGGATCATGAGAGAAGGAGTTCCATTATGAAGTCTTATGCATTAGCGGCTGTATTGTCATCGGTTATGGTTGCCGGGCCTGCAATGGCCGATAACGACTTCCGGGCGTTGGGCAAGGTGTCCAGCTTAAAACCGATGACCGAAGGGCAACTCTCTGCCGTCGAAGGCGGGACTTTGATACCGTTTAAGAAAGATAACGGTGGTAAGGTCAACGCTGGTAACGTTAACCAGAACATAGCCGTAACCACGATAACTGCGGTCAATCTAGCCCTTTTTAGTAAGGGCGGCGCCGATCAGACTATCGTGTCGGTCACGCAGCAGAGCATTGGCGGTAAATAACGAGAAGCCTCGGGCCCCTATCGAATGCTGATGAGGGCCGGAGAACCAGGCGGGGGAGCGGTCATGCGCTCCCCCGCTTTTTTACCTCGATCAGAAAATCATGAAGAGCCGGATGAAAAAATCATTCACACGGGGTGGTCTGTTATCGCTTGTGCTCTCATCCATAACCAGTGCCTATGGTCAATCCGAGTTTCGTGCCTTGGATAAGCCGTCCCGGCAAGAAACGGGTATTGCATCGTCAAGGCTGGACGACAGCGCGCTCGATCGAGTGGAAGGAGATCTGGATATTACGTCCGGCTCGGTTGATCCGGCATCGCAACAAGCCGCGATGCAAGCGGCGGTGCTTGAAAGAACAGTGATGGCGCATCGGTCCGTACACCGATTTTCAATTTGGCGTGCCGAGCGCAGTCCCGTCATGGAAGTCTTCCAATGGACGGAAACACGGGCACGCAGAATATGATGAGCTTCTCAGCGTCCTGATTGGTTTGCCGGTTTCCTTTTTTTGACGAAGTCCCTCCCTGGACTTCGCTCTCGCGACAAACGCCGTTCGTCTCGTTCCGCTTCCCGGCGAATCAAGCGACCTGTCGCACGGACTTTTCCAAAATGGCGACAACCTCTTCCCGCGCCTCGGGTTCGATGCCGTTGAGGCCGCGGTTCAGGGCGCTGACGATCGCCAGCACCGACGCCGTGACGATGTTGGCGTTTATGCCGGCGCCATAGCGGATGCCGGGAATGCCGTCGATCGCGACTTCGACGAAGGCGGCGGCTCTGGCGTCGGCTCCTTGTCCCATGGAACGTTCTTCATAGGATTGAACCCGCACCATTCCCCCGAAGGCGTGAGCCACGGCATCGATGGGACCGTTGCCTTCGCCGGTCAGCGTGATCCGCCGGCCGTTCGTTTCCAGCATCAGGCGAATTCCCTGAACCGTTCCATGCTCGAACAGATGATGCTCGAGATAGCGGATGGTCGTCGCCGGTCCCAGATATTCTTCGGAGAACATTCGCCAAAGCTCGTCCGGCATGACTTCGGCGCCGGTGGCGTCGGCATGCCGTTGCACCATGCCGCTGAATTCGACCTGTAGCCGGCGAGGCAGCACCAGTCCATAGGCCGACTCGAGCAGGTAGGCGATGCCGCCTTTCCCCGACTGGCTGTTGACGCGGATGATGGCGTCGTAGGAACGGCCCAAATCGGCCGGGTCTATGGGGAGGTAAGGCACTTCCCAGAATGTATCGGGCCGCTGATGGGCCAGGCCCTTTTTGATCGCATCCTGATGCGAGCCGGAAAAGGCCGTGAATACCAGATCGCCCACGTAAGGGTGGCGCGGATGGATCGGCAAGCGGATGCAGTCTTCCACGGTCCGCGCGATCTCGTTGATGTTCGAAAAATCGAGGCCCGGATCGATGCCCTGGGTGTACAGATTGAGTGCCAAAGTCACCAAGTCCACGTTGCCGGTCCGCTCGCCGTTGCCGAACAGACAACCCTCGACACGATCGGCCCCGGCCATGACCGCAAGTTCCGCTGCGGCGACCGCGGTGCCCCGGTCGTTGTGGGGATGGACGCTCAGAACGACGCATTCGCGCCGCGCCAGATTCCGGTGCATCCATTCGATCTGGTCGGCGTAGACATTGGGTGTCGCCATCTCCACCGTCGCCGGCAGGTTGATGATGACCTTGCGCTCCGGAGTCGCGCCCCAGGCCTCCACTACCGCGTCGCAGATGTCGCGGGCGAACTCGAGTTCGGTGCCGGTAAAGGCTTCCGGGCTGTATTCGAGCACCCATTCGGTGTCCGGATGCGCCTGCGCGAGTTCCCGAACCAGCTTCACGCTGGAAACCGCCATCGCGATGACCTGGTCGGGGCTCATGCCGAAAACGATTTCCCGGAACGGCCGGGCAGTCGCGTTGTAGACGTGGACGATGGCCCGGCGGGCGCCGTAGAGCGATTCCATGGTGCGACGGATCAGGTGTTCGCGGGCCTGAGTGAGCACCTCTATGGTGACGTCGGCGGGGACGTGTCCGCCTTCGATCAGAGTCCTGACGAAGTCGAATTCGGTCTGCGAGGCGGAAGGGAAGGCGACCTCGATTTCCTTGAAGCCTATATCCACCAGCTTCTCGAACAGGCGCATCTTGCGCTCGGCGTTCATGGGCTCGAACAGCGCCTGATTGCCGTCGCGAAGATCGGTGCTCATCCAGATGGGCGCTTGGGTGATGACCCGGTCGGGCCAGGTGCGGTCCGCGAGTCGGACCTTGGGAAAGGAACGGTATTTGGTGTTCGGCTGCTTCAACATGATCGGTGACTCCTGGGTTTTCGTCGGATGCGATGAGTGTCCATTGCGGCGACGGAAAGGCTGCCGGGCTGCCGCGAACGCAAGGCCCGGCAACCGGGTTGAAGTCGAAGCAGGGGTAGGGCGGGCGTCAGGTGGTTCATGGTCGTACTCCAGGAAAAGGCGTCGTACGGACGCAGTTATCCCGTGAAGGGTGTTCAGTCGATCGAAGGAAAAAATGAGGTGAGTTATTTGCCCGCGCGGGGCAGCAGCAGACCGAGGCTCGGGGTAAGAGCCAGAAGAGGAGGGATGGAGGGCTGCCGTCGATTCATGGCTTCACGCTAACAGCTCGGTCGCCATGGTGTCAATACGAATTCCGCGAACCGCAAGTCGTTGCATGTGACGAAGCAAGCTTCTTGAAGGCAGCAGTTGCAAGGACAAGTGCGGTGCGACTATCCGGCGAACAGAGAAGTTCATTCCGAATGTGACATTGATCCAACTCCGCATTCCTCGCCTGACGGCCAAATCCGGATTCCATTGATCCGACCCAACCGCCCACGGATGGCATTAATTTCGCACACTCACCGATGCCCGGTAAAAACGCAAAAAAAACCGCGGCCTTCGTTCGATGATACCCATAGAGATAGGGAGTAACTCGTATGAAAAGCGTGGAAAACGGACCGACCCGTTGGCGGCTCTCAAGGGAGGCCTTGAGTGCCCGAATCCAGCTTATGGTCCTGAAGCGCGGTCTCGGAGTCCTGGTCGGATTTTGGCTGGCGTCGGCTAACGCCGAGTCTCCCTATGTGCCCCTTATTTTCGATAACCCGACGCCCCAGAACGACGCCTACTTTGGCGACGCCGTGGCCGGTGCGGGGGATGTCAACCGCGATGGGATTCCCGATCTCCTGGTGGGGGCGTCCTGGCAAAACGCGGATGGCAACTATGCCCAAGGCCGGGCGTTTGTCTTCAGCGGGGCCGACGGCAGTCTGTTGCACATTCTCAATAACCCGACACCCCAGGCTGTCGCCTATTTTGGTCGAGCCATGGCTAGGGCTGGGGATGTCAACCGCGACGGGATTCCCGACCTCCTGGTGGGGGCGCCCTTCCAGGATGTGGGCAGCCACGCTGACCAGGGCCAAGCCTATATTTTCAGCGGTGCCGATGGGGCCTTGGTGTACACCCTCGATAACCCGACGCCTCAGGACGACGCCTACTTTGGCGATGCCGTGGCCAGCGCGGGGGATGTCAACCGCGACGGGATTCCCGACCTCCTGGTGGGGGCATCCTCGCAAGATTTGGGGGGCAATTTCGGCCAGGGCCAGGCCTTTGTCTTCAGCGGGGCCGATGGGACCCTCCTTCAGACCCTCGATACTCCCCTGCCTCAGGAAGGTGCTCACTTCGGTTCGGCCGTGGCCGGCGCGGGCGATGTAAACGGCGACGGGGTTCCCGACCTCCTGGTGGGAGCGTCCGGGCAAACTGTAGCCGGCAATCGCGGCCAAGGCCGGGCCTTTGTCCTGAGTGGGATCGATGGCACCCTGCTGCACACCCTCGATGACCCGATAGTCCAGGAAAGTGCGCACTTCGGTGATGCTGTGGCCGGCGCGGGCGATGTGAACGGCGATGGCACCCCCGACTTTCTGGTGGGAGCTTACCTGCAAGACGTGGGTGGCAACGAGTACCAGGGACGGGCCTTTGTCTTCAGCGGGGCCGATGGGACCCTCCTTCAGACCCTCGATACTCCCCTGCCTCAGGAAGGTGCGCACTTCGGTTCGGCCGTGGCCGGCGCGGGCGATGTGAACGGCGATAGCAAATCCGACCTCCTGGTTGGAGCGCCCAGGCAAACCGTGGGCGGCAATGCACATCAGGGGCAGGCCTTCATCTTCAGCGGGGCCGATGGCATCTTGCTGCACACCCTCGACCATCCGACGCCCAAGGATGACGCCCACTTCGGTCAGGTACTGGCGAGCGCGGGGGATGTCAACGGCGACGGCAAAACCGACCTCCTGATAGGTGCCTGGAACCAAAGCGTGGACGGCAATCCTGGTCAGGGTCAGGCCGTGCTCTTTGTCAGCCGGCCGACGACGCCCGTGTGCTTCGGCATGCCGGCGACGATTGTCGGCACTGCGGGCAATGATGTCTTGCGGGGAACGCCGGGCAACGACGTCATCGTCGGCCTGGCCGGCCACGACGTGATCGACGGCCGCGGCGGCGATGACCTGATCTGCGGCGGCGACGGCAACGACACGCTCCGTGGGGGCACGGGTAACGATAAGCTCAGTGGCGGCGAGGACAACGATATCCTCTGGGGCGGCGCGGGCGATGACCTGCTCGAGGGCGGCCCCGGTCGAGACCGGGCCAGCGGCGGTTCAGGCAACGATATCCTTCGGGGCGGAGAGGGGGACGATATGCTGAATGTCGTGGACGGTGCCGGTGGCAACGACATCGCCGACGGCGGCTCTCATGTCAACGGCGATCGTTGCGCCGCCGATAACCGGGATACCGTGCAAAACTGTAACCTGTAATGTCGCCATAGGTCGACAAGCCGTGGCCGATAGATCGATTATGTCGGAAACGGATCCCGCACCTACTAACCCTTTTCCACCGAGGGAGGGACTTTGCATCCTCCGGTCTGGCATAGCGGTGGACGGCATTCGGACGCCTGAACTAGGATACCGCCAATCGTCGCGCTTCTCTTGAAGCCAGCACTCGGAGGGCTGACCAATGGTCTCTTTGGACGCCTCGGTCGCCGCTCGGTTTTCCGCGGTGTCTCTTCCCTAGCCGTCGCCTACCCGATTCCGGCGCTCGAGTAGGTTCTAAGCGGTTGATCCGAACGGTTCCCCATCCAAAAATTCGAGCAAGGTGCGCGCTTCCTCAGCCACTTCAGCATTGCCCGTCATTTGGGCGCGCACGATGGCGCCGTCGATGATCAGCAGAGCCAGTTCCGCCGCGTCGTTTGCCGAGCGTCCCGGCCGCTCCGGGATCATCGTTCGGACGAAATCCCGCAGTTCCCGCTTGTGATCCGCCGCGATCCGGCGTTCTTCCGCCGAATCCTCGCTCAGTTCCGCGACCGTATTGATGAACGCACAGCCTCGGAAGTCGGGATCCGAGAACCATTCCTTCAGGGCATCCGCGATGATGCCGAGGCCTGGCGAAGTTTGGGATTCGGCCAATTCCCGCACGCGCCGGGTAAACCAATCCATCCAGAATCGATGACGCCGTTCGAGAAACGCGATCACCAGGTCTTTTTTGGACGGGAAGTGGCGGTAGAACGACATCTTGGCGACGCCCGATTCGGCGATGATGCGATCGACGCCCACGGCGCGGATGCCGTATTGGTAGAACAGCCGTTGCGCGGTTTCCAGGATGCGGTCGCGTGCCGAGGACGTAATAGGCGTGGCGTCTTGAGTCATAAGAGGTTTTGAAAGCGTTTACGGGATTATTGACAGAATGGTCTGTCTCATCAATGCTGTAGACAGATCTGTCTACATGGCGGATTGCTCCTCGACCAGCACAAGGAAACGACCATGAGTTACACGTTTAAACCCGGTTTCCGATTAGGCATTTACATCTGCAAGGATCTGGAAATCGTCGACTTCGCAGCGCCCTATGGCGTATTCTCGGTCGCCCGGCGATTCGATCCCGAGCTGGAGGCTTTCTTCATCGCCGAGTCCTTGCGTCCGGTGCAGGCGCAGGCCGGCTTTACGGTGCTGCCCAACTATTCCTTTGCGGACCGGCCCGACATGGACGCCTTCCTGATCCCGGGCGGTTTCGGCACGCGGCAGGAAATCAACAACGGGCATCTGCACGAGTTCATCCGCGGCTTGCCCGAGAGAACCCTGCTGGTTTCGGTATGCACCGGTTCCTGGATTTACGCCAAGATGGGGCTGTTGGACGGAAAAGCGGCGACCAACCGCAAGGAGCCCGATCGCGTGGAACAATCCCCGTCGGGCAAAGTGCCCATCGACCGCCTGGCCGAGCTGGCCCCGGCCTGCCGCATCAGCCGGGCGCGGGTGGTCGACGCCGGACGGATCGTTACCGGCGGCGGCATCAGTTCGGGCATGGAAGTCGGATTTCACCTGCTGCGCCGGGCCGGGTACGGCGAAGATTTCATCGCGGAGGTGGCTCGGGTCATGGAATACAGCAAGGCTTACGATGTGTACGCGACGGACATCGAGTATGACGATTCCCATGCGTCATCTTGATTGAAATTTGTATAAAAACGATTGACCGGAGGAGAAGAAATGGCAGCTGCCAGCGAGAAGAAAACCGTATTCGGCGCGTGTCCGCACGATTGCCCGGACACCTGCGCGATGCTCTACGAAGTCGAAAACGACCGGCTGGTCAATGTGCGCGGCAATCCCGATCATCCGCTAACGCGGGGCGGCCTTTGCACCAAGCTCAAGGATTTCCACGACCATCACTACAATCCGGAGCGCGTGCTGTATCCCTCGCGCCGCGTGGGGCCGAAAGGCTCGCGCCGGTTCGAGCGGATTTCCTGGGACGAGGCGCTGGACGAGATCAAGACCCGCTGGACTGCCATCATCGACGAGTACGGCGCGGAAGCGATTCTTCCCTACAACTACCTGGGCAACCAGGGCACTCTTCAGGGCCTGACCGTCGGCGATGCGTTTTTCAACAAGCTGGGCGCGAGCGTGCTGGAAAAAACCTTCTGCGCGAGCGGTTCGTCCACCGCCTGGCTGCTCACGGTCGGCCCCACCGGAGGCGTCGATCCGGAAAGCTTCGCCCAGTCGAAATACATCATCATCTGGGCCTGCAATTCGGTCAGCACCAACCTGCATCACTGGCATATCGTCCACGAGGCGCAGAAAAACGGCGCCAAGGTGGTGGTGATCGACGCCTACAAATCCCGCACCGCCAAGCAGGCCGACTGGCATCTGGCCCCGAAGCCCGGCACCGACGGCGCCCTGGCCATGGCGATGATTCATCAGATCATTGCCGAAGATTTGCTGGATCGCGACTATATCGCCCAATACACGATCGGATTCGAGGATCTGAAGGAGAGGGCGGCGCGCTACACGCCCGAGTACGCAGCCGAAATCACCGGCATTCCCGCCGACGACATCCGGAAGTTGAGCCGCGAATATGCCACGACCCAGCCCGCGGCGATTCGCATAGGCGTCGCGCTGGAGCGTCATCACGGAGGCGGGCAGACCATCCGCGCGGTGTGCTGTCTGCCGGCCTTGACCGGGGCCTGGCGACACGTGGGCGGCGGCTTGCTACAAATGCCGGTCTGGGAATTTCCGATTCACTGGGATCGGGTGTGCCGGCCGGAATGGATCAAGCCGGGGACCCGCGTGATCAACATCCTGAAGTTGGGCGACGCGCTGACAGGGCGCATGCCGCTCGCGCCGCCGGTCAAGTCCCTGATGGTCTACAACGCCAACCCGGTGTCGCAGGCGCCGGAAACCAACAGGATCGTCGAGGGCCTGAAGCGCGAGGATTTGTTCACGGTGGTCAGCGAGCACTTCATCACCGACACCGCCGCCTACGCCGATATCGTTCTGCCCGCCGCGATGGCGGGGGAAATGGACGACATCATGTGGTCCTGGGGCCACCTCTATTTGACCCTCAACCAGAAAGCCGTCCCGGCCTCGGGCGAAGCCGTGCCCAACACTGAGCTGTTCCGGCGCCTGGCAAAAGTCATGGGATTCGACGACGAACAGTTCACGCGCAGCGATCGCGAGATGATCGAACACTACGTCGACTGGAATGCGCCGCAGCTTCGGGACATCGACCTGGCTTATCTGGAGCGGCGCGGTTACGCCCATATCCGAGGCGGCAAACCGGAAACCTCGGCGCCGCACGCCGAGGGCAACTTCCCGACGCCCTCGGGAAAGTGCGAGTTCAAGGCCTCGGGCGCCGCGCAGGGCAATTTCGTCGGCGCCGTTTTCCGACAGATGTACGAAAGCGGCCAAGGCGCGGAACCGATCGACGACTTGCCCGATTACGTGCTCTGCCGCGAGCGGCCGGAGAGCGATCCCGAGCGGGCGAAACGGTTTCCGCTGAATATCCTTTCGCCCAAAAGCCACGGCTTTTTGAACTCCTGTTACGCGAACGAAGAGCACAAGATTCGCGCCCAGGGCGAGCAATTCGTGCTCATCAACCCGGCCGACGCCGAACCGCGCGGCATTCGCGAAGGGGATAATGTGAAGGTATTCAACGACCGCGGCGAATTCGAAGCCGACGCGCGGGTTACCGAGGATACTCCGCCGGGCGTGGTGGTCGCGACTCTCGGATACTGGCGGAGCCGCAATCGCACCGACGGCTCGGTCAATGTGATCAGTTCGGCCGCCTACTGCAACTTCGGTCATGCGCCGACGTTCTCGGACAATCTGGTCGAGGTGTGGCGGGCGGATGTCCGGCTCCAATAGCGAGCAGGATCCACGTCCGGATCATCACGCGCTCATTCTCGTTAACGGCCGCCGGGGCAGGTCGTTGACCGAGCATGGTCGACCTGTTGCTAAGTACATTCCGCAAATATTTGCGGAATCTCGACAGATTGGCTTGATTGGCGGGGTTGTCCTGCAGGTTGCCTATGCCGCAAGACATTCCCTGAATGTACTTAGAGCGTTTTCCATCCCGGTGTACGGATTCGTTCCAGGAGGGGAGAGCGTAGGTCGGCAATCCTTTGCCGACGAAGACGCTCGGCCGGGACGTGGCGTCGGGAAAGGATTCCCGACCTACAGGGTGCTACAGTCGTAGGTCGGTAACCCTTTGCCGACGGGCTTTGTGTCGGAAATCGTCGCCTTGGTGTTCCCGGAGACACCGTTTGCGATTGGAAGGGTCGCGACTAAAGCGACCGTTTGCGATTGGAAGGGTCGCGACTAAAGCGACCGTTTGCGATTGGGAAGGGATTCCAGCCTGACCGGGCAGCTGTGCTCTCCCCAGTGGCGGGGGCGCTTTCGCGACGCCATCCAGAGGGGAGAGGGCTTTCTCAGGAAATTCCTAAAGGGTTAGGCGAGCCGGATGCATTCAGCGATGACCCCGCGCGCGTTCCCAAGCATAGTGGATCGCGTTTTTCATCTGGTCCCATTTGCTGCTCGGCTGTTTTTTCTCCCACACACGCCGGACATCCGGTTCCAGCGCTGCCCAGTCCTTGCCGGAGTAGGCGGGATCGCTACCCAGCGCGTGGCCGAAGCGGTAGGCGGGCAGGTACCGATCATAAGGCTGTCCCTGATTGCCGAAATGGGTCGAATAGTGCTGGCGAAAATCGGCATCGAAACGCTCGAAGCCGGACGGTGTTTCGGCTGCGCCTCTGCCGAATTCTTCCACGTCGACTTCGGTCCGGCGCAGCGTATCGTGGATGGTCTCGATATGTTCCGTCACGCCTTTGCTGACGGTGACTTCTTCAACCACCCGTGCTTCCTTGGAGGCTACAGCTTCTTCCCCCGTTTCGGTGAGCTCGATGGTGCCTTCCTTGAAGGCTGCCATGTCTGCGTCCGACACGGGACGGTCGACCCGGTGGCGTTCGACGTTGACGTGCTCTTCGCGCAGAGTGATGTCTTCGTCAACCGGCCGCTCCTTGACATGGGTATAGACGCGGACTCCGCCACGCTTGACGGCGCGCTTGCCCACTTTCAGCTCTTCCTCGACGACCGGGATTTTCGCTTCCTCGGCGGTACGCATAGGTTCTGTAGTAGTGCCCGCTTTGCCCATGGTCGGCTGTTGTGTCATGTCGGTCTGCTGCCATTGACCCGCGCGCTCCTCGATATTCACCGCGCCGTGTTCCTCCAGAATCTCTGCAGCACGGTCGGCGTGGCTTTCGTCGGTTTCGACGGTGACCAGGAGGCCGCCGCGGCGTACGCCTTCAGAGTAATAACGGATGTCCTCCGCAGGCAGCCCGATTTCATGCCGGCGCTCTTCCAGCAGCCCGAGCTTGGAAAGGACGAAGCGGAGGCCGGATTCCTTCTGGGCTCCACCGGCTGCGCCTAGCTCGCGCTCGTATTCGACATCGCTGGTCATGACATGAATGTGATCTCGGCCGAAGCCTTCACGCTCGAGGTCGTGCACGACTTTTTCGGCTTCCGATCGGTTATCCAGTAATCCAACCACTGTGTTAATCATGGCTTTCTCCTCGTCCGAACGTTAAAAAATACGATTAAAAACATCGAGGCATCTCAGTTTGAGACTCCAGGCTGTTCAAGGTCCGTCGTCTGTCTCTCCGGAGGAACCCGCTCGACCGACACTTCCTCGCGCCGCAGGGTCACTTGTTGCGGCCGGTGCGATTCCGTTTTGCGTCGGGTCACGTGCAGCTCTTCCTTCAGAACCAGCTGCTTCCGCACTACCAGGGTTTCTTCGAATACGGGAATGATCAGCGTGTCGCCTTCATGCCGGGCGGGCACCGGCTCATCGATAGGACGGTTTACGGCGACCCGCTCGACATGAAGCGTTTCCTGGATTAGTGGATCATCGACCTCTTCGACCCGGGTAGAAATGCGTTTGGTGATGCGCACCCGCCCGGTTTCGATTTTGCGGATTTGCCGTACCAGTCGTTCCTCCGCTACGGGAATGGTCAGCGTTTCGCCGCTTTCCGACGGGTCCCGCCAAGTGGTCATGGCTTCGGCCAAGGTCATGGGCAGAACATAGGTTCCGTCTTCCTGCCGATCGAGGACGTTCACGGGGATCACCAGCCGTTCGCCGCGCTCGAATTGCACTTGCACTACGGCCTGTTCGTTGACGGGAAGGAATGCGGGATCGACAAAACCCGGTAAACCGTCTCTGCTGACGACTACCGCACCGGGTTGGAATGAGCTTTCCATGGCGTACGGCTTAGCTTGAGGTCTCCGATTCGGACTGGTAGGGCGGTGGATTCTGTACACCCGCGAATGCGGATTCGCGCGGCGAGACTAAAGTGATTCCTCTTTGCATCCTGATGTCTCGATTCCTTATCAAGTAACGCCGATGTTTCTATTTGGAAACGGACAGCATCGCGGAGTTCCCCGCGAACCGCCAAGTTCCGACGCTATTTGCACGCGGAGAACCATCCAGGTCTTGTGTCGCGACGGCAACGGTGACATTCGGCGGCATCGACGCCGATAATACGGGGCCAACTATCCAGAATGCCCGGTTCGGCCGGCCGCTTCCTTCCAAAGAGACCGTCACCGCCATGCGTCGCGATATTCCCGCTGTACGAATGAAGGATCTTCCGCATGACCCACGCGGACTGTCCTCTATCGATATCGCCGAACGCAGAAAACGATATGGCCGGAACGACATTCTCGAAATCGCCGGCAGTCCGTGGCTGGAACTGGCGCGCGATACGCTCAAGGACCCCATGATCTGGTTCCTGGTCGGAACCGGTCTCATTTATGCCGTGCTCGGCAGTTATGCCGAGGCGATGACGCTAATGGCGGCCATTCTGCCGTTGCTGGGCATGGATGCCTTTCTGCATCGCCGGACACAGGTATCGACTGAAGGACTCGGCCGGCAGCTTGCTCAGACCGCCCGTGTCGTCCGTGACGGTGCGCTATTGGAAATCTCCGCTTCCGAGCTGGTTCCCGGCGACCGGGTGCGGATCGAGACCGGCGAGGCTTTTCCGGCCGACGGGTTGATCTCCGCCGGGGAGCAATTGCAGGCGGATGAATCGTCTCTGACCGGAGAAGCGTATCCGGTGCCGAAGCACGCTCTCAGAGCAATGCCGCTGCGATTCGACGAATCAGCCTGGATCGACGATGCGCATTGGGGATTCGCCGGTACCCGCCTGTTGACCGGCCAGGCGGAAATGACGGTAGTGTATACGGGCGGGCAAACGCTTTACGGCGAGATCGTCCGCGCCGCGGCCGCCGGCGAACGGGAGCGCACGCCGTTGCAGACCGCCATTTCCAACCTGGTGACGCTCTTGATCGCGGCTGCCGGAGTGCTTTGCCTGATTCTGGCCGGCGTGCGGCTGCATCAAGGCCACGGCTGGGTGGACGCCCTGGTCAGCGCGGCGACCCTCGCGGTGGCGGCTCTTCCCGAAGAGTTTCCGGTGGTATTCACCCTGTTTCTGGGCGTCGGCGTGTATCGGCTGGCGCGGCGGAAGGCGCTGGTCCGGCGCGGCGTATCGGTGGAGAACATCGGTCGCATCACCTGCATCTGTTCCGACAAGACCGGCACGATTACCGAGGGCCGTCTTCGGCTCGAACATCTGGCCCCCGGCGCGGACGTTTCCGAAAATGAACTGCTCCGATGGGCGGCGTTTGCGTCCCGTGCGGAATCCGGCGATCCCATGGATACGGCGATCCTCGAACGCGTTCAGAAACGTGCGATTTCGGCCGCTGCCGATGTCGTGCTCGAGACCTATCCCTACACCGAGCAGCGCCGCCGCGAAACCGTGGTGGTGCGGATCGGCGACAGGATACACGTGGCCAGCAAGGGGGCTCCTGAAGTCTTGCTGGCGCTGGTAAACCTTAGCGAGGCGGAACGGACCGATTGGGCGTCGCGGGTCGACCGCCTGGCCGCCGAAGGCCACAAGGTGCTCGCTTGCGCATGCTGGCATCTGGATGGCGCCTGGAGCGGCGGCGAACCGGACCGCGGCGGCCGGTTCCTGGGATTGCTGGCTTTCGAGGACCCGATCCGGGACGGCGTGATCGAATCGGTGCGGGAATGCCGCGCCGCCGGCATCCGCGTGGTGATGGTCACCGGCGATCACCCGGCGACCGCGGGCGGCGTGGCGCGGCAGATCGGGATGAAGGGCGGCATCGTTCTGGGCGACGAACTGGTCCGCCGTCTCGATGATGGTGCCTCTCTTCGTCCGGATGTCGACGTGGTGGCGCGCGCCCTGCCTACCCAGAAGCTGGCCCTGGTGCGGGCATTGAAGGCGGAAGGCGAGATCGTGGCCGTCACCGGCGACGGCGTGAACGACGTTCCGGCGCTTCAGGCCGCGGACATTGGCATCGCCATGGGCGAGCGCGGTACCCGCAGCGCACGAGAAATCGCTTCCATCGTCCTGCTCAACGACAATTTCAGCACCATCGTCCGAGCCATCGCCGAGGGGCGGCAGCTATTCCGCAATCTCCAGCTCAGCTTCCAATATCTGCTGCTGATCCACATCCCCTTGGTCATTACGGCCACCTTCATTCCGCTGATCGGGCATCCCATCCTGTACTTGCCCGTACATATCGTCTGGCTGGAGACGCTCATCCACCCGACGGCGCTTTTGGTGTTTCAGGAACTGCCGGCGCGCGGGCCGCTACGGCTGGTGCCGAAGCGCCGGGAGGCGCGATTTTTCTCGGGTGGGGAGTGGTTCCTGATCGCCACGATCGGAGCTCTGATCACTGCGCTGATCTTGTGGACCTACGACCGCAGCCTTCTGCCGGGCGGCAGTGTCGAACATGCGCGCGCCATGGCGATGGTGGCGCTGACCTGCGCCAGTGCGGCGGCCACTGCCGTTCTGAGCCGTTTGCGGACGAAGACCGCCTGGCTGATGGTCGTTGCGACCGTCGGATCGTCGCTGGTTCTGGTGCAGACGCCTTGGCTGGCCGCGCGTTTGAGTCTGCAACCCTTACACCGGGACGACTGGCTGATCGCCATGTTCGGCGGGCTGTTATCCGTCGCCGGCCCCATGGTTCTGTACTATGCGGCGAGGCGTCTCGTCCGGGCGGCGGGTAATTTTCTCGCCGGCTATTTTCGTCGCGCCGCTGAGGATGGTCGGAATGAAGTAACCGCTTCGCGATCGCCGGAGGCCCCGCTCACCCGCTATGCCTGGCTATCGATCTTCGCGGCCCTCGTGACGATCGCCTTGAAGACGGTCGCCTATCTCGTGACCGGTTCCGTGGCGCTTCTGTCCGATGCGGCCGAATCCCTGGTGAACCTGTTCGGAGCCGCGGCGGCCTTGGTCGTCCTCACGCTGGCCGCGCGACCGGCCGACGAGAACCATCCGTTCGGGCACGGTAAAGCCGAATATTTCTCCAGCGGTTTCGAGGGCGCGCTGATTGTCGTGGCGGCCGCCGGCATTGCCTGGGCGGCCTGGGATCGCCTGATGCATCCTCAGGCGCTGGCGGCGATCAATCTGGGCATGCTGGTTTCGGTGGCGGCAGCGCTGGTCAATCTGGCGGTGGCCAGGGTGCTGCTGCGAGCGGGACGCCGGTCCGGATCGATCACGCTCGAGGCCGACGGCAAGCATTTGATGACCGACGTCTGGACCACCGGCGCCGTACTGGCAGGGCTGGGCGGAATCGCATTGACCGGGTGGCAATGGCTGGACCCGGCCATCGCGCTTCTGGCGGCCCTCAATATCGTGGTCTCGGGCACCCAGCTCATACTGCGCTCGCTTTCCGGGCTGCTCGGCGCCGCCATACCTCCCGAGGAACGCCATCGCATCGAACGCATTCTCGACAACTACCGGCGGCAAGGCATCCAGTTCCACGACCTCCGCGCCCGCGTCGCCGGCACCCAGCGGCTGATCACCCTGCATGTGCTCGTACCCGGCGCGATGACGGTCCAGGAGGGACACGAACTCCTGGAGCGCATCGAGTCCGATATCCGCGAGGTCATTCCGAATCTCCTCATCGTGACCCATATCGAACCTTTGGAAGACGCGTCTTCCTTTCGCCATGAAATCATCCAATAAGCCGATGGGGAGGCCATGCGCCAACTGCCATGCCGTTTCCGCCGGACTATAGGGCAGGGCGGTTGTCGGATTGGTTTACGGCCTGTGCGAGCAGGCTTTAGACCGCGATTGAGCGACGAACGGAAACTGCTCCAGGATGGTAGGTCGGCAATCCTTTGCCGACCGTGTGTCGGAAAGGGATTTCCGACCTACTATGGTGGGTTACGGCGCACGTGAAGCGCAGTGTTCGTCATCGATCGGCGGTATAGTGCGCCTAACCCACCCTACGACCTCCGCGCCATAGGGGCGTAGGTCGGCAATCCTTTGCCGACAGTGTGTCTTACCGTCATCGATCGTTTACATTCAGCCCCAAGCCACCCTGCCGGAACGCTGTTTGGCTCGGTACATTTCCATATCGGCATCCTTGAGAATCTGGTCGGGGTCCTCGTTAGTGCCCAGGAACAGCTTGATGCCGATGCTTGCCGAACATTGGTGCCGGATATCGCCCAGGACGTATTCTTGACCCAGCACATTGCGGATATCGTCGGCAAGGGCGGCGGCGTAATTCCGCGCTTTTTCCGCCTCCGGGCCGAGTCCCTCCAGCATCACTATGAATTCATCGCCGCCGAGACGCGCGACCGTGTCGCTTTCCCGGACAGTGCTTTGCAGGCGTCGGGCGACATCCATCAAGAGTTGGTCGCCGATATCGTGGCCGTGATTGTCGTTGAGCTCCTTGAAATTGTTCAGGTCGAGAAACATCACGGCAACATGGGATCTTTGGCGCGCGCTCGCGAGCTGCGCCTGATGAAGGCGATCCAGCAACAAACGGCGATTGGGCAGCCGCGTCAAAGCATCATAAAACGCGAAGTGGCGCAGTTCTTCTTCGAGACGCTTGCGCTCGTCGACTTCCGCGATGAGCATGGCATGGCTTTGTTCGAGTTCGATCGTACGTTCTCGCAGCTGCTCCGAGAGTTGTTCGCGTCGGACGGCGAAGAGCAGGACTTGATGCAAGGCGCCCCCCAACAGGATTCCGACTAGCCAGAAGCCGCCGCGCAGCCAGCCGAAGTGGCCGCCTCGGCCCCAGCCACGGTCGGGCCGCGCTGCCAGTTCCCAGGTTCCGCCCGGTGTAATGACCTCGGCGATAATGGCATCGGTATCGAATAACGAGTCGTCGCCCAGGAAGGTTTCTCCTTCCGAACCTGTGCCGTCCCTGCCTCGCAAGGCAAGCTGTAATCCCCGTACATTGGGCGCTACGCCGACGCGCGCATACAGGCTTTCGATATCGATCACCATGCTGAGCAGCCCCCAATAGTCTCCCTGGGCGCCGAGGAATACCGGAATCCGGTAGATCAGGCCCACGCCGCCCTGCTTCAATTGGGTTGGGCCGGCGAGTCGCGGTTTGCGTTCGCGGATGGCTCGCTCGACGGCGGGCCACTGCTCCTTCACATCCGGGAAGTAGAGTCCAAGCGCCTTGTCGTTACCCTCGAGCGGATAGATGTAGGTCAGGCGATTGCCGGGCGCAAGTCCGATGTTGCGGACATGCCGTCCGTACTCGTAGAGCGTTTTGAGCATCGGTTCGATCACCTCGGGTTCGAGGGTCGAGCGTGTGGTGACATAGGCGATCATGCCCTGCGTCAGAAACAGCGTGGCGTTAAGCTCGCTTTCCAGCGCGGCTCTGAGTTGACCGACTTCGCTGATGACCTGGCTGCGCTGCTCGCGTTCGGCGTTTTGTCGTTCCAGCCGTACCATATATTCCCCGACTCCGCCGACGCTCAACATCACGACGAGCGTCAGCACGCGAGCCAGTATCATTCGTTTGTGCTGAAGTGCGGCAACGAGCTTCGATTGGACCGTCGAGGGGATCACGAGGACTGCGTTTTTAAGGTGGCGGATAAGTTTACTGCATTTCAACCTGCGCCTTTGTTAAATGGAATTTTAGCAATAACCTGATAACGAGCATGGTAAAACAAGTTTCCCGGTTTTCGGTTCTTAATGCACACTCTATCCGTGAGAAATGCGGATTACTGCCTCGGAGCACCCAGTGCCGCAAGGGAACGATCGGAGCATCGCCGAAACACATTCTCGGGTGCTGTTTTGTGCCGGGGTCCGCTATGGCGAGACGACGAGATGAGCGAGACCGGCGAGCCCACGGTTGAGAGTCGGCCGGCGCTGAAGCGGGCGATCGGTCCCAAGCTGCTGTTCTTCTTCGTGATCGGCGATGTGCTCGGCACCGGCATCTACGCGCTCATCGGCAGCGTGGCCGGCCAGATCGGGGGAGCGCTGTGGCTGCCATTTCTCGTAGCGTTCGGAGTCGCGTTTCTCACCGCGTTCAGCTACCTGGAGCTGGTCGGCAAATATCCCCGCGCGGCCGGCGCGGCCTTGTACATCCAGCGGGCGTTTAAAATCCCGTTCCTGACCTTCCTGGTCGCCTTCGCCGTGATGAGTTCGGGCATTACGGCCGCCGGGGCGGCGGCTCGCGCATTCGCCGCTACCTACCTCCAGCCGTTCGCTCCCTGGCCGGTGCTGCCGGTGGCGGTCGGTTTTCTCCTCGTTCTCGGGCTGATCAACTTTCGAGGGGTGGCCGAGTCGGTGAAGATCAATATGGTACTGACCGGCGTCGAAATATCGGGCCTCTTGATCGTCATCGCCATAGGCGTGTACGCGGCGGGGAGCGGTCAAGGCGAGCCGAGCCGGCTCCTCGAATTCGACACCGAGGACCGAAACCTGCTGCTCTCGATTTCGGCAGCCACTTCCTTGGCCTTCTTCGCCATGGTCGGATTCGAGGACGCGGTAAACATGGCGGAGGAGTGCCGGGACCCCGCGCGGATTTTCCCGCGGTCGCTGCTGTCGGGGCTGATTGCCGCGGCCCTGATTTATGAGCTAGTGGCGCTTACCGCTTCGCTGCTGATTCCCGCCGAGACGCTTTCGGCCGCCAGATCCGATGCGCTCTTGACGGTGGTCGCCATCGGTGCGCCGGCGTTTCCGCTAAAGGCGTTCGCCGGCATCGGCTTGCTTGCGGTGATCAATTCGGCCCTGATCAACATGATGATGGCCAGCCGGCTGCTGTACGGCATGGCGAACGAACGGATTCTGCCGCCGGTGTTCGGCGCCGTGCATCCGACCCGGCGCACGCCATGGGTGTCGATCCTGTTCACCACCGCGATTGCGGTCGCGCTGGTCGTTACGGCTGGCGAGGATGGCGTGAGGAAGCTCGGCGGCACCACGGCCCTGCTCTTGCTGTGCGTTTTCACCGGGGTCAATATCGCCTGTCTGGTGCTGCGCCGGGAGAAAGTCGAGCATGCGCACTTCCGGGCGCCGCCTGGAACGCCCGTGCTTGGCGCGATTTTCTGCGGCTATCTGGCTCTACCGGTACTATCCGGACGGCCGGCCAGCGACTACGCGATCTCGCTCGCGCTGCTGGGCGTCGGCATCGTGTTGTGGGGAGTCAACCGGTGGTGGATCGGCCGGCCGAGGCTGGCCCGGAAACGATGATGGACTTACGGATACGCAATCGGAAGCGGCCAAAACAGTCAAATTTGAAAGTACCGGAGAAATCGTCATGAGCACTGCAAAATCGGATTCTATCGGACAATACCTCCTCAAGCGTCTATACGATGCCGGTGTCAAACATATCTTCGGCGTTCCCGGCGATTATGTGCTCGGCTTCTACGATTTGATGGTCAAAAGTCCGATCCAGCATATCGGTACTACGCGGGAGGACACCGCCGCCTTTGCCGCGGACGGCTATGCCCGCTGTCAGGGCATAGGCGCGCTGGCGGTGACTTACGGCGTGGGAGCGCTGAATACGGTCAACGCGGTCGCCGGTGCCCATGCGGAGTCCTCGCCGGTGGTCGTCATCAGCGGTGCTCCGGGCGTGCGCGAACAGCGAGAAGATCCACTGATTCATCACCGCTTCGGCCCCTTCACGTTTCAGCGCGAGATTTTCGATCGCATCACCTGCGCCACGGTCGTGCTCGATGACCCGGTCATCGCCTTTCGTCAAATCGACCGCGCCATCGCGACCGCCCGCCGGTCGTGCAAACCGGTTTACATCGAGCTCCCGCGCGATCTGGTCATGGCTGAAGGCTATTCGGTGCCGGAAGAGCCGCTCGAAGAGCCTTCGAGCGATGAAGCCGCCTTATCGGAAGCGGTCGCCGAGACCGCGGAGCTCATGACGAAGTCGGTATCGCCGACGATTCTGGCGGGCCTCGAACTGCATCGACGCGGACTTCAGGACGCTCTGGTCGAACTGGTCGAACGGGCACGCTTGCCGGTGGCGGCCACTTTGACCGGCAAGTCGGTGATTGCCGAGCGGCACCCGGCCTATCTCGGCGTCTATGAAGGCGCGATGAGTTCGGAGAACGCGCGTTACATGGTGGAACAATCCGATTTGCTGCTGATGCTGGGCGTCACCTTGAACGACATCGATACCGGCATCTACACCGCGCGTCTCGATCCCCATCGCATCGTGCGCGCGGCTCAAAACGAAGTCGTGATCCGCTATCACCGCTATCCCCGCGTCACCCTGTCGGATTTCGTCATGTCCTTGGCGCGCTCGGTGAAAGCTCGGAGCGAAACCTTCCCGGCGGCGCCCGCCGTGCCTGAAGCGAGCGGGTTTCCCGAACCGAACCGGCCGATGACGATCGCCCGTTTGATCGAACGGCTGAATCGGGCGCTTACCTCCGACATGATCGTGGTCTGCGACGTGGGCGATTGCCTGTTTGCCGCGATCGACCTACAGGTCTACGAGCGGAGCGAGTTCTTGTCCTCCGCTTTCTATACCACGATGGGCTTTGCGGTGCCCGCCGCGCTCGGCGCGCAAATCGCCCGTCCGGATCATCGTGCGCTCATCCTGGTCGGAGACGGCGCGTTTCAAATGACCGGCACCGAGCTTTCGACGCACGTACGCTTCGGCCTGGCGCCCATCGTGGTGGTTTTCAACAATTGCGGTTACAGCACCGAACGATTCATCCTCGACGGGCCTTTCAACGACATCGGCTGTTGGCGTTTCGACCGGCTGGGCGAGCTTTTCGGTCCGCTGAACGGATACGATGCGCCCGATGAGGAAGCGTTTGAGGAGGCGCTCGTCAAATCGCTCGCAGACCGCGCCACGCCAAGCATCATCAATGTTCGCCTTGCGCCCGATGACAGTTCGTCGGCCATGAGGCGCCTTGCGGAGCATTTGAAATCCAGGGTCAAGGGCTGAAGCTGATTTCTATTAACCCGGCCCAAAAATACCGTTCGCTCTGAGCCCTTCGACTTGGCTCAGGACAGAGCCGTAGGATGCCGTGAGGTACGAACCGCATCAATCGCATTCTCGAACGATGCGGTTCACTTCGTTCACCACATCCTACGGCTCTTGCTGTGGGAGCGGGCGTTAACCTGCGACCGCATAAAATCATCCATTAAGTTAGCCGTCAGAAATGTCAGACCTCCAGCTATTAGCTAGACAAAAAGCCGAGGCAATGATGCAAAAGCGCATTGCTTCCCTGCCTACTGAGATTCAGGCAATCCAGCACGAATTGTCCGCGAAAGGCCGAGTGAAATCCGGTGCAATGCTGAAGCAGGTATTGGCGACGTGCAAGGCATCGATAGAAGCTCAGTCGGAGACAGTTGTCGCGGAGTACGAGTGGGCGGTGAGACAAGCACTGTTTGCCAGCCAGTCATGGGTTGAGCGCTTGGTCGTAGACGCATCAGAGTCCTTGGAGCAGCTCTACGAGGCAACCCAAGGCCACATCCGCAGGGCATGTCACGTGGCCGGCACGCCGGAACTTGAAGTGCGGCTCCTCAGAGACCTGGAAGCAACCAATGCTGCGGCCAAAGACAGCATTGCTCTGTCCCTTCGATCCAGGTTCGCCGAACGCAGCCGAGGGCTTATTCGGGGACTTCCAAGCCTCCTATCGCGTATCGCCTCCCGAATCTTCGGAGGGGGTGGCGTGTGAAGCAAACGATCCGGCGCCGCTATTTTTCGAAGCGCCGTCGGGTAGAGAAAAGCAGCGACACGGCTTATTCCTAATTATCCGCCGAGGAAAATAACGACCAGCGCCTGTACGACATGGCCTTCCTGATCCGTTGCTCGGCAAGCTCCAGAGCGGCTTCGCGTGGCGGGATGGCTTTTGTCGTAACCGCCTCCAAGACCTGCTCCGTATTGCTTCGCACTTTTTCCCCAATCGACGAAAATACCATCGCTTGAGTGACGCCGCGATATTCCAGGGCAGCGCATATCACGCCGCCCGCATTGGCGATGAAATCCGGAACGCAGAGCACGTCGTGCTCGTGCAGGAATTTTTCGGCTTCGGGGGTGACGGGGATGTTGGCCCCCTCGACAATCAGTTTGGTGTTGAGACGCGATGCGTTCGCCGCGTTGATCACATCCGGCCGTGCGGCGGGAATCCAGATATCGCATTCCATGTCGATCACGGCGTCCCGGTCCCGTTTCTCCCCGGCCGTAACGTCGGAAACGCTCTTTCCCGTCTTTTTCAGTTCCATCAGAGCCGAGACATCCAGGCCGCGAGGATTGTAAACGGCGCCCCGACTATCGGATGCGCCGACCAAGACTGCCCCGGCTTGCGCCAGAAAGCGCGCCGAGTGCCGGCCGACGGCGCCAAACCCCTGGATCACGACTCGGGCGCCGTCGATCTTCATATTGCAGTAGCGCGCCGCAATTTCCGTGGCCTGATAAATCCCCCAGCCGGTTGCGCCGACTTCATCCAGCGGAATGCCGCCCAAATCGCTGGGCAAACCGGCGGCACGGCCTATTTCGTCTTTCACCCAGGCCATGCAGTTTTCATCGGTACCCATGTCGGGCGCGAAAATATAATCCCTTTCGTTTCTCAAACTCGAGGCGAAAGCGCGGATGAGTCTTTCCTTATCCGGTCCCGGCATTTTGGGATCGCCGAAAATGACGGACTTGGCGCCGCCATGAGGCAAACCGGCGGCCGCGTTTTTGAACGTCATCGCCCGGGCGAGACGAAAGCATTCCGCCACGCTGACATCGGGCGCCATCCTCAATCCCCCGATGGCGGGACCCCTCGCAACATTGTCTACGACCAGAATGCCTTTCAACCCTGCGGAGGGTTCATAAACGTGAATGATCCTGGCGGGACCCAATGCGTCCGCAAACCCAAAAACATCGCTCGCGTTCATCTCGATTCACCGATGTGCCGGTTTGATGCCCAGTCAAGGAGGCCGCGCGGACAGGCCAAGTTCAGGAAATTCTCCGAGCGAAGCCCTGCCTACGCACTACGACCAACTTTATCACTGTTCTGATTTCTGAATGAGAGGCCCATCGTTCGGCCAAACTCCCGGCCGTCCTGCCGGCCTCTTTTTTCGTCACCCTGCATGCGTGCCAGGCGGGAGTAAGGCGCCGCATCATTCAAGAAGATAGTCGTAAGGCTCTGCCGATTTCGGAAAACAGCGATCAGGTTTGTTGGGTTTGTCCAGTTCCGGACATTGCATCGAGGGACGATCGTCCTGAAATCATTGAGAAATTGCCGTTGCAAACCGATGGCATGTTTATCGCTTCCAATACATACGCGCCACAAAAAATCTGGATACCGTGCAAAGAGGCCGCTCCTACGGTGTCGTTGCAGGCATGGTCCTGTCTGAACCGAAAATGGCGCATTTCGATCGACCCCGGCCTGGTTTGAATCATCCGGAGACCCTTTATGGCCTATGAAGACGTTTGCAAACAAAGCCTGATCGGCGAAGGGGAGTTGGTGCCCTGCAAGGTGGGCGACAAAGAGATCGTCATCATGTGGCCGGACGGCGGAGAGCCGAAAGCCTATGAAGCGCGTTGTCCGCATGAAGGCGTTTCCCTGGGCCAGGGCGATTTCAACGGCAGAATTCTTTATTGCATCGCGCATGGATGGGTGTTCGACGGTCGCTGCGGCAAGTCTCTGCAACCTGCCGGATGGCAGATGAAGGAATATCCCATGCGCCTGCAGAACGGCATGGTGCAGGTGGACATCACCGGCTAGCTTTCGCCATCGGTGCAGCGAACCTGCGCCGACCTCTTTCTCCACCCCAACAGCCCTGGTATTTGAGTCATGGCCATTATCGAAGTCACCGACGACACCTTTCAGCAGGTGATCGAAACCCATCCCATCGTCGTTCTGGATTTCTGGGCAACCTGGTGCGGGCCGTGCCGCGCCTTTGCGCCGGTTTTCGAAGCCGCCTCCGAAAAACACCCCGATTTGTTTTTCGGCAAGATCGATACGGATCAACAACGCCAACTGTCGCAAGGATTCGATATCCGCTCGGTGCCGACGCTGATGGTGTTGCGAGACAGGATCGTGGTGGTTCGCGAATCCGGCGCATTGCCCGCCAGTTCGCTGGAAAAAGTGATCGAGCATGTCCGGGCGCTGGACATGGATAAGATCCGCGCGGAACTCGACGCTCGGGACAAGGCCGCGGTTTCGGGCTGAGCGCCCGGCTGCATTCTGTTTTATCCGGCCGATCAGCTCGTGGGGCAGGGGATGTCCTGACCGCTTTGGCGCGACCTCTCCCGGTTTCCCGCCACCCCGGCGGTACGCAACTCCCAGTCACAGGAGGAATGAGCACGTACCGGTGGGCTTGCCGGCAGGCAGCACGGGGGCGGCCGGGCTCCGGCGTACGTGATCGGAAAGCCCCTAGGCTGCTTTCCGGCGCAGGGGAACCATCTGTGCGATCACCTGCAATACGGTAAATCCATGGGTCGCGATGTCGACGGCGAGGAGAAAGACATCGGCGTTCTTGGTCGTTCCGGCCAGCTTATCCGCACGCATCACGGCCTCCTGCCCGATCCGCCCGGCGGCAAGAATGTCCTTGAATACCTGGACATCGGGATGGTCGTCGCCGAGCTGGGCGATCAAAGCCTCCGCTCGTCCCTTAAACCAGTCGGGAATGCCGATTTCCGCCCACTCGGGGCCGTTGAAAAACGATCTAAGATTCATGGCCATAGCAAAAGTCTCCAAAAATCGAGCACCGGGCCGCGCCCGATGATTAAAACTCCTCATCCCTCGCATGCTCGGCGAGCGCTTTTTCGACGATGTCGCGGCAGCGCAGTAGGCGTTCGTACTCCGCTTTGTCGACTTGAACCCACTCGCCTGACGGAGAGACTTCCGCCGGTGGCGCGACGGCCTGGGCGGCTTCGAATAAAGCCCGTTCCAATTGAAAGATGCGTTCGCTCGCCCGCTCGAGGTAAGGCACCGGATTAGCCTTGATATTGGCTTCATGCAGGGCATCCAGGCACAAGAGCTCCCCGAAGCGCCTTATCGTCTGGCGTGTTCTCTTCCCGAAATTGCGCTCGATGACCGTCATAACCACTCCGACTCTTTCTCAAACTCTCGGCGGGCTCCGAACTCAAGACGCCGAAACTGCTCGGGATTTCGTACCTTTCCCGTTACAGCGGCGGTCCGAGGTCGTCCGAAGCCTGCTTTTTCTTCTTCTCGACTTTCGCCGAGGCGTAGCTTCCCGCGTTCTTCAGGGTGACGGGAGGCGGGCCTTCCAAGTTGTGGGAAATCAGCGTCAAGGTACGCTCGAATGCCTTCTGGGCCGCCGAAGCGTCGTAAGTATCGCGCTCTTCACAGTTGAAGCTATGTCCCGCCGGATAATCGTAAACGCTGACGTCCGGTCTGGCGGAACGGAATTGAACGACCAGCTCGAAAGGGATATACGGATCGAGAGACCCGAAATGCAGCTGCGTCTGAATCTTCCGCTTTCCGTATAAATCCTGGGTCACCCCGCAGGCGTAATAGATACTGGCGCAAGCCAGTCCCTTCACCATGTTGGCCGCATGGTAAGCCAGGTAGCCGCCCCAATCGTAGCCGACGATAGCCACCTTGCCGGTACTGGCGACGGCATCGACCGCCGCCTGAATGTCGGCGATGGCGTTCGTCAGTCCTACCTGCCGCGCGAGATCCAGACCCTCGGCAACACCGGCGTCGTCATAGCTCAACTCGACATCTTTTTTTACCCGATCGAAGAGGCATGGCGCGATGGCCATATAACCCTTCGCCGCGAATGCGTCGGTCACCGTCCGAATGTGCCGGTTGACGCCAAACACCTCGTGAAGCACCACCACCGCACCCTTGGGCGCGTCCGGCGGCTCGGTCCGATAAGCGGAAAATACGTGGCCGTCGGCCGCAGAAATCTCGATCATCGCACACCCCGCAATCTGTCAATCCTCATCGATACCCTTGCGAAGGCCGTCACATCGACACCGTATAGACGAAGCACATTCCGGCAAACGGGACGATTCGGGCCTTTTTGAATAACTAAGCAGTTGTCGCGCCAAACCGTGGTCTGAGTGCGTGAGGCAGATGTCTTTCGGTGTGATTAGGGCGCGAGCGGTCAGTCGAGTTTGCCGTTGCGGGACGGAAAAATAAGGCACTAGAGCGGGCGAATGAACGAATTTTATCGCTGCTCCGGCCTCGCCGATGGCTGCGGAATACTGCAACGCAGCGAATTTCCACACAAATAACCTTGTAATTTAGTCGACAATTCTCCACACTTGGGGCGGGTTTGTTCGAACAAAAGAACCTGGCCAGCCGCACACTCGAGCAGGTTGAACTGCCGTTTCCAGGTTGACAGGCTGCGTTACCTTATTCGCTTCACTTGATTGTCGAGGCCAAGTCTCCGTACCGAATTTATGACTGACGAAAACCAAGCGCGCGCCGCCCTGGCGGCCAACCCCTTACCGCCGAACCCATGGGTACAAGTTACCGATGACGGCATCATCATCAAGGCGGGCTATAGCGACACGCTGCACCGGATGCTGCGCTGGGTTCCGAAGGTGCAATGGGTTCCCGAGAAACGCCACTGGAAGGTGCCCCTGTCCGGCGCCGAGCTGATACGTTCGGTGTTGCCTGAAATCTCGCGCCTGGCCGAGGCCACTCACGAGGAGTTCAGAGTACCTGCTCCGCCCGCTCAAAAGGAGCCGCCACTCGACGCACGTGCGGATGCGCCAAACCCGTCGACGGGCGATTCCGCCACGCGCGTATTCGATCCCGATGCTTCCGAGCGGGACCTTTTTCGCAATGCGGCGCGGTTTCTGTTCGGCAGCGATTGGCAGCGGGACACTGCTCGGGCCTTGGGCCGGGACGAACCGGCACTGGCTTGCTGGCTGGTGGGCGAAAGCGTGGTAGAGGACCATCCCCAAGTCCTGTTGAACGAGATGCTGGCTTTAATGCGCAGGCGCGCCGCCGCAATCACCGCCGCGGCGGATCAATTGGCTGAAGCTATCGCGAGGAAAAAGCAAACCGGCTCCGGTGACACCGGAAACGGCAGTTGATCGTTACGGACTTGGTCGCCGATAACATTCTGTTCTATCCGAAAACGATTTCGTAGTAGGGTGGGTTAGGCCGCGCGGCCGTAACCCACCGAGCGACCTCGAATCGGTGGGTTACGCTCCGCTAACCCACCCTACGTAATGTTCACTCGAATGCCGAATGGAATTAGGCGCGTATCGCACGACACCTGCAAAGTTCCTTTGGTGTTTCCGCGCGCCGTAGCCCACCGACCAAGGCCGCGCAACCGGTGGGTTACGGCGCGCGAAGAGTTCCGTGACTGCCGAATGCTTCGTGGGAGTGCGCGCCTAACCCACCCTACACCAGATATACGAATCGGAACATTGTTTTCGGACGCACCTTAAGCACAGGGCAGGGAGCCCGGCGCCCGCGTTATGTTGGCGTGAGCCTGCTTCTCTGCCGCCGCAAGCGCGCGGGCTTCGTCTTTCCTGTCAGCCAGGCTGCATTTCATCGGTATTGGCGACAAATTCGATGCGCGTGACTTCGTCGAATACCTCGTTGGGAATGGTGTGCTCGTACTGGTTTTCATACCAGCTGCGGCAATACGGTAGGAAGATCCTCCCCTGATGGATGTGGTGCAAAACCTTGTCCCCTCGGTAGAGCACGTATTCGACCCCGGTGTTGTCGCCACGGCTGCTCCAGTCATCGCCGAACACTTCGAACTGGATGAATAGCTTGGAAAACAGGCGGCCCGCTTCGGTCGTCTTGACCGCGGTGACACGGATATTCTGGTAACGGCGGGCAACGGCGCCGGTGTCGAGGGTTTGCAGGAACTCCTGCAATTTTCCCTTTTTCACCTGCGTCGTCTCGCCGATGGGAACGCCCAGATCGTTGAGTCCAGTGGTTTTGGCGGGCGCCAGTTCAATCGAAGCGATATGTTTTACTAATGAAGCCATAATCTTGCCTTTAATGTGCCCGTGGGCATTGTCGCTCCCCTCCCTGCTAAGAGAGAGCTCAACATAAACCACTGGATTGTTCGGGAGATGCCGGCCTGATCCGGTTCTTCTCAGCGCGCGGCGACGGTACTCGGAAGCAAGGTGTGAATCGTCGTCCATCCCCTCGGTACCGGGTTGCGCTGGAAAAACGCCGGGTCAGCCATGAAGGTTTGTCGTGGCCGCTCGCTGAACACGCCGCCGATGTCGCATAGCGGAATGACGCGGTCCTGCGGCGGCTGACAATCAACGCAAACCATCCCCCTTACCACGACAACCCCCGCCCCTACATTTCCCCGCGCGATGATGTCGTGCGGCCAAAACCCGAAGATCATGCCGCCGTCGTTAAGCATCACTTGGGTCGAGAGCCCGTTGTCGATCAATCGAATCAATGAGGTAACGTTATTCATCGCTTTCTACACAATTCCGTCGGATTCGACCGGTCGATGGACCAAGACGACCTTTGGCCTTGACCGGGACGGCTTATTATTACCCGCATTTCCCGCCGAGAGTTAGCTGCCGGTGACGCTGATCGCGCTCTTATCGAGCAGCGCACTGTTTCCGAAAACGGCTGATGTCGGCGCGACCCGCCCGAAGCTGAGCGATTGATGATCTTGGAAAAAACGCGAAGCGGCCTCCTGACGAAGACCACGAATGCGAAGATCGGAAATGCCCGCACGCTTTCATGCGCGCCGAAACGCCTGCGATTGGGTGTGTTGATCGCCGGCAACGAGCGCGCATGATCATTCAGCAAGGGCGCACACGGCACCGGCACGTACACTCGTTACCGAAGCCATCATCACTGCAAGTGCCGGATCAAACCCGGCAATTCCTTGAAATCGTCGAACCATACCGGACGCACGCCGAATTCGAGGTATTTGGCCGATTCCGCCTCGATCTCGTCCGGGGCCGGTTCCTTCCCCTGTCTGTCGCGCGGCCACTTCAGGAGCGCGTAGTGGTAGCGGCCCGGGTATTCCGCGATGGCTTCCCGAAGCAGGTCGTTCATCGCGTCATCGGTGAACGAACAACCGACATATAGCGCGATATGTACCGGATTGGCCAGAAATCCCCGATAAACGGTCTCCAGAATCCTGGATCGCGGACCTTTGTACACCGTCAGGTACTGGGACGTCGAAAAGACAAAGCGGACGTCCGTTATCAAAAAAATGCGTCTGGGCGTGTAGCCGTGCAGATGAAAGACCGGTTGGTGCCACCGGCTGTTGCGGGCCAGTTCGTCGGGGTCGCCTCGAAGCTCATCGCCCTTCATGGCCCAGGCCGCATGCGGGATCTTCTGTTCGGCGAGCGCTTCGGACATGAGGGCATCGAAGTTGTAGGTAATGATCGAGTCCCAGCCCGGAAACAGGCCGGGACCGCGCACCGGCACCTCCTGCGCATGCGCCAGTTCGGCGATGGCCCGGTGGATCTCGCTGGGCTCTTTCGCGCGCGTATAGAGAATCCTGGTGAGCAGGCGAAACAGGTGTTGACCGCAAAGGTCGTAACACACTTGCGCTCCCTGCATTAGGGTCTCGACATCGGTGGAAGAGCGTTTGGCCTTCACCTCGGCGAAGATCCTTCGTGCGATTTGCTCCTGCTCCGAGGTAAAGCGCCTCACTTCGCTGACCCGTTGCTCAAAGCGCCAGGTGCCGCTCCCGCCGGTGCGCACGGTGCCGTCGGGAAGGAATTCGATCGGAGCTTGAGGAGGATTGTCGGCGGCGGGCACGGATTCATGGAATTCCAGGCCCTTGTCGAGCGTTTCCTCCAGCATCAAGAGCACCAGATCCGACCAGGACGGCGCACCGGCGCCCATCGAGACTCCGGCTCCCAACACCGGCGACAGCGCGCTCGATCGGCGAATCAGGCGCAGCAGCCCGAGATCGAACTCCCGAATGCGCCATCCGAGCCGGGTCCGGATCTCCTCGATGTAAGGCAGTACCAGACGCACTTCGGAGCGGATATCGGGCAGCGGACGGTTGGATAGCGGATGCTGACTGGCCCGGTAGATCCCGTTGACGTAGGTTTCGAGCTCGAACAGCGCGGCGGCCGGATCGTCGTTGAGAGCAAGCTGTTCCAATCGCGAAAGATCGCCGCCGTGCAGCGCTCTTTGCCAGGCGGCGTGCTGCTCCGACGGGCGCGGGACCAATGACCGATCTTGAGGCATCTTTAAGTGTCCTCCGATTGCAGCAATCGCGCATTTGCCGCCCTGACGGGCATGAAAAACGCAATGGTATGAACAGATTGGGGACGGTAGCTCGTCGATGATCCAAAAGCCGAATTTTCGAGTCAAGGATTTTTAGGCGGACTGGGCCAAGAGGAAACGGCCCCGTCCAGCCGGTAATTTGTCGGCTCAACCGAAACAATCGAAACGCCATAAAGAGGCCGCACTCCCATGGCGCGTTTGAGGCTTCGATCCGCGACCTCCAAAGACGTCTTTGCCCGGCCGGGTGGCCGTGCACTCGCCTGTCGGTTCCGTTACCGCGAGCCGTTGACCCTTCCTTCGCTTCGAACCAAATGCGAAAATGCGTTGATTCAAACGGAATACCCTTTCTGTACATTAGGATGAGACTACAACTCCTGCCGGTGCGCCCGTTGAGCCTGGCAAACGCCTGGATATCCAGGGCGTGACGCGGGGAAGATCGGTCTTCCACTCCGCCGAAATCGATCGGTCCATCTGCCTGCCTGCCCCGTAATTACGACCCTGGTAAAGCCGTGTTCGAGTCGCCCCGCCCAAAATTCCTTCACCTTGCCTTATTCCCCGCCGCCTACCTGCTGGGTTCCTGGCTCGGCCATTGGCTGACGCTGCTGCCCGGATCGGGCGTAACCTTGTGGCCGCCGAGCGGTCTCTATCTTGCGGTGCTGTTGTTGAGCGAGAAACGCCATTGGCCTTGGTGGATATTGGCCGGATTGCCCGCCGAAGCGGCCGGCGACCTGTGGCTGTTCCACATTCCGCTTTCCGCCGCTCTTTCCATCTATTTGGGCAATACGCTCGAAGCACTGGTCGGCGCAAGCCTGGTGCGCGGCTGGTGCGGCGCGCCGTTTCAGTTGCGCGGGTTGCGGGAGGTGCTGGTGCTGATCCTCTTCGGCGCGTTATTGAGCCCCGTCCTCAGCGCGACGTTGGGTGCCGCGATCTTGGCCGCGCTCGGGTGGCAGGCGTTCACCTGGGTTTGGCCGCTCTGGTGGGTCGGCGACGGCGTGGGCGTCCTGATCGTGGCTCCCCTGGTCCTGGAGGTCTTTCAGGCTCGATGGAAATGGCGGGACATCCAAGTCGCTCGCTGGGTTGAAGCCGGGACGATGATCGCCGTGTTCGTCGCTATTGCCCACCTCGTCTTCACCGGCCGATTTCCGTACGGCTACATCATCATGCTGCCCCTGCTGTGGGCCACGCTGCGCTTCGAAATTTTCGGAATGGCGCTGACCATGGCCATCCTGACGGTCATGGCGGTGCGCTACACGGCGGGCGGGCTCGGGCTGTTCGCAAATCCCGACTTCGCTCCCGATGAGCGGCAGTGGCTGGTACAGATGTTCTTGGTCATCGTCGCCTTCTCGGCGCTCGTGGTCGCCGCCCTTACCCGGCAACACCGGCAGGCGCTGTTCAGTTTAGAGCGCGCCTACGGCGAGCTCGAAGCCCGCGTGCTCGAACGTACGGCGGAGGCACGCGAGAACGAGGAGCGGCTACGGCTGTTTATCGAATATGCGCCCGCGGCGGTAGCCATGTTCGACCGTGAAATGCGTTATCTCGCCGTCAGCCGCCGTTGGCTGGACGATTACAGTCTCGAAGGCGAGGTGCGGGGCCGTTCCCATTACGACGTCTTCCCCGAGATTCCCGAGCGCTGGAGAAACGCCCATCGCCGCGCACTGGCCGGCGAAGTCGTTACCGCCGACGAAGACCACTTCGTCCGAACCAATGGAACCGTCCAATGGCAGCGTTGGGAGGTGCGGCCGTGGCGCGGGGCGGATGGCGCCATCGGCGGGATAATCCTTTTTACCGAGGACATCACCGACCGCAAGGTGGCCGAGAACGCGGTGCGCGAGTCGGAAGAGAAATACCGAGCCCTGTTCGAGTCCATAGACCAGGGGTTTTGTACCATCGAAGTGTTGTTCGATGAAAACGAAAAACCCGTGGATTACCGGTTCCTGACCGTCAATCCGGCATTTGAACGCCAGACGGGAATTCCCAACGCGGCCGGCAGACGGATGCGGGAAATCGCCCCTCTGCACGAGGAACACTGGTTCGAGATTTACGGCCGGATCGCCTTGACGGGCGAGCCGATGCGTTTCGAAAACCGCGCGGCGCAGCTCCACCGTTATTACGATGTTTACGCCTTTCGGATCGGCGCGCCGGAGGAACGAAAAGTGGCGATTCTTTTCAACGACATCACCGAGCGCAAGCGCGCCGACGAGGCCCTCCGCGCCAGCGAGCAGCGCTTCCGCGCCATCTTCGAGCATGCGGGGACCGGCATCGCCATCACCGACGAAGAGGGACATGTTCTGAAGTGCAATCCCGCATTTTGCACTCTGCTCGGCTATACCCAGGAGGAACTCGGTCACCTCGTTTTGCCCGACCTGGTGCATCCCGACGACTGTGCCGCCAATTTTTCCGCGCTCCGCCGCCTGCGGGAAGAGGAACTTCCTTACTTCGAAATGGAAAACCGCTACCTGCGCAAGGACGGCCAAACGGTCTGGGTGCGCAAGTTCGTTTCGCTGCTGCGTGAATCGGCGGATGTGCCGGCGCACCTGGTGGCGCTGGTAACCGACATGACCGAGCGCCACCACATGGAGGAAGCCTTGCGCGCTGCCGACCGCCAGAAGGACGAGTTCCTGGCGATGCTGGCGCACGAGCTGAGAAATCCGCTGGCCCCGATCCGCAATGCCCTGTACGTGCTGCAAAGATCCGACGCCGAAGCTGTGGCCAACGAACGCACTCGTGCCATGCTCACGATGATGGAGCGCCAGGTGAACCATTTGGTCCGGCTGGTGGACGATCTCCTGGAAGTGTCCCGCATCACCCGCGGCAAGATCGAGCTCAAGAAGGAACGAGTCGATCTGGCGGTTGTCATCGGTCATGCCGTTGAAACCAATCAGCCGCTCATCCAGGCAAACGACCACGATCTGAGCGTTTCCCTCCCGCCGGAACCCTTGCTTCTCGATGCGGACCCGGTGCGGATTGCCCAGATTTTCGCCAATCTGCTCAACAATGCCACCAAGTACACGCCTGCCGGCGGACACATTCATCTCACGGCGGCGCAAATGGGCAACGAGGCCGTCGTCCGCGTCCGCGACACTGGCGTCGGTATTTCGGCCGGGATGTTGCCCCACGTGTTCGATCTTTTCACCCAGGTCGACCGTACCCTCGACCGGTCTCAAGGGGGGCTGGGAATCGGGCTGGCCCTGGTGCGCCGCCTGGTCGAGCTGCACGGCGGCCGGGTCGAGGTCCACAGCGAGGGATCGGGACGGGGCAGCGAGTTCGTGGTGTATCTGCCGCTGGCCGCCGCCGCTTCGGCCGACGCCGCGATCTCGGAAGCCGCGGTTCCGTAAGCCAGGCCGTCTCTGCACGAGTCGCCGCGTTGAATCCTGGTGGCGGCTAATTCCATTCGGCATTCGAATGGACATTCATCGTAGGATGGGTAGAGCGAAGCGAAACCCATCGATGGTGGGATAGCCCCTCGGCTCCGCTCGCGACAGGCTCCGCGTAACCCACCGATCCGAGGTCGCGCGGTGGGTTGCGGCCTCGCGGCCTGCTGCTCGAATTTTCCGACGGCGATATCCGGGTAGCCCGTGATGGGCCGGTGACATTGAACGCCTCGCCCGCTTGGGCAATGCCGGTCCTGCGGCATAGCCGGATAGGCGTTCCGGATCAGGGGCTGGTCGGATCCCAAATAAGACGGGCGAGATCCGTCAAGTCGACATCCCGGTCGACGGGACATTGCGGGCAATCCAGGCGATTGGGCCGATTCGGGCATCGGCTGCATTGGCGAATCAGCATCTCAGCCCGTTCAAGATCGCGTTCCACCAATTCCAGCTCGCTCCGGGTCGAATCAATCCATCCCCGCAGTTCATCCAGGAGCGGCAATACCTTCGATACGGCTTCCGCCCCGGAGCCGCATTGCTCGCGAACGCAAGCGAGCCGCTGGACATCGCTCAATTCCATCCCCAAGCGGGCAAGCCGGAGGACGATCGCCATGCGTTTGACGTCTTTCTTGCGGTAAAGCCGGGTCCCGCCACGGGTCCGTTCGGGCGCGATCAGGCCCAGTTCTTCGTACAGGCGGATAGTTCTGGGCGTGGTTCCCAGGTCTTCGGCTAACTCGCCGATCTTCAGCATGTCGCGCTGGTCGCGCGGAGGGAGGCGCATAACCATTACATCTCTATATTTGACGTTTACGGAAGATTCTGTTGACGCATCGGATGGAGCCGAGTTATAAGGTTTCCATCCAAGATTGGTTTTATATTAATGAATTTTAATTAAATATAGATATTGATGAGCTTCAGGAATGCGAGCAAACAAGGCTTTTTGGGTTGACATGTTATTCCGTTACAGGACGAAAGTGATGGCCTGTCACCGGTTGGCGCTGACGGGCGGAGTTTATCCTCGCTCGCTGCGGGTTACCCTGGTCGTCGGCACGCTCTTGAATCTTATCAACCAACCCGAGGCTCTCCTGGGCGCGTCGCCCTGGAATTTGACGCAGGCGATTTTGACGTATGCGGTGCCTTTTCTTGTCGCCACCTATGGTGCCGTGTCCGGGAGCACCCGACAGAACGGCCGCTCGGCATGAACGCTGATAGAGACACTTTGCGGCCGAAAGTGATCTCCTCCATTTCGTTATCTTGCGGAGAATACCATGACGATTCCAACTGAACCGATAGGCAGCATTCCCCGTCCTCCGGAGCTTCTTGCGTTATTGCGGGAGTTTCGTGCCGGTCGAGCTTCCTCGGAACGACTGGCGACGGTGTCCGAGGAGGCTCTGCGCGATACCCTCCGCCGCTTCGAAGACACCGGGTCGCCAGTCGTTACGGATGGCGAACAAACCAAGCCGAGCTTTGCCACTTATCCGCTACAGGGCCTTCCCAACATCGCCCCGGACGGCGCGGTCATTACGTTTGCCGATGGCCATACGCGCCAGTTGCCGCGGTTGACGGCGGAGCCGTTTCGCTATGCGACGTACGCCGACCAATACCTCCGGGCTGCCCAACGCCTGACCTCATTGCCCGTGAAGCAGGCCGTCATTTCGGCTTCGGCGCTCAGTCTGATCTATCCGCCCGATGGGATCGAAGGCTATCCTCGGGAAGCTTTCCTCGACGACCTCGTCCGGGAAGCCGCCCGGGATATCCGGGGTTGTCTCGAGGCGGGAGCCTATCGCGTGCAGATCGATTTCACGGAGGGTCGGCTCGCGGTCAAGCTCGATCCCTCGAAGCGGTTGCTTCGGGAATTCATCGCTTTGAACAATCGCGTGCTCGATCATTTCACTCCCGAGGAGCGGCGGCGCATCGGCGTTCATACCTGCCCCGGCGGCGACCGCGACTCGACCCACAGTGCGGACGTGGACTATGCCGAACTCTTGCCGAGTTTGCTCGAGCTCAAGGCCGACAATTTTTACGTTCAGCTGGCCAGCGAAAAACAGTCCGACCGCGCGCTCGCCGCGCTTCGGCGGCATGTGCGGCCGGGGCAGAGGATTTTCGTCGGCGTGATCGACGTGCTCAATCCGGAGGTCGAGACGCCGGAGGCGGTGCGCGATCGCGTGTTGAAGGCCGCAGAATACCTTTCGCTCGATCAACTGGGAACGACCGATGATTGCGGCTTTTCGCCGTTCGAGGACGACACATCGACCGGCCGCGATACGGCGTTCGGAAAGATTCGATCGAGAGTGCTGGGTACGAAGCTAGCCGAGCTCATTCTGGAACGATAGCCGATCGAGAGGCTTGGAAGACGGGGACCATGGAAAGTCGGTCAGGCTTTGGCGCTTTGATGGCCCGCCTGTTCTCCCGTCACCCGGTACGCCATGTCCGGCTGCCGTGATGGTTACGACTGCGTAAATCTCGTATTCCGTCTCAAGATATCGACGGATGTCTCTCGGCCTTGACAAAGGGTCCTCAAGAGGCGTATTACCGCTCGGGAAAGGCTCATGACGCTCAAATAAAAAAGGAGAAAGCTCATGGCAACTCTGAGTTGGTCGCTCACGATACAGGTCAGTGGCAGCGCGGCGGTGACTCTTTCCCGCCCGCCTCAGGAGATCGAGGCAACCGACCGGATCGAGGTTTCGATCCAGCCGGGCGACAGCGATAAGGTCATCGACCTGCAACCGGGGGGAAGCAGCGCCATTCACCTTCTGGTGATCAAGTCTTCCGCTTACGGTACGCATCTGAGCTTCAAGGTCAGTGACGGGACCACCGATTCCTCCTCTCTGACACTGGACAGTCCCCAAATCTTCTCCGGTGGCGGCGTCGCCTTGTTCGGCGTGGCGCCACGCCAAATGAAATTCACCAATAGCAGCTCCGACAAGCCCGCCAGCGTCGAGATCCTCGTCGCGCGGGATGCCACGCCTTGATATGACGGCCGGGGATGCAGGTCCCCGTTCTTAACCAACCAGTCGATACGGAGAGATCGCCATGCCCGTTGCTCTTACCTATCCCGGTGTCTATATCGAAGAAGTGCCCAGCGGCGTTCGAACCATCACGGGCGTGGCCACCTCCATTACCGCCTTCATCGGAAGGGCGTTGCAAGGCCCCGTGAACCAAGCCGTTCGCATCCAGAGCTTCGCCGAGTACACCCGCCTCTTCGGCGGTTTGTGGCAGGCCAGCACCATGAGCTATGCCGTCAGCCATTTCTTCCAGCACGGCGGGAGCGATGCGATCATCGTGCGGGTCTTCAATGGCGACGTGGCGGCCAGCACCGCGACCATCACCCTGGTCACGGCAAGCGGCAACCTGGTGTTGGAAGCCTCCAGCCCAGGCACCTGGGGCGGCGCCCTGCGCGCCACCGTGGATCACGATACCCGCGATCCGGGCGACACGGCCCTGTTCAACCTGACCGTCGAGCAGCTCGACCGCCCCGGCGGCACACGGGTGATCGCCTCCGAGCGTTTCCGCAACGTGTCGGGCAAGGTCACGGATCCGCGCTTCGTCGATACCGTTCTCGCCCAGGGGTCGAGTTTCGTGAGGGTGCGTACCTCGGCACCGGACGGCGAAAGCCCCACCGACGCCACGCAAGCGGCGGTAGGCAACGCCACCGACGACGGAGACCCGCTGGTCGACGGGCAAATCACCGGCGATCCGAATCAGCGCACCGGGATCCATGCCCTGGAGCCGGTCGACCTGTTCAACTTGCTCTGCATTCCGCCGCTGTCGCCTACCGCCGACGTGGCCGATACGACCTGGGCTGCCGCTGCGAAATACTGCCAGGACCGCCGGGCGATGCTGATCGTCGACCCGCCCGCGGCCTGGACCGCGAATCCTAGCACGGCGGTCGCCACGGCCGAGACCGGGGTGAACGGGGTCCGCGGAACCATCGGCAACGACGACGCCCGCAACGCGGTCATGTATTTCCCGCGGCTCCGAATGCCGGACCCCCTCAACGAGAATCGCCTGGGCAGCTTCGCCCCGTGCGGCGCAGTGGCCGGGATCATGGCGCGGACCGACGCCCAGCGCGGCGTGTGGAAAGCGCCGGCCGGCCTGGAAGCGTCGTTCTCCGGGGTCCAGGAATTCACCTACACCCTCACCGACGGCGAGAACGGGCGCTTGAATCCCCTGGGCCTCAACTGCCTGCGCAGCTTTCCGGTCGCCGGCAAGGTCGTGTGGGGCGCCCGCACCCTGGTCGGGGCCGATCTGCTCGCTTCGGAATGGAAATACCTGCCGGTGCGGCGTATGGCCCTCTTTCTCGAGGAAAGTCTTTACCGCGGCACCCAGTGGGTGGTGTTCGAGCCCAACGATGAACCCCTCTGGGCGCAGATCCGGCTCAACGTGGGCGCGTTCATGCAGAACCTGTTCCGCCAGGGCGCTTTCCAGGGCCAGAGTCCCAGGGAAGCGTATCTCGTCAAGTGCGACCGCGAGACCACCACGCAGAACGATATCAATTTGGGCATCGTGAACATCCTGGTGGGCTTCGCTCCGCTCAAGCCCGCCGAATTCGTGGTGATCCGCATCCAGCAGTTGGCCGGACAGATTCAGGCTTAACCGGGGAGAATTCAAGATGGCGCAGTTTTCCGTGAACGCTCAGCGTTTCGATCCGTACAAGAACTTCAAATTCCGCGTGAAATGGGACGGCCGCTACGTCGCCGGCATCTCCAAGGTGGGCGCTCTCAAGCGCTCCACCGAGATGGTCGAACACCGCGAAGGCGGCGACCCTTCCACCTCGCGCAAGTCTCCCGGTCGCACCAAGTTCGAGGCCATCACGCTCGAACGGGGCGTCACCCACGATACCGAATTCGAGAAATGGGCGAACAAGGTGTGGAACTTCGGCTCCGGCCTGGGCGCCGAGGTCTCGCTGAAGGATTTCCGCAAGGACATCATCATCGAGGTCTACAACGAGGCCGGGCAACTCGCGCTGGCCTACAAGGTGTTCCGCTGCTGGGTGTCCGAGTACCAGGCGCTGCCCGATCTCGACGCCAATGCCAACGCCGTGGCGATCCAGACCATCAAGCTCGAGAACGAGGGCTGGGAGCGCGATTACGACGTGACCGAGCCCGCCGAGACTAGCTTCACCGAACCGGATTGAAGCTCATGCGGGCTCCGAGCGAAGCGGAACTCTTGGCGCTGTGGGAGCGCGGTCGAACGCGGCACCCGATCGATCGGGCGCTGTTGCTGGGCGGTTTCGCCCGTCCGGACCTTCCGTCCTCCCGCCTCCCCGATCTCCCCTTGGGTGTGATCAACACCGCGTTGCTGGGCCTACGCGAGGCCAGCTTCGGACCCCGCATCGAGGCGTACCTGGACTGCGAGCGCTGCGGCGAACGGCTGGAATTCGCGCTCGATAGCCGGCAATTGCTCGCCTGCACGGGGCAGGGCGACGGGCGTTCCGAACTGGAGGTCGCCGGTTTCCGTTTCCGCCCGCCTTCGAGCCGCGATCTCGCAGCGGTGGCGGGGGAACACGACGTGGAGACGGCGAGCCGGAAGTTTCTCGACCGCTGCCGGGTCGACGGCGGGAATACGGCCTGGACCGAAGACGCCGATCTGCGGGCCGAAGTCGAGGCCGGGCTGGAAGCGCTGGACCCCATGGCCGACATCGCCCTGGAGCTGGCCTGCGAGGCTTGCGGACACCGGTGGGTGGCGGGCCTCGACATCGGCGCGCTGCTCTGGGAGGAAATCGAGGCCCGTGCCCGCGCGCTGCTGACCGAAGTTCATCGTCTCGCCCGCGCCTACGGTTGGACCGAACCCGAGATTCTGGCGCTCTCGCCCGAGCGGCGCGCGATCTATCTCGAAATGGTGGACGCATCATGAGCGGATTCGTGCAGCGTCTCGTCGGACGGGCCATGGGCCTTACGCAAAGCGTCCATTCCGCCGCACGGCTGCCCTATGCGCCGCCGCCCGCCCTGGTCGAACCGGAGTTGCCGGAAGCCGTTCTGCCGAACTCGGTTCCCGGCGACAGCCGGTCTGCCCGCCAGTGGACCGTAGAGGACCCGGTGCGGCGGCTCGATGTTCCGGAGAACGTACCGGACAAGCCCGCTTTCGAAGCACGCGTCGCCGACCATGCGGCCTTTGTTCCGGACGTACCCAGAGCGAGCATCGGCCCGACGCCGGTCGCAGCCGAGACGGGGCAAGCGGGCTTTATGGATGCAGAAAGCCTTGAGGAATCGTCTGCTGAATCCGTGGCAGACCTCGTGCCTCGCAGCTCCCGCAGGATGATCGAGGGCGATTCTGCCGATCGCGAAGGACGAGTCAATGTCCATGGCCTGGCACACATGGTCGAGCCGCTTCTTCCTCCGCAACGGGCCATGCATTCGCCGGCATGGAATGCGGGGAATCGGCCGCCGGATTCCTCACGGGGCGCCGTCTCGGCAAGCCGGGCCGGGGAATCCACCGAGGTGCACGTGACCATAGGCCGGATCGAGGTCACCGCGGTGCACGAAGCGCCTCCGTCCAAGCGCCGGACGCCGCCGTCGGCCAAGCCGATGACCCTGGAAGAATACCTGGCGCGGCGGCGGGGAGAGCGCCCATGAGCAGCGCGCTCGCCATCGCCGGAGTCACCGCCGTGTTGCGCGACCTGCTCAACGACGGCCTGATCAATCAGAACGTGGCCGGCGTCATCGGCAGTTCGGTGTCGGTGAGCGTCGGCCCGCCCGACCGGGTGGTGCCGCCCAACGGCAGCGAAGCTTCCCAGCTCAACCTGTTCCTGCACCAGGTCACGCCCAACACCGGCTGGCGCAACGAGGGCCTGCCCTCGCGCGACGCCTCGGGTCGGCATCGCCTTTCCAATCCGCCCCTTGCACTCGACCTGCACTATCTCATTTCGGCCTACAGCAGCGGCGACTTGCACGCCGAGATCCTGCTCGGCTACGCCATGCAATTCCTGCACGAAACCCCGGTGCTCGCCCGCCAGGCGATCCGCAACGCCCTGACTCCCTCACCGCCGCCAGGCACCCCGCTGCAGCGCGCGTTGGCCGAGTCGGGCCTCGCGGACCAGATCGAACAGATCAAGATCACCCCCGCGTACCTCAATACCGAGGAAATGTCCAAGCTCTGGACCGCGATCCAGAGCCACTACCGGCCCACCGCCGCCTACCTGGCGAGCGTGGTGCTGATCGAGGCGGACCAGCCCGTCCGTTCGCCCCTCCCGGTGCTGTCCCGCGGTCCGATCGATCCGATCACCCAACGTGACCGCGGCGTGGTGGTGGAACCCGGCCTGGTGCCGTCGCTGCCCATGCTGGAAGCGGTCAAGCCGTCCGGCGGTCAGCCTGTGGCGCGGCTGGGCGAGACCATCGATCTCGAAGGCCACCACCTGGACGGGACCGGGCGCACGGTGTTGCTCACCAACGATCGTTTCGAGGTGGAGCAGAGTATCGCTGCCATGGGAACGGGAGGCACTGCGCTGATTCGGTTTTCCATCCCGGTGGCGCAGGCAGCCAGCTTTCCGGTCGGGGTCTGGCGTGTCGGTGCGCGGCTGGTCCGTCCGGGTGAGACCGAGCCGCGCGAGACCAACCGGCTCGCCTTGACGCTGGCTCCCGACATCACCGGCTTGCCCATGAACGTGGTCCGCGATGGCAACGGAACCGCCAGTTTCACGCTGAATTTCCATCCCGCCTTGCGCGCCGGACAGCGGGCGGTTCTGGTGCTGGGCCAGCAGGAGTTCGCTCCGGTGGCTTACGTCCCGCCGGTTACCGCGCTCAATTTCGTGATCGAGGACGCACCGGTCGGCTCCCATTTGGCACGGCTCCGGATCGACGGGATAGACAGCCCGATCATCGACCGCGCGGCCAAACCGCCGGTGTTCCTCGATCGCCGGATTACCATCACATGAACGCCCGGGAGTTCGAACACGACTGGACCGCCGGTAACCAGCGCCTGCTGACGGCGGAATTCGCCCGCCTGAAGGCGCGGCTCGACGGGCACGGGAGCGATGATCCGGCCGCTTTGGATAATGCAAGGGCCGCGATGCCCGCGCCCGCCGCCATCGACCACCTGGCCGAACGGTTCGATCTGAGTCCTTTCGAGCGCGACCTGCTGCTCCTCTGCGCCGGATTGGAGATGGACAGCGAACTGGCCGCCCGTTGCGCGGCTGCCCAGGGTCAGCCTTCCAGGACGCATGTCACTTTCGGCCTGGCGCTCGCCGTCCTGGAAGACGCCCATTGGAGCGCGCTCACGCCGGCCCGCCCGCTGCGCCGCTGGCGGCTGATCGAGGTGGACGAGAACGCCGGACTCAGCGCCGCCCGCCTGAAGATGGACGAGCGGGTCCTGCACTATCTCGCCGGGGTGAATTATCTCGATGTTCGGCTGCAACCGCTGTTGCAGCCGCGTCCGCCTGCCCGGACGATGGCTGAATCTCAACTCAAGGCCGCCGAAGCGGTGCTGGAAGCCTTCGAAGGACGCGAATCCTGGCCGATTGTGCAACTGGCAGGGGATGACGCCTCGGGACGGCAGGACGTGGCGGCTCGGGTCGCCTCGACGATGGGCTTGCAGCTTTGCGTGCTGCGGGCCGGAGACATTCCCGCCGCCGTCCACGAACTGGATTCGCTGGCCGTGTTGTGGCAGCGGGAGGCGGTGTTGCTGGAAGCCGCGCTGCTGATCGACTGCGGCCGGGAAGAAACGGCCCAAGGGACGGCGGTTCGGCTGGCTGAACGGCTCGGCGGCCTGGTGTTCCTCTCCGCCCCCGAACCCTTGGCCGTGCACCGGGCGAACCTGCGGTTCCTTGTCAATAAACCCGACGCCAGGGAGCAGAAACGGCTGTGGGAGGCGGCGCTGGGGACAGCCGCCGCCCGGCTCAACGGCGCGCTGGAGGGGGTTGCCGGCCAGTTCCGATTGGGCGCCGAGACGATTTCGAACACCGGCGCGGCCTTGCGCGCGACCTTGGCCGCGAGCTCCCATCCCGACGCAGAACTCTGGCGAGCCTGCCGGACGCTGGGCCGAACCCGGCTCGATGATTTGGCACAGCGGCTGGACTCCGCCGCCACCTGGGACGATCTGATACTGCCCGAGCCGCAAAAAGCCACGCTGCGCCAGATGGCCGCCCATGTGAGGCACCGGCTCAAGGTCTACGAGGACTGGGGCTTTTCCGGCAAGGGCGCGCGCGGGCTAGGCATCTCGGCGCTGTTCGCCGGCGAGAGCGGCACCGGCAAGACCATGGCCGCCGAAGTGCTGGCCAACGAGCTGCACCTGGACCTGTACCGCATCGACCTGTCCTCGGTGGTCAGCAAGTACATCGGCGAAACCGAGAAGAATCTCAGGCGGGTGTTCGACGCCGCCGAGGACAGCGGCGCCATCCTCCTGTTCGACGAGGCCGACGCGCTGTTCGGCAAGCGCAGCGAGGTCAAGGACAGCCACGACCGTTACGCCAATATCGAGGTGAGCTATCTCCTCCAACGCATGGAGGCCTACCGCGGCCTCGCCATCCTGACCACCAACCAGAAGGCGGCCCTGGACACGGCCTTCCAGCGCCGGCTGCGCTTCGTCGTCCAGTTTCCCTTCCCGGATGCTGGGGAGCGCGAAGCCATCTGGCGCGGCATCTTTCCCGCCGCCACCCCGACCGAAGGGCTCGACCCCGCCAAGCTCGCCCGGCTCCACGTCGCCGGCGGCAACATCCGGAACATCGCCCTCAACGCTGCCTTTTTCGCCGCCGAAGCCGCGGAACCGGTACGCATGCCGCACCTGTTGCGCGCCGCCTACGACGAAGCCGCCAAGCGCGAGCGGCCCCTGACGGACGTGGAAACGCGGGGGTGGGTATGAAGCGTGTCGTAGTGCATATCGATCGGCTGGTGCTGAAAGGATTTCGGCACGAGGACCGGCATGCCGTTGCCGCCGGTCTGCACGCGGAGTTAACCCGGCTGCTCGCCGATCCGGTCACGGTAGAGAGACTCGCGAACATCGGCAACGCCACGCGTGTACCTGTGGGCAATGTGCCCCTAGAGCACGGTGCAAAACCACAGTCGATCGGAACGCAAACGGCCCAGGCTATCGCACGGAGCATCAAATCATGAGGCAAGCCGCAACCTTGCAGACTGCCCAGGCGAAGTCGCATTCGTCTAGGGGCCAGATTGGGCAGCTGCAACGCAAATGCGCCTGCGGTGGCCCGGCGAGGTTCAGTGGTGAATGCGAGGAATGCGGAAAGAAGAAGGTCCTAGGTATTCAGAGCAAGCGGGTTGTCAGTGAACCCGGCGATCCCTATGAGCGGGAGGCGGATCGGGTGGCTGAAGAGGTGATGGCAAAACCGGCGCATGGCGGTAACGATGGGATTCCACCGCGCGTTCCGCCGATGGAGGCGCGCGTGCGGCGTCCGCTGCCTCAGCGCAAGGGGCTCGAACACCCGACCGATGTTGCGCCTGGCTCGTCCATCCCTCGAAACGGCAATACCGCACCTGCATTGTCGCTGCGCGTCTTGGGCCACGGCGGCAGCGTCGCTGCGCCATGGTTTGTCCAAGACGTGCTGCGGTCGCCGGGCCGCGGGATCGAGTCGCAGGCGCGAGCCCGGTTGGAATCTTCATTCGGGTGTGACTTTTCCGCGGTGCGCGTCCACGACGACGCCGCGGCTGCCCGCTCCGCCGCTGGACTGCAGGCCCGCGCCTACGCTGTCGGCGAGCACCTCGTTTTCAATGCCGGGCAGTACGCGCCGAAGACAGGCGTAGGAATGGCGCTGCTTGCCCACGAGCTGGCGCACAGCCTCCAGCAACTCGGCTCATCGCCCGCGGCTCTGGCGAGTGCCGACGCCAGGCCTGCCGCCCAAATCCACGGGCCGATCGGCGTCGGCGTTGCCCGCGCGCCACAAGCGCCGGTCGAATCGCGCGCCGATGTGCATCAACGCGTACTTGCAACGCTGAAGAAGATCCAGGACGACGGCACACTTACGGGCCCGCGGCGTTTGGCAGCCGTTCTCGATCTGTGCGAAAGCGTGCCCACTGAGCACGCGGCGGGTCTGGCGGCCCGCCTCGAACCGGGCGCCAAGGGCGACGAATTCGCGAAATACGTGGCAAACAATTTCTCGGCCGAGCGCGCGCAGATGCTCGCAGCCTTGCACGAGAAGGCGCGTACCGATCCTACGCCGGCGGGCGGCGATGTGGCTGCCGAAGCGAAAGCCGCGAAAGAACTCGAAGCAGGCTTGGCTCAATCGACTAAGGAATTGACGGAGGGCATCGCACGGGGCCGCACTTCGCTTGCCGAGGCGGAAAAGGTGATTGCCGACGCGGCGCCTAAGCTCGATCCGGATCTTGTCGACATTGTCGAAGCGCAGGCTGAATCGATGCACGACACGTTCGAGACGCTCGAAGCGCTGATGCCCGTGCTTGCGGCGATGCCGGCAGACCAGCGCGCGGTCGTTGTCGGCGCCGCGACAATCGAACTACAGATGCTGTATCGGAATGCCGAGCATCTGAAGGACATGGCCAAGATCGTCGCCTGGGATGTCCCGCCTGCCGTCGAGAACGTAGATGAGGTCGAAGAGAAGCTGACCGAATACACCGATTGGCACGAGTCATGGATCGAGACCAACGCGGAAGTCGGCAGCCTCGCGTCGGATCTCGTCGGCTTGCTGGCGGGCGAGGACGAGTCGATTCGGATCGATCTCAACGTCGCCCAACACTTCATCGATTACCAGAAACGCGGCACCGAGGAAGGGAAGGCCTTGGGCGAAGTTGACAAGCATGTTGATGAAATCATCGCCGAAGGCAAGAAGATCCAGGACCGCGCCGATGCTTCCGGTGTCGCGACAACAGTTGCCGAGATTTTGATGGCGTTGCGCGGTCGCCGCTTTGCGCTACGCCGGCCGCCACGCTTTCGGGGCCGGGCAGCCAAGCGCCCGCGCCCGACCGCGCGCCCGCGCAAGCAACTGCGTAGAACCGCAAGCTCGAAGAAGACATCGAAAAAGTCGTCGGCCAAGCAGGAGCGCCGCAAGAAGCGTAAGGAAAAGCGCAAGGAGAAGAAAAGTGGCGCTTATCCGCTCTGTTGGCCCGTCATCCTGCGCCCGCCGATGCTTGCAGGGGTTCCGGTGACCCAGTTCATTCGCACCCCCGGCGTCGACCGCGAACCGGACGTCGCCGACCAGCAGCGCCAGCAACTGCGTTATCGGCAAACGGTAGATCCGGGCTTTGTGGCCGGGCGTTACCACGTCCACCACTCGGTGCCGCTGTTTCTGGGCGGTCTGGATTCGCCGATGAACATGACGCTGATCGAGGGCCCCACTCACTTGAAAGGGCACCGTCAACTGCAACACCAACCGCAGATGCTCAAGCCGCCCGGTAAGTTGAAGCCGCTGCCGGAGAACCTTTACACACATCCTGCCGGAACACGCTATTACCTCAAGGGGTTCAAGACCGATGTCAAGCAGACCTGCTGACCTGCCCAAGGCTATCTGGTTGAAGAGCAGGGAATGACCTATTTAGTCGGCCCCGAATCGAATGGCGCCTTGGCGTCCCTGCAAGTGGCGGCGTGTATCCACCGTATTGCGCGCGAGCCACACGCCGGGCAAAAAGCCCGCGTAGATGGAAGGCCAGGGGATGATGGGTTTCGGCTATCACCTCTACCCATCCTGCGGCGGCGGTGGTCAGAGGCGAGGCATGAATCCCGACATTCGACGAAGGAGGAATGGGAACTGCTCGATATGAACGGGATCGGCGTCGGAATTGGTTTTTTGGAACGAACCGAAGATATGAGAGCTGCCCGCCATGGTGTGAGCCGATGATTACGTACACGGGGTCACAGTCGAGGAACGCCGCCGCAGCCTCGTCAGTAACGGGACGAGGCGTACTCTTGCAGCGCAAGTGCGCCTGCGGCGGCTCGTCTGGCCTGAGCGGCGAATGCGAGGAGTGCCGAAAGAAGAAGATGCAGGGTATTCAGACCAAGCTAGCGATCGGCGAACCCGGCGACTCGTACGAACTGGAAGCGGACCGGATCGCCGATCAGGTGCTCGCGACGCCCTCGCGACCCGCCACCCGCGACGCGCCGACGCGCATCCAGCGCTTTGCCGGGCAGCCGGCCGAGCAGGCCGAAGCCGCGCCCGCCAGTGTGGACCGGACGCTGGCCGACTCCGGCACATCGCTGGAACCGGCGGTGCGGCAGGACATGGAAGCGCGCTTCGGTTACGACTTTTCCCGAGTGCGGGTGCATACCGGCGCGGACGCCGAGCAGTCGGCTCGGGAGGTGAACGCTCTGGCTTATACAGTGGGACGCGATATCGTGTTCGGCGCCGGCAGATTCGCGCCCGAGACTCGCGAGGGGCAGCGCTTGCTGGCGCATGAGCTGACGCACGTGGTGCAGCAGTCGGGTGCGGATCAGGCTCATGTTCGGCAAGGCAAAGAAAAACATGGATTTTCCCCTATGCCATTACGGTCCCTGCGGCAGCGTGACCGATCGATGCTGCGCCTACAGCGGGACTTGGTGTTCGCTGCCGGCTATGGTCGGCCTTATAGAGGCCGCAATGCCGATCAGCAAGAAACGCGCGATGCCGAGCGCAGTCGCTGGCATCCGGCGTCGATCGATATGGAGCAGGCTGCCGCCGGATCGGGTGGCGGCAGCGGCGTCAGTACGCTCGATGCATTGCTCGCGCATATCGAGGCGCAAGGCAAGGGTGCGATCACGGAGTTGGGATTGATCGCGCATTCGAATTCGAGCCATTTCGCGCTGGCGGGAACCATCGACCTGGCTCAGAACGATGTCATCTTCGATCGTGCCGACGCGCTGATCAATGTCGACACCCTCAAATCCAAAGCCGAACGCATCGCCAAGTTGCGCGACCGCTTCGCGGAGGACGCCAAGATCATTCTGTACGGCTGTAACGCCGGCTCGGGCAAGGATTTGCTCGATGCCATCAGCAATGCGTTCAAAGTCTGCGTGCGAGGCTTCTCCGACGAAATCCAGTACTGCATCACCTGGGACTCGCGCACTCGACGAATCGGCGACAGCGATCGCGGGCGTGTATGGATCGCCAATCCGAACGATCCACTCCCGGAATCCAGGCCGCGCTGCGAACGCTTCTTCCGCAGCGTGAAGTCGCTCATCACCAATCGGGAGTCCTGCGTAGGCGTGACACCCAAGCGCGTCATCGATTTCGAGCGTCTCATCAAAGAGTTCGACAAAGCGACCATCGATAAGTGGGGAACCGACGAGGAGGGCGTCTATCGCGTTCTGCAAACGCTCGGGCGTGACCAAACCCTGATCGAAGAGTTCCGCCGTCGTTACCGCATTAAGCACAAAGCCGAAGGGCTGACGCTTGATGCAGTCATCGAGGACGAGTTCAGCGGCACCGAACTCGAATATGCCCTGCAGCTTATCAATCGCGGCAAGCCGCAGACGCCTCAAGCGATTCGCGCGGCTCCGGCCAAACCCGCCGATTTGGATGTTGCCGCAAAGCGTTTGTATACCGCTTTCTTCGGTGAGATAGGCACGGACGAGGAGGCCGTGTATGCGGTGCTCTTGCCGTTCCAAAACGACCCGGAGAAGTTGCAGGAGCTCGAGGCCGCCTATGCGAAACTCGACAAGGAAATGAGCTTGCGCGAACGCATCGAAGACGAGATGAGCGGTTCGGAACTCGATTACGCCTTGGAATTGTTGAAGAAAATCAAGAAGCCGTGAACATGGCCAAACCCTTGCGAGCCTCACCCGATAGATCGCGGCCTTCGAACTTTTCCTTCGGCGGCGCAATCGGCGTTAATTCGTCACGCCAAGCTGCGAGGAACGATCGATGACCACCTATCCCAACTCACCGAAGGTCCTCAAAGGCGGCCTGGTGCTGATCGATCCCGAGTCGGCGCGAGTGCTGCGCATCATTTCGCTGCAGTACAACCCGGACTCGCTGTCGCGCACATTGCAGATCCAGTCGGCCGGGGGGGAAGCGGCCAACCGCTCGGAGCCGATGCGCTTCAAGGGGCCGGCGGTGGAGACGATCAAGCTGGACGCCGAGATCGATGCCGCCGACCAGTTGGAGTTTCCGGACCAGCATCGCGCCGTGGTCGAGCACGGCATCCAGCCTCAACTGGCGGTGCTCGAATCCCTGGCGCATCCGACCAGCGCCCAGTTGTTGCGGGTCGATGCCGAGGCCAGTTCCGGGACGCTGGAAATAGCGCCCATGGAGGCGCCGCTGATGCTGTTCGTGTGGAGCAAGAGCCGTGTGGTGCCGGTGCGGCTGACGGATTTCTCCATCACCGAGGAAGCTTTCGACCCCGCCCTGAACCCGATCCGCGCCAAGGTGAGCCTGGGGCTGCGCGTGCTCTCGGTGGACGACCTCGGCTTCGCCCACAAGGGCGGAAGCCTGTTCATGAGCTATCTGCAAACCAAGGAACAACTCGCGGCGAAGGCCCAGCCGGGCAGTTTCGCGGCGCTCGGCATCGGAGGGGTTGGATGAGCCGTCAGCTATCAGCTTTCAGCGGTCAGCCGTCAGCTATCAGCGGTCAGCTATCAGCGGTCAGCAAATAAGTTGGAATCGCTGATAGCTGAATGCTGATAGCTTAACAATGCGGAACTTTAGAGAGTTGAAAGTATGGGAAAGATCTCATCAACTGACCCTGATCGTGTATCACGTTACGAAGCGCTTTCCCCCGGAAGAGCTGTACGGATTGATGACCCAAATGCGGCGGTCGAGCGCCTCGATCCCGGCCAATATTGCTGAAGGTTGTGGCCGTAGCGGAGATGCGGAGCTTGCCCGGTTTCTCCAAATCGCCATGGGCTCGGCGAGTGAGCTCGAATACCAAGCGCTACTGGCCGGCGATCTCCGATACTTAGATAAGGCAACGTGCGATCAACTTGGAGACGACATTATGGAGATAAAGAGGATGCTAGCGGGTTTCCTTAAGACGCTGAGACAAGCTGACAGCTAATTGCTGAAAGCTGACGGCTGACAGCTAACTACCGAGAGCTAACTAATGACTGATCCAATCCAAGCCTTTCTGCAAGCCAACGCCCTGGTCACGCCGCTGTTTCCCGCCACCAGCCGTTATCACGGCATCGCGGCGGCCCAGCTCGTGCGGCCGGACGGCACGACGGTCGCTTATCTGAAACGCCGCTTCGTGCCGCCGCCGGAAAACTTCGCGCTGCTCCAGGAGCACACGGTGGCGGCGGGAGACCGGCTGGACAATCTGGCCGCGCGCTATCTCGGCGATCCGCTGCAATACTGGCGCATCTGCGACGCCAACCGCGCCATGCGCCCGGAGGAACTGACCGAGACCGCCGGGCGGCGACTGCGCATCACCTTGCCGGAAGGCGTTCCGGGAGTAGCGGATGCTGGCTAAAGGAATTCAGCTCACCTTGCTGATGGGCCCGGTGGTGCCCGTTCCGGCCCCGCGGGTGGTGATGGATGCGCTCGACAGCGTCGAGGTCAGGACCGCGGCGGGCGCGGACAGCGGTTTCCAGCTTTCGTTCCAGTTCGGCAGCAAGTCGGAGCTGAACACGATCTTTCTGATCGCCGGGGCGCAGAGCACCGGTCCCGCGACGCCGCCTTTGCGGGTGATGCTGATCGTGACCCTGAACGGTACGCCCCAGCCGCTGTTCGACGGCGTCATGACCAATGTCCAGGTGCAGGCGGGAAGCAACGGGGCCCCGGGCACGGTGACGGTCACCGGCGAAGACCTCACCAAGGCCATGGACATGCTGGATCTCAGCGGCCTGCCGTTCCCGGCGCTGCCCATCGAGGCGCGGGTGGCGCTGTTGTGCGCCAAGTACGCGCCGTTCGGCATCATTCCGCTGGTGATTCCCGCACTGTTTCCGGACGTGCCCATCCCCGTCGACAAGATTCCCGCCCAGCAGGGCACGGATCTCCAGTACATCCGGCAACTGGCGGACGAGGTGGGCTACGTCTTCTACATCGAGCCGGGGCCCACGCCCGGCACCAACATCGCCTACTTCGGACCCGAGATCAAAGTGGGCGTGCCGCAGCCGGCGCTCAACGTGGACATGGACGCACTGACCAACGTGGAGTCGCTGAGCTTTTCCTTCGATCCCACCAAGGGGGTGCTGCCGGTGGTCTTCATTCAGAATCAGCTGACCCGTGTGCCGATTCCGATTCCCATCCCCAATCTCAATCCCTTGCAACCGCCCTTGGGTGCGTTGCCGACGCCCATCGCCAATCTCACCGTGCTCAAGGACACGGCCAAGATGAATCCCATGCAGGCGATTTCCATGGGACTCGCGGAGGCCAAGAAGTCGCAGGACGCGGTCAGCGCCAACGGCAGCCTGGACGTGCTGCGCTACGGCCGGGTGCTCAAGGCCCGGCAACTGGTGGGAGTACGCGGTGCGGGCGTGGCCTACGACGGGCTCTACTACGTCGAGAGCGTCACCAGCACTCTCAAGCGCGGCGAGTTCAAGCAGAGCTTTCGGCTCACGCGGAACGGCCTGGTTTCCATCACGCCGAGGGTGCCCGTATGAACGAGAGCGGCAAATATTACGGCAAGTACCGCGGCATGGTGCTCAACAACATCGATCCCTTGCAGCAGGGCCGCTTGCAGGTGCAGGTGCCGGACGTGGCGGGCCTCGCCCCGGCGACCTGGGCCATGCCCTGCGTGCCGATCGCCGGCATCCAGAACGGCATGTTCGCCCTGCCCATCATCGGTTCGGGCGTGTGGATCGAATTCGAGCAGGGCAATCCGGACTATCCGATCTGGGTGGGCTGTTTCTGGGGCAGCGGGGCCGAAGTGCCGGCGCTGGCCCGCGCCACGCCGCCGGGCCTGTCCGCCATCACCCTGCAGACGCCGTTGCAGAACGGACTGACGATTTCGGATCTGCCGGGCCCCACCGGGGGCATCATGCTGAAAAGCGCCACGGGGGCGACGCTGATCGTCAACGACACCGGCATCTACATCCAGAACGGCAAGGGCGCGATGATCACCCTCGTCGGGCCGACAGTGACCATCAACAACGGCGCGCTGACGGTGGTCTGAGATGCCCGGACCGCTTCTGCATGTCGGCGCTTCGGTACTGTGCGCGCACGGCGGCACGGCAACGCCCACCGCTCCGAACCCGAGGGTGCTGGTGAGCGGCCAGCCCACGGTAACCATGGCCGCGCCCTACGCCATCGCCGGCTGCCCGTTCAACGTGAGCGGCGGCCCGGTGCCCTGCGTCACCGGACAGTGGGTGGTGGCGGCCACGCGGGTCTTTTCCAACGGCCAGCCGCTGGTGCTGATGGACAGTCAGGCCGTCTGCGCGCCGAACGGCACGCCGCTCCTGCCGGTGGCGGCACAGACGCGGGTGATAGGAGCTTGATGGCTGACAGCTATCAGCTATCAGCTGTCAGCCGAGAACTGAAAGCTGACAGCGAGTTGATTTCTGGTTCCCACGCGCTGCGTGGGAACCGATTCGGCCCGCGCTGCGGGCCGTGACGGGGCGCGGCGCGCCAGAACGGCATTCCCACGCCACGCGTGGGAACGAGAAGAATAACTGATCGCTGAAAGCTGACAGCTGATAGCTAACATCCATGAACCTTCAATACCCCTACCAGTTCGACGATCGAGGGCGCACCGCCGAAGCCGGCGAGGAGGCGTACATCCGCGGCCTGATCGAGCAGGTGCTGTTCACCTCGCCGGGCGAGCGGGTGATGCGGCCCGATTTCGGCAGCGGGCTCATACAACTGGTGTTCGCGCCGAATAGCGTCGAACTGGCCGCGACCACCCAGTTCCTGGTGCAGGGCGCGCTGCAGCAATGGCTGGGCCATCTGATCGCGCTCGACGGCGTGGAGGTGGAAGCGATCGAGTCGACCCTGAGGGTGACCGTGCGTTATGCGATCCGCCGTACCGGTACCAGCCAAGTAGCGACGTTCGAACGCGGAGGGGCGCTGCCATGATCTACCATTGCTGCGACGAACGGCGCCGCAATAAGGTCGCCGCCCATCCCACCCTCAACGGCATCGACTATCTGGAAGTGCTGGACCGCGAAGCGCCGCTCGGCAGCCCGCGCCAGCAAACCTTGTTGGTCCGGCTGTTCAAGGCGGTTCCGCCGGGTTTCGCGGCCCAGCAGGTCCGCATCGAAGGCGGCGAGCGGGTGCGCGGCGTCCGCGTCGAATGGGTGGCGCCGGCTTCCGCGCCGCCGGCGGAGGCCACCCCCGCCGAAGCGGCGTTCTTCGCCGGCCTGCCCGAGCCGGACCACGTCCTGCTGGTCCGCGTCGACCGCTACGGCGATTTCTCGCCGTACCGGTTGCGTCTGGTGCGCTCGGCGCTGGACGAAACGCCGCCGCAAAACTTCGACCCGCGGCTTTCCGAGGTGGAATTCTCGTTCAAGGTCGAGTGCGACAGCGAGTTCGACTGCCGGAAGCGGGAGGACTGTCCCGAAGAGCCCGTCCCGGCGCCGGAGATCGATTATCTCGCCAAGGATTATCCAAGCTTCCGCCGGCTCATCCTGGACCGGATCAGCCAACTGGTGCCGGACTGGCGCGAGCGCAGCGCCGCCGACCTGGGCGTGACCCTCGCCGAACTCATGGCCTACGTGGCGGATCAACTGTCCTACCGGCAGGACGCCATCGCCACCGAAGCCTACCTGGAAACCGCGCGCCTGCGCACTTCGCTCCGCCGCCATGCCCTGCTGGTCGACTATCCCATGCACGAAGGCTGCAATGCCCGAGTCTGGCTGCACGTGGCGGTGAATGCGGACGGAGTGGCCTTGCCGCGGGCCGGCACCCGTTTCTACGGCCGGGTGCCGGGTTTGCCGTCGCGTATCGTCCCCGGATCGCGGGATGACGAAGCCGCCTTGCGGAAAAGTCCCGCGATTTTCGAGCCGCTGCACGATGTCGTGCTTTACGCGGCGCATAACGAAATCGATTTCCATGCCTGGGGCGATCGCCGCTGCTGTCTGCCCAAGGGCGCGATTCGGGCGACGCTCGCCGGCCATCTCGCCGTGCTGGAAGCGGGCGACGCCTTGCTGTTCGAGGAGGTGCTGGGACCTTCGACCGGCGAGCCGGGCGACGCCGATCCCGCGCACCGCCACGTGGTGCGGCTGGTCTCGGTACGCAAGTTCTCGCCGGACGACCCCGCGGCGCCGCTCACCGATCCCGTCAGCGGCGCGGAGATTACCGAGATCGCCTGGGCCGCCGAGGACGCCTTGCCGTTCCCGCTGTGCATTTCCTCGGTCACCGACGAGGCGCACGGCGAAGTGGAGCTCGACCGGGTCAGCGTCGCAAGGGGCAACCTGGTGCTCGCCGATCACGGTTTCACCTTGCCGGCGGACGAGAACCTGGGCAGCGTGCCCCCGGCGCGGCTGGTTTATCCGCCCGAGCGCGACGCCAATCGCTGCACCGGCGCCGAGCCCGTGGAGCTTTCGCCGCGTTTCGCGCCGAGGCTCCGTAACCTGCCGCTCACCTACGCGGGCACGGTGCTCAAGACGACCGTGAAGGAGGGAGTGAGCCGCACCGAACGCCTGGCCTTCGATCCGGAAGCGCCGGCGGCGTTCGCGATGCAATGGCTTATGGAGGACTGCCTGCCCGCGATCACCCTGAACGGCGGCACTTGGACGGCGCGGCGCGACCTTTTGAACAGCGAGCCGGACGATCCCCATTTCGTCGTCGAGGTCGAGCACGACGGTTCGGCCAGCTTGCGCTTCGGCAACGGTGTGCACGGGCAACGGCCCAAAACCGGTATGGCATTTACAACGCGCTACCGGGTCGGCAACGGCCGCGCCGGGAACGTCGGCGCGGACACCATCGCCCACGTGGCGAGCGGCGACGGTTCTGTGCTCGGCGCGCGCAATCCCCTGGCCGCCCAGGGCGGCGTGGACCCGGAAGACGCCGCGGTGGTGCGCCGGCGCGCCCCGCAAGCCTTCCGCCGCCAGGAACGGGCGGTCACGCCGGAGGACTACGCCGAAGTCACCGAGCGCCATCCCGGCGTGCAGCGTGCGGCGGCGACGCTGCGCTGGACCGGGAGCTGGTACACGGTGTTCGTCACCGTGGACCGGGCCGGCGGCCTGTCGATAGCCACGGACGACTTCGAGCCCCGGATCACCCGCCACCTCGAGCGTTACCGAATGGCGGGCCACGACACCGAAATCAACGATCCGGTGTTCGTCTCCCTGGAAATCGATCTCCTGGTCTGCGTCCAGGCGAATTATTTCCGTTCCGACGTGCGCGCGGGATTGCTGGCGGTCCTGGGCAACCGGATGCTGCCCGACGGGCGGCGCGGGCTGTTTCATCCCGATAACCTGAGCTTCGGCCAAACCGTCTACCTGAGCTCGCTATACGCGGCGGCCCGCCAGGTCGCGGGCGTGGGCTCGGTGCAGGTGACCCGCTTCCACCGCCAGGGCAGCGAGGACCCGGGGCCGCTCGCCGACGGTTTCCTGCGCCTGTCCCGGCTGGAGATTCCCCGCCTCGACAACGACCCCAATTTCCCGGAGCACGGCGTGCTTCGCCTGTCCCTATTCGGAGGCAAGTGATGGCCGATTCCAGCCTCGACCACTGCGGATGCTGCGCGGGCCTCGACGCCGAGACGCCGGCGCGCATCGACAACCCGCCCGGCCAGTCCGCCGTCGCCTACCGGGTCGGCGTGCACGCGAGCTTCAGGGAATCCCTGCTCGCCCGGCTTTCGAGCAGCGGCTTGCCGGCCCTCGCGGGGCTTACCACCCGGGACGGCGGCGATTTCACCATCGCCCTTTGCGATGCGCTGGCCACCACCCTGGACGTGCTGTCCTTCTATCAGGAACGCATTGCCAACGAGAACTTCCTGCGCACGGCGACCGAGCGCCGCTCGATTCTCGAACTGGCCCGCCTGATCGGCTACGAGCTCGCGCCCGGCGTGGCCGCCTCGACCTTTCTCGCCTTCACCCTGCAGGAGGTTCCGGGCAGTCCCGCGCTGGCCGCGGGTCCCGTGGAGATTCCGGTGGGTGCCAGGGTGCAGAGCGTGCCGGGTCCGGGCGAGCAGCCCCAGACCTTCGAGACCGTGGAGCCGGTGGAAGCCCGCGCCGAATGGAACGCCATTCCTGTGCAGACCTCGGTCCCCTGGCACCCGCGCTTCGGCGACCGCGAGCTGTGGCTGGCCGGAGTGGGCAACGGCGTGGGGGCGGGCGATGTCATCCTCGTGGTGGGCCAGGAGCGGCTCGACGATACCGGCAGCGAGCGCTGGGACGTCCGGCTGCTGACCCTCGTGGAGGAAGACAGGGAGAAACAGCGCACCCGGATCGCCTGGGACGAACCCCTGGGCAGCACCAGCCCCCATGTCGAGCCGGCCGCCGCGGGTGCCACCGTCTACATCTTCCGCCAGCGCGCCGCGCTGTTCGGTCACAATGCGCCGGACCCGCGTATCCTGTTCACCCCGAACAACCCCGCGCCCGAGGGTCTGCTTACGGCAAACGGGCAGCAGTGGGCTAACTTCGGGATTCAGGGTTCCCGAATCGATCTCGACGCGGAGTATCCGAAAATCGTTCCGGGCAGCTGGATCGCCCTGGTCGCCGCGGCGCCGCCGCCCGATTCTGTGGATATCGGGATTCTGGGCCCCATCGAGTTGATTCCGGTGGCTTTCGCCAACTCGGCCGTGGCGTCACCGGTCGCTAGCGCACTCTCCTCGATGCCGTCGGGTTTAGCCAGTGCCGTTTCGTCGAAGCTCGCCGCAGGGTATGTGGAACTCTATCGCGCCCAATCCGTCGCGCATCTTTCCCGCCGCGACTACGGCTTGAGCGGGAAGATTACCCGCATAGTGCCGGACACGACCGAAAACATCGGCCTGTTCGGTCTGCGCGAGACCTTGGTGCTGGCCCAGTCCGAGCCGCTGCCGGTGACCTCGACGCCGCTCGGATTTCCTCTCTACGGCGACCTGCTCGCGCTGGGCCGGCTCGCGCCGGGAATCGGCCCCGGCCGTGCGCTGGCGATCGGCGGCAAGCGCGCCCGCGTGCGGCTGCGCAAGGGCAGGAGCGCTGTGACCATGACGCTCGTGGAAGGGGGCAGCGTGACCGTCGAGGAAGGAGACTCCCTGCGCCTCGCGGCCGCGCCGGAGCAGAAATCCGGCAGCGCATGGCTGGTGCTCTCCCCGCCGCAGTTCGGCGAGCGGCTCGCCAACCCGGGCAGCGCGGAGTTGCGCCTCCGGCTGCTGGACCGGGACGGGCGGGAAGGGGTGCTGGAGGCGGCCGCCGCTGCCATCGAACCGGCGCCGCCGGAACCGGGCGACGAGGAGGTGTCGGAAATCGCTTTCGTCGGGGAACTGGCGAGTTCCGTGAGCCAGGACCGCGACCGCAGCTATTTCACCCTCGCGGCGCCCCTCAAGCACGTCTACGACCGCGAGTCCGTGCGCGTCAACGCCAACGTCGCGCGCGCCACCCACGGGGAAACGGTGAACGAGATCCTGGGCAGCGGCGACGCCCGCGTGGCCAACGCCGGCTTCGGCCTGCGCCAGGCGCCGCTCACCTTCGTGAGCGCGGCCACCCCGAGCGGGCGCCAGTCGACCCTGGCGCTGCGCGCCAACGATCTCCTCTGGCAGGAGGTTCCCAGCCTCTACGCCCGGGGGCCGAACGAGCGGGTGTACGAACTCGCCATCGACGACCAGGCGCGAGCCACGGTGCGGTTCGGCGACGGCATCGAGGGTGCCCGCCCGCCGTCCGGCGACCATAACCTGCGCGCCGCCTATCGCAAGGGCCTGGGGCTCGCGGGCAATGTCGCGGCGGGCAAGCTCACCACCCTGCTCTCGCGCCCACTGGGCGTTACCGGCGCCACCAATCCCGAGCCGGCGGGCGGCGGGGAAGACCCGGAAGCCGAGGAGCGGGCGCGGGTCAACGCGCCGCTCACGGTGCTCACCCTGGAGCGGGCGGTATCGATCCGGGACTACCGGGATTTCGCCCGCGCCTTCGCCGGCATCGCCAAGGCCCACGCCCTGTGGCTGCCCAGCGGTCCGGCCCGCGGGGTGTTCCTCACCGTGGCGGGCGAGGAGGGGAGCGCCGTTCCCGCGAACGGCGATACGTTCCGCAACCTGCAGACGGCGTTGCGCCGCCATGGCGATCCGCTCCTGCCGCTGACCCTGGTCAGCTATCGCGACGCGCGGTTCCGGACGCGGCTGGCGGTGAAAGTCGCCGCCGAGGCCGAGCCGGAGCTGGTGCTTGCCGGCGTCGAAGCCCGCCTCAGGGAAGCCTTCGGCTTCGAGGCGCGCGGCTTCGGCCAGGGGGTCTCGGTGGACGAGGTGGCCGCCGTCGCCCAGGCCGTAACCGGCGTCGAGGCGGTGCACGTGGCCGAGCTGCACCGGAGCGACACGCCGGTTCCGAAATTCGCGCCCCGCCTGTTCGCGGCGCTGCCCGTGGCCTCCCTCGGCGCGGCGCCGCTGGCCGCCGAGCTGCTCACCCTGGACGCCGCGCCCCTGGTGCTGGAGACGATGTCATGAGCTTCGACGCCGATACCCTGTTCCGGCTACTGCCGGCCATCCACCGCATCCGCGACGCCGAGCTGGCCGCGGGCCTCGAGGGTCTCCTGACGCCGGCGGAAGCCGCCGAACTCGCCGCCCTGGAGTCTTTGCCGAGCCCGACCGTCGCCGAGCAGGAGCGGATCGAGGCGCTGCGCGGGAAAGCCGCCCAGGGGCCCCTCAAGGCCCTGCTGATGGCCTTCGCGGACGAGTTCGCGGTCCTGGAGGAGAATCTCGACCAGCTCTACGACGACCTTTTCATCGAAACCTGCGCGGACTGGGCGATTCCCTATATCGGCGACCTGATCGGCTACGAACCCTTGCACGCCCTGGGCGAAGCGCGCGGCTTGGCTCGCGCCGAGGTCGCCCACACCATCGCCCTGCGCCGCCGCAAGGGTACGGCGGCCGTGCTGGAGCAGCTCGCCCGCGACGTCACCGGGTGGAACGCCCGCGCGGTGGAGTTCTTCCAGTTGCTGGGGACCACCCAGTACATGAACCATCTCAGGCCGCACAGCCGGTACGCGCCCGACCTCCGGCAATGGGAACCGCTGGCGCGGATCGGCACGGCCTTCGATTCGACGGCGCACACCGTGGACGTCCGGCGGATCGAGAGCCGGCGCGGGCGCTTCAACATCCCCAACGTGGGGATATTCCTCTGGCGACTCGACGCCTATCCGCATACCCGGAGCCCGGCGGTGCGGGTCGACGACCGGCGTTACCTGGCGAGCCCCCTGGGCCATCCGCTCCAGATTTACGCCAACCCCGTGGCCGAGGACGAAATCACCCACCTGGCCGAGCCCATCAACGTGCCTGACCCGATCGGCCGCCGGATGCTGGATGCCCGCAAGGCGCTTTATTACGGTTCGCGGGAATCGTCCGGGGCGGAGGTCGACAACGCCGAGCCCAGTCTCGTGCTGTACGCGGACGGCGTCGAGGTGCCCCGAGAAAGCGTCGTGGCCTGCAACCTGGCCGACGACGGCGCCGATTGGGCGCACGCGCCGCTTACCGGGAACTTGCCCGACGGGACGACCCTGGGCGACAAGTACGGCATCGATCCCGTGCTGGGAAGGATCGCGCTGGGGGATTCCGTGGCCGTGCCCCAAAGCCTTCGGGTCACCTATCACTACGGGTTCCCGGCGGACCTGGGCGGCGGCGAATATCCCCGCGAACGTCGCGCCGACGCGCCGGGAACTTCCGTGATCCGGGTACCCGACGACCACGCCACGATCCAGGCCGCCCTGGCCGCCCTGGCCGGCGACGGGGTGGTGGAAATCACCGACAGCGGGCGCTACGAGGAAACCCTGGCGGTGAACGTGAATGCCGGCGGGCATGTGATCCTGCGGGCCGCCGAGCGGTGCCGGCCGACGCTGATCCTCGGCGGGGATCTTTCCGTCACGGGCGGAGCGGAAAGCGCCTTCAGCCTGGAGGGGCTGCTGGTGGCCGGCGCGCGGCTGCACGTGCCCGCTGCGGGCAACAAACTCGCGCGCCTTCGCATCGCCCATGCCACCCTGGTGCCCGGTTTGGCGCTGGACGGGGCGGGCGATCCCGTTTCACCGGGCGCCGCGAGCCTGGTGGCCGAACTGCCGGGCTTGGCCGTGGAACTGGAACGGGCGATCCTGGGCGCCCTACGGGTGGCCGAGGGGGCGAGACTCGCGGCCACGGATGCCATTCTCGATGCCAACGATTCCGCCGCCACGGCTTATTGCGCGCCGGACGAGGTTTCGCCGGGCGGCGAACTTTCCCTCACCGCCTGCACCGCAATCGGCAAGATCAACGCGGACGCCGTGGGTCTTATTTCCAACAGCATCCTCCTGGCCCGCGCCACGCCGGGCGACACCCTGCCGCCGGTGTACGCGCGGCGCCGCCAGACCGGCTGCGTGCGTTTTTCCTATCTGCCCTTCGCCTCGCTGGTCCCGCGCCGCCATCGCTGTCAGCCGGAGAGCGCGGAGGGTGAGTCCGACATTGCTCCGCATTTCACCTCGCTGCGCTACGGCGTCCCGGCGTATTGCCAGCTCATGCGCAGCACTCCGGACGAAATCCGGCGCGGGGCGGACGACGAGAGCGAGATGGGCGCCTATCACGCGCTGTTCGCCGCCCAGCGCGAGGCCAATTTGCAGATTCGTCTGCGCGAATTTCTACGCGTCGGGCTGTCGTCCGGCGTTTTCTACGAGACTTGAGGAGCCCGAGCCATGAGCTTCGACTGCAGCCGTTTCAGTTTTCACCCGTGGAAGGATTTCTTCGGGGTGGTGATGCAACAGGGGAGGGTGCAACTGGATTCCGACTGGAACGAGTGGGTGGCGGAGCTCGCGCGCCGCCTCCAGGCCGGGACGCTGGATACCGTGGGCCGCGCGGTGGTGCCCCGCACCACGCCCAACGGCTTCCGCATCCTCGCCACCGCCGGGGCGTTGACCATAGGTCCGGGACGCCTGTATGTGGACGGCCTGCTGGCGGAGAATCACGGCGCACAGCCCGCGCAGTGGGACGCCACGCTCGCCGAGCTCACCGGCACCGGCGACGTGCCGTTTTTCGGGCAGCCGTACCTGCCGTTCAACGCCACCGACCAGGCCGCGCCCGCGGATATCTTCAACCGTCCCGCCCTCACCGGGGGGCCGCACCTGGTGTATCTCGACGTCTGGCAGCGCGAGGTCACCCATGTGCAGGAACCGGCGCTGGTCGAGAAGGCGGTGGGGGTGGACACCACGGCGCGCCTGCAAACCGTCTGGCAGGTGAAGGTGCTGGCCGGCATCGACAACGCCAATTGCGCCACGCCGGACAGCGAGGTGCCCGGCTGGGCGGCGGTCATCCGGCCCTCGGCGGGCCGGCTCACCAATTCCACGGGGGATGTGCCGGGCGATCCCGACCCTTGCCTGGTACCGCCCACCGCGGGCTACAAGGGCCTGGAGAACCAGCTGTACCGGGTGGAGATTCATCGCGGTGGCGGGCAGGGAACGGCCACCTTCAAGTGGTCCCGCGATAATGCCACGGTCGCTACCCGAGTCATCGAGATCCAGGGCGGCAACCGGCTGGTGGTGGAGAGCGTCGGCCGTGACGAGGTGCTCGGCTTTCATGCCGGAGGCTGGATCGAAATCCTGGACGACTGGCACGAACTGCACGGGAGACCCGGCCTGCTGCGCCGTATCCGGTCCGGCGACGGAGTGGACGCCGCCACCCGCTCGATTTTGCTCGAAGACGCGCTGCCCGCAGGACTCTTTCCCGTCGACGCCCAGGGCCGCACCAACGCTACCCGTCATACCCGCATCCGCCGCTGGGATCAGTCGGGGCTGGTGCGTCGCGCCGACGGTTCCACCTTCCACGATCTGAACGCCTCGGCGAGCTCGGACGGCATTCCGCTGCCGCCCGCGGGAACCCGGCTGGCGCTGGAGAACGGCATTCTCGTCGAATTCGACCTGGACCCGGCGGGCGGCGAATACCGGGCCGGCGATTACTGGGTGTTCGCGGCGCGGGTGGCGGACGGCAGCATCGAGCCGCTGGACCATGCCCCGCCCCGGGGAATTCATCACCATTATGCCCGGCTCGCGGTGGTAACCCTGCCCGATAGCGAGACCGATTGCCGGGTATTCTGGCCGCCCGAAGCGGTGGGCGAGAGCTGCGACTGCACCGTGTGCGTCCACCCCGAGGGACATAACGCGGGCACCGCGACGATCCAGCAGGCCATCGACAGCATCCGCCAGCGCGGCGGCACCATCTGTCTGGATACCGGGACTTACCGGCTGGACGCGCCGCTCAACCTGGAAGGCGTCCGTTCCCTGAGGATACGCGGTCAGGGATGGCAGACCCTCCTGCAGGGCACCGCCGCCGGGCCCCTGGTGCGGATCGCCCAGGGCGTCGGCGTGACCGTCGAGAACCTGGCCCTGGCCGGGGCGGCCGCCGGCGGAGGCACGACCGCGCTGATCGAGGTCGCGGCCTGCATCGATCTGCACCTGGTGCACCTGGCCGTGCTCGCTGTGGCGGCCGGCGATGCGACCTCCGCCGCGGTGGGCCTCTCGGGCGCGGTGCTCGCCGCGTCGATCCGCGATTGCACCCTGGTCGCCGAGCAGGGCGTGGCGGCCCTGACCGGGGAGCGCAATTATCTCCTCACCGGGCAATGCCGGGTGACCGATAACGTGTTCCTATGCAGCCAGAGGGGAGTGAACTTCGCCGGCATGAGCCTTCATTACGGCGAACTGCGGCTGGCGGGCAACTTGCTGCTCGGCTGCTCCCTGGCGGGCGTCGTGGTGACGGGCGGAGCGCTGCCGGCGGCGAGCATCGCCATCGCCGGCAACCTCATGCATATCACCGGCGCCGGGGTGGTCGCGGGCACCGACGGCTTGCGCATCGTCGACAACGAGATCGTGGGCTCGGGCGAGGCGGCGGCGGACGGCATCGTGCTGGAACCCGGCCTGGACAAGGTTTCCATCGATCGGGTCATGATCCACGGCAACCGGATTCGCGGACTACGCGGCAACGGCCTGGCGATCCGCCAAACGCTGGGCAGGGCCATGATCAAGTCCAACGTCATCGAGGACACGGGACTCGGCGCGCTGGTCATGGAGCGCAAGGCCGGCGCCGCCTATCTGTGCCTGGAAAACAACCAGTTTTCGAACCTGGGGGCGGGATTCAATCAGGAGGGTCGGCCGTTTTTCGGCGTGCTCCTGACGGATGTCGCGCGGGCCGATGTGGTCAACAACCTGTTCGCCGGCGTCGCCCGTCAAGCCAACCAGAGCCCGCTGCGCGCGGCACTGCTGGCGGTGGCTTCGGGGGAACTGCGGGTGGCGGGCAACCGGATGTTCGGCATCGGCCCCCAGAGTTTTCTGGGGCGCACCGTGGGATTGGCGGTGGGCGCCAGCTTCAGCCAACTGGCGGTGGAAGACAACTCGCTGGCGCGCCTGGAGGGGACCGAAACCACGAGTGCCGCCGCTTGGCAAGCGATCGTCGTCGCCCCGTCCGGCGCGGCGCAGGGCGGACCCGCGGGCGGGACTACGGTGACCGCGCCGGGGGTGATGGTCTTGCCCGTGAAGGAAGGCTACCTCTACCTGAGCGCCTTTCGGGCGCGCATCCTGGCGAGCCTGGCGCGCGGCAATACCAGCTTGCGGGGAAACCGCCTGCGCGGGACGCTTACGGTAATGCCTTTGGTGGAAATCGATGACGTGCTGAGCTGTCTCTTCGATCAGAACGATGCCGAACTGAGCGGTGCCGTCACCGCAGGACCGGCGCCGCTGGTCGGGCGCATCGGCTGCGATCACGCGAGCGTGGCCAACAACCGTCTGGTCGGCGTGACCGAATTTCCGACCCTGTCGCTGACCGCGAGAAATTTTGCGGTCCTCGGCAACTTGACCAGCGGTGCCATCGAGGTCAACGGAACGGCGTTGCCGGCACCGTGGAACGCATTAAATGTCCATATTTAGGTAAGGAGTGAATTCATGCGTGTCATTACGCTCAGGAGCGAGGCCAATATCGGTGCCTTGGCCGATCGCCTCTTCGCCAATCTCACGCCGGAAACGCGCAAGGTCGCCGAGGCATCGCTGCTCAAGGCCAACCCCCATCTCGCCCGCGCCGACGCCTTCAAGCCGGGCGCGGTGGTGCGGCTCCCCGAAGTGCCGGGCGTGAAGCCCAAGCCGTCGGCGGCTAACAAGGATCCGCGCGACGATCTGATCGACGGCCTCCGGGAGGCGGTGTCCGGCTATCGCGCCCGCTTGGCGGCGGGGCTGGAAGCCGAGAACGGCGAAATCAAGGCCCAACTGGAACTGCTCAAGCAGCGCGAGATCGCGGCCTTGCTGAAGAACGTGCCGGGTGCGGAGGAACTGGCGAAGGATCTCGCCGATTCGCTGAAACAGGCGGCCAAGACATTGCCGCAAGACATGAAACGCCAGGAGGAGGTGTTCGCTCAGATCGAAAAGGATCTTTCCTCCCTCGTCTGATCGAGCGGCTTTTCCTAACCTCTTCACAAACTCGCTACCGGTTCCGGCAGTCTATTTAGGGGAAAGCAGTCACGAGGTAGCGAGCAGTGGACGCGTTTCTCAACATCGATCCTGATTAGCGACGAAGTTCAGTACAGGCTCACATAGTGAGCCGCTAGGGTCCTTAGACTATGGGCATCTATCACAAGCGGGGTGTCCCATGCCTATGAACCGGGTGCAATTTCAAAAGGGTTTGTCGTTGGCCGAGTTTCTGACGCAATACGGCAGTGAAGCGCAGTGCGAAGCGGCA
>NZ_JAFIBZ010000009.1:0-172763 GCF_017832375.1 Methylocaldum sp. RMAD-M | reverse complement strand
ACGGTGTCCTCGCTCTCCCGCACGATCCCCGCGATCTCCAGCGCTTTGAGACCCCGCTCGGCCGAGAGCAAGACCATCTGGGCACGAGTTCGGAGCCGTGGGTCCTTGGTCTTTCGATACAGGGTGTCTAACTCACTCTGTTGCGCTTTGCCCAACGGGGGGATCAGGATGGCTTTCATGCCACCAGTGTACGCCCTTTCCGCAGAACTTTATGGGATGTACTTAGCCGGTTTCGCCACTTTTTAGGCTGCTTTGTCCTTGCCGATGCTTATTTTCGGCGAGAATCCCTGATTCAAGCCGGGTATGCCGACGCTCTGGATGTGCATGGCGTTGCTGCCTTCCTCATAACGCGGGAGCCGCCCTTCGGTGTGCCACAATCGATAAGCCAGGGCGGCCGTCAAAACCCGGATCGGATAATCGCGCGGAAGGTTTTGCAGATAGGGCTGGATCGTCACGAAGTCGCGCGCGCCGTACTGCGTCATGATCGAGCGCAAACCGCCGTTGGCCGGCCCGATATTGTAGGCGAGAAGACCGAGGAACAAATCGCCGCGCATCTCCGCCAGATAAAGACGCAGGGTCGCCGCGGCTACGAAGGTATTGTGGCGCTGGTTGAGCATGTCCAGATGGTCGACATCCAGATGTTTCTTGACGACGCTGACCGCCGACTTCGGGGCAGCGGTGATCTGGAAGAGTCCGCGGCCTCCGTCTTTGCTGTCCCGCGGATAGAATGACGATTCCGTAGCGCCGATGCCGACCATGACTTCGGGGTCGACATCGAAGGCCTTGGCAGCTTCGTGGATCGTCGGCAGATAGATTTTGGCTCGCTCGATGATGCGCTGCATTTGAGTCAGATCGGAACGCCGATAGGCGGCAAACACCTGATGCGCAATCGTGTTCCGCTCGGCCTCCTGCATGCCGCCGACCAGGCTGCGAAGCTTGCCGAGATCGCGGCCGAATTCTTCCTGGGCGGCGAACCAGCCGGCTGCGACGGCGACGAAAACCGCCAGGATCGCAGGCAGAATCATGCCTTTGAGCACCAGCTTGGCGCGCATGCCCAGCCAGAGGCGCAACAGCACCGCATTTGCGATCCCTACGGCGAGTACCATTGCGGCGAACGGAAGCAGATTGGACCATAATCCGGTTCCGGCAAACCAATCCACCGAGCGTCCGAATACCGCGATGATTCCGATGAGGGCGGACGCAGCCAATGCCAGGATTTCGGTGCCGATAACGGCGACCCATCGCCACGGGTTCAGTTTTGCCGCGGGCTCGGCGCCTTTCTTGGCCTGTGTCCGTTTCTTTTTCGGCTTGGCCGCGTTATTGGATCGCCGCTTTTTGGGAGGGGATGAGGCAGGAGGGACCAAGTCCAGCTCGCCTTGTACGGGCTTGAGTGGCTTGCTCGGCGCCGCCAGGAATGAATCGGAGGACGAAGCAGGAGGCATCGAAGATTTCTCTTTGGAGATCGACTTGGGACCGGACACGAATCACCTGTTAGTGGAAGTTCCGAATTCCGTCCATGGACTGCCTCGATTCCAGCAATGGAGTGTCTGACGCGTGATTTATCGTTTATCGTAGCCGCTCGACAACACGCCAGCCTATCGTCTCGCCCGCCCTGAGCGGCACCAGGGTATCGTCACCGAATGGGATGGCCTCGGGCATCTTCCACTCGGATTTCTCGATCGCGATTTTTGCCTGATTGCGCGGCAGACGGTAAAAATCCGGGCCGTTGAAGCTCGCAAACGCTTCGAGCTTGTCCAGGGCACCGGCGGATTCGAAAACCGTCGCATAGAGCTCGAGCGCCCCGCGGGCGGTATAACACCCGGCACAGCCGCAGACCGATTCCTTTTGACTGCGTGGATGAGGCGCGCTGTCGGTTCCCAGGAAAAAATTTGGGTTGCCGCTGGTTGCCGCCTCGACCAAGGCCAGGCGATGAGTTTCGCGTTTCAATACCGGCAGGCAGTAAAAATGGGGACGAACGCCTCCGGCCAGCAGGGCGTTGCGATTATAAAGCAGATGATGGGCGGTAATGGTAGCCGCGATGTTCGGCCCGCCGTCCCGCACGAATTGGACGCCGTCCCGTGTGGTGACGTGCTCCAGAACGATGCGGAGCGCCGGAAATCGGCTTGCGATGGCGGTCAGATGCCTGTCGATGAACGCTTTTTCGCGGTCGAAGATATCGACCTCGGCATCCGTCACTTCGCCATGCACCAGCAAGGGCACATCGTATCGCTCCATGGCTTCGAACACCGGATAGATCTTTTCGAGGGTGGCGACCCCGGCTTCCGAATGCGTCGTCGCGCCGGCGGGATAAAGTTTCAGCGCCACGATCTCGGGTTCCTCGGCAACCCGCCGAATTTCCTCGGGCGAGGTTCCCTCGGTGAGATAGAGCGTCATCAGCGGATCGAATTCGAGCCCGGCGGGCAAGGCGTCCAGAATGCGGCGGCGGTAGGCGAGGGCGTCCGCCACGGTGGTGACCGGCGGCTTCAGATTGGGCATGATGACGGCTCGGCTGAATTGCCGTGCGCTGTCCGGCAGCACGTCGCGCATGGCGGCGCCGTCGCGGAGGTGCAAATGCCAGTCGTCAGGGCAGGTGATGGTCAGTCGTTGCATGGATGGCAGTGGATGTTTAAAGACGCAATCTTACAAGATTCGGCGCTGCCGTGGTTTGACGGGCAGCACAAACCCACGATGTGCCGGTTCCCGAGCTCCGGTTTGGGAACCGGGTTTTGCAAGCTCCTGCTTGCCGTATTTCGCGAAGCCGGAGCTTCCAAGGCAGCGTTCCCAATCCGGAGATTGGGAACGAGCATAACCGCGATAAGGCAGGCGGCTGCGAAAGGACTTAAAATGATCAGCTAACACAGAGGCGGAGATGCAACCGCCCAGGCTCTTCTGTTTATCAATCGCTCACTCTCTACCGAAAAAACCGTGAATTCCGTTTCCCACGAACGCATACCATTGAAAGATTTCACCGAGAAGGCGTACCTGGATTATTCCATGTACGTCATTCTCGACCGTGCCTTGCCCAATATCGCCGACGGACTCAAGCCGGTGCAAAGACGCATCGTCTACGCCATGTCCGAGCTGGGTTTATCGGCCCAGGCCAAATATAAAAAATCCGCCCGCACGGTCGGCGACGTATTGGGTAAATACCATCCCCACGGGGATTCGGCCTGTTACGAGGCCATGGTGTTGATGGCCCAGCCGTTTTCGTACCGCTATCCCTTGATCGACGGACAGGGGAACTGGGGCTCGCCGGACGATCCCAAATCCTTCGCAGCCATGCGCTATACCGAGGCGCGCCTGACGCCGTACGCGCAGACCCTGTTGTCGGAGCTGGAGCAGGGTACGGTCGACTGGTTGCCGAACTTCGACGGCACCCTCGACGAACCGGCCCTGCTGCCGGCGCGCTTGCCGAACGTGCTGCTGAATGGCTCGACCGGCATCGCGGTAGGCATGGCGACGGATATTCCGCCGCATAACCTGCGCGAGGTGGTCGGAGCCTGCATTCGTTTGTTGGACGACCCCCGGCTCAGCGTCGAAGAGCTATGCGACTCGATCAAGGGGCCGGATTTCACGACTGAAGCCGAGATCATCACCCCGCGCCAAGATATCGTCCGCATGTACCAGACCGGGAACGGTTCGATCCGCTTGCGGGCGCGGTGGGAGCTGGAAGAAGGGAATATCGTCGTCACCGCTTTGCCTCACCAGGTGTCCGGCAACGCGATCATGGAACAGATCGCCGCCCAGATGCAGGCGAAGAAGCTCCCCATGGTGGAAGATCTCCGCGACGAATCCGATCACGAAAACCCGACCCGGCTGGTCATCATGCCGCGCGGGCGGCGCATCGACGCGGATCAACTGATGTCGCATCTGTTCGCGACCACCGATCTGGAGAAGACCTACCGGGTCAATCTCAACATGATCGGGCTGAACGGCAAGCCGCAGGTCAAGAATCTTCAGGAAATCCTGCTGGAATGGCTGAGCTACCGCACCGAGACCGTGCGCCGGCGGCTTCAGTACCGGCTGGACAAGGTCATCGCGCGTTTGCACATCCTCGAAGGCTTGCTGATCGCCTACCTCAATATCGACGAGGTGATCGCGATCATCCGGAACGAAGACGAACCTAAGCCCGTGCTGATGGAGCGTTTCGGGCTGAGCGACGTGCAGGCCGAGGCCATTCTGGAACTGAAGCTGCGTCATCTGGCCAAGCTCGAGGAAATCAAGATTCGCGGCGAACAGGACGAGCTGGAAAAGGAACGGGCCAGCCTCGAAGCCACGCTGGGTTCACAGAAGAAGCTAAACGCTTTGATCAAGAACGAGCTGAAACAGGACGCCGAAAAATACGGCGATGCGCGCCGTTCCCCCATCGTCGCTCGCCAGGCGTCCCAAGCCCTGGACATTACCGTGGTGATCGGCAGCGAGCCGGTCACGCTCATTCTTTCCGAAAAAGGCTGGATTCGCGCCGCCAAAGGGCATGATATCGATCCGACCACGCTCGCTTTCCGGTCCGGCGACAGCTTTCTCTCTGCCGCGCTCGGGCGCAGCAACCAGCCGGCCTATTTCCTCGATTCAACGGGCCGAAGTTACGCCGTGCCGGCCCATGAGTTCCCATCCGCCCGCTCCCAGGGAGAACCCCTGACCGGACGGCTCAACCCGCCGCCGGGTGCGCTGTTCAAGGCAGTGCTGGCAGGTGCGGACGACGGCTGGTATCTGTTCGCGACCGACAGCGGCTATGGTTTCATTACCCAGCTCAAGGAGCTCCACACCAAGAACCGGGCGGGCAAAGCCCTGCTGACGGTACCGGAACATGCGAAGGTCCTGACGCCGGTACTGGTCGGTCAACCCGAGTCCGATCTGGTGGCGATCGCCACCGCGCAAGGCCGGTTTCTGGTATTCCCCATCAGCGAGATCCCGGTCCTCAACAAGGGCAAAGGCAATAAGCTGATCCAGATTCAACCGGCGGATCTGGCCGCGCGGCAGGATTACGTAGTAGCCATGACTGCCGTGCCCCCCGACGCCGGTCTGAAGGTTCACTGCGGCAAGCGTAGCCTGAGCGTGACGGCCAAGGATCTGGCCCATTACCAAGGATCGCGCGCGCGGCGCGGAAATCCGCTGCCGAAAGGCTTTCAGCGGGTGGAGCAACTGACGCTCCTAGTCTGAGGGACGTGGCCGGAAACAAGGTTCCGATTGGCGCTCCTGGTGTAGGGTGGGTTAGGCGCGCATGACCACGAACGATGCCGTGATCGCAGGACTCTCTGCGCGCCGTAACCCACCGACACCGCGGCCTTGTCCGGTGGGTTACGGCACGCGGAAACTCCGCTGGAACTTTGTGGATTCCGTGCGATGCGTGCCTAACCCACCCCACAATCGGTTTCGAGGAGAACGAGGCGTTATCGGTCGCCAGCTCTCTAATGCTCGGTCGGAATCCGTATCTTCTGCCCCGGAAAGATCAGGTCGGGGTTCTTGATGACCTCGCGGTTCGCTTCGAAAATCTTCGAATACTTGTTGGGATCCTTGTAGAACTGCTGCGCGATTTTGGAAAGGGTGTCGCCGGACTGGATGACGTAGTACTGCGTGTCGCCGTAGGTCTCCGCCGCCTGGGGGCTAGCTACGCCTGCCGGCAGCTTGACGCCTTCCACCTTCACCGCTTCGACGCCCTTGATGTTGCCGGCCATCAGTGCGGCTTTCTGCAAAGCCTCCGCCGAGTCCGCCTCGCCGGAGAGATAGGCGACGGAATCACGGTAATCCACCTTCAGGTTCTTGATGCCGGGATTGTTTTCGTTGATGTGCTCTTCTATTTTTCGGGCGGCCTGGCCTTCCTCGCTGAAGAGCCGATGTCCGATGTCCTTTGCAAAATCGAAAAGTCCCATGATTGTTACTCCTTTGCTTTTCCGTGTTTGTAGCCTCTGCGATCATTAGACCATCTGTGCTGCGAGTTTATTCGGCGCAAACGGGATTACGGGGAACAGGGGTGCGGTGGATCTTATTGCTCAGTTGCTTGCTATGTTTCGCATCCGCATGGAGCGCCGAACAGGTTGCGATCAGAATCGAGGGGCTCGACGAGAGGCTGGAAAGAAACGTCCGTGCGCTGCTGACCATCGCCCAGGCGGAAAGCATGAGCGACCCGCACAGGATTCGCATCGCTCACGAGCGCGCGCCGGACGAGATCCGAAGAGCGCTGGAACCGTTCGGGTACTACCGCCCGAAAATCGACGCGGCGTTGACGCGCGAAGGGCCGGGCTGGCTGGCGGTCTACCGAATCGATCCGGGAGATCCGATCAAGCTGAGCGAAGTGGATGTCCGCTTGACGGGCGAAGGTCTCGAACTGCGGGAATTCAAAACCTTGATTGCACGCTTTCCGCTGAAGGAGGGTGATGTTCTCGACCATACCCGTTACGAAAAGGGAAAGGAGGCGTTCTCGGAAGCCGCGACCGAGTTCGGGTTTTTCGACGCCAGCTTCAGCCGTGCTGAAATTTTGGTGCATCTTTCGGATTACCGATCCGAGATCCATCTGCATTTCGATACCGGCAAACGTTACCGCTTCGGCGAAGTCTCATTCTCGGAAACGCCGCTCAAGCCGTCGCTGCTCGAACGTTTCGTGAATTTCCACGCGGGCGAACCTTTTCGTTCTTCGACCCTGACCAGGCTTCAGAAAAACCTGCTCGACAGCAGTTATTTCAGCAAGGCCGACGTCATCCCGCACCCCGAGCAGGCGGATGCTCGACAGGTCCCGGTTTCGGTTTCATTGGCAATGCAGCCGAAAAACCGGTTTCAGGCCGGTGCCGGATACGGCACGGACACCGGCCCGCGCTTAACCCTGGGCTATCGCAATCGTTACCTGAATCGCCATGGACATAGCTTCTACGCCGACCTGCGGCTGTCGCTCATCCGTACCGAACTCGACGCGCTATACGCCATTCCCTTGAAGCGTCCGGAAAAGGATCAGCTCGGCTTTGCCGCGCAAATCGGCACCGAGGATACCCTGGCCGGTACAGCCGAAGTCGCACGCATCGGCATCAGGCATTCGACCGCCCGTTGGGGTTTGCGGGAAGTATTGTCGCTGGATCTGCAGCGCGAGCGTTTCGATGTGGGCGAGGGTCCGCAGACTGCGGTTTTGTTGCTTCCGAGCCTGGGTTATACCTGGTTGAGCTCGGAAAACGTGCTGAATCCCGAGCGCGGGGCGCGTATCGACCTGATCGGGAACGGAGCTTCGAAAGACCTGCTATCCGATGTTTCGTTTTTCAAGCTGCGGCTCAACGCCAAGGGGATCTACAGCCTGGGGGAGCGCAACCGGCTGATCGCGCGCGCCCAGCTCGGCTATATCGCGACCGACGAATTCAGCGAGCTGCCGCTCACGCAACGCTTTTATGCCGGCGGCGACAGGTCCGTGCGCGGTTATCGTCTGAACGAGATCAGCGCGAGGAATGCGGACGGGGACCGCATAGGCGGGCGCTACCTGACCGTCGGCAGCATCGAATACGAGCGGACGCTGTTCGGCCCTTGGGGCGTGGCCGTCTTTTACGATGTCGGACGTGCCGCCAATCATTTCGACGAACCGTTCAGTCATGGTGTCGGCCTGGGAGCCCGCTGGCGTTCGCCCATAGGTCCGGTTCGGCTCGATTTCGCCGTGCCCCTGTCGAGGGCGGAGGACTCGTTTCAGGTGCATCTGATTCTGGGTCCCGATTTATGAAGCGCCTGACGGCAGCCGTACTGGTCGTATTTCTTGTTCTCGCCGCCGTCGGCTACGCGCTGCTCTCGACCGAGATCGGCCTAACATGGCTGGTTCGCGGCGTGGAGCGTGGGGTCGGCGGTTTGAAAATCGGCCCTGCCTCAGGCTCGGTGCTGGGCGGATTTTCGCTTAAGGATCTGAGTTACCGGGATGAGCGATTGAGCATAGACCTCCGGGAACTCGAGATCGAATGGCGACCGAGGGCCTTGCTGCACCGAAGATTGCATCTCGACACGGTTCGCTTGAGGGATGTCCGAGTCGTGCAGATCGCCGAAGCCGCGCCGGAGCCGAAAGCCCCCCGGTTGCCCGATTTACGTCTGCCGCTGGATATAGCGATCGACGAGATCGAGATTCGCGATGCAAGCTGGCAGTCGTCCGAATCGGCGGAGCCGATCCGTCTGGAACGGATCGATGCGGGTCTGAAACTTCGCGAAGGCCGCATGATGGTCGAACGGCTCAGCGTAAAAACGCCCGAGGTCAGCGCGTCGCTCGGCGGAACCATCGCTCCCGGCGAAGAACGACCTATCGACCTCGATACCGCATGGACCGTGGAGCTGCCGGACCGGCCGAAAATCGCCGGAACCGGAAGGATTACAGGAGACCTGGAGCGGATTTCGACGGTCCAGCGGATTACGGCTCCGACGGCAATGCGCGTGACGGCGGAGGTCTTGATCCGAGAAAATTCCCTCGCTTGGAATGCCGAGGTCGATCTTCCCGAATTTCCGTTGGACCGGCTCGATCGGGACTGGAAGGCGTGGCCGTTCTCCGCACAGTTGAAAGGCGAGGGCACCAGCCGCACAGCCAAGGTTTCCGGAGATTTCGCGTTGACCGTGCCGGACGTGGGCCAAGCGCGAGGGCGCTTGGACCTGAGCTACCGGGACCCCGGCGAACTTGCGCTCGAAGCGCTCATCCTGAGGCTCCCCGAGACCGGAACGGAGATCGCTATCTCGGGGCAGGTTCGCGGTCTTCAGGAAACACCGGAAATCGATCTGGAGGCCCGATGGAAGAACCTGCTCTGGCCGCCGCAAGCGGATGGCGCATGGCGGAGTCCCGAAGGAAGGTTGACCGTTGCCGGAACCCGCTCGGATGTCCGGGTCGAACTTGACGGGCTGATAAGGGATCAGCGGGTTCAGGCGAAAGGAAACATCGGATTTCCGGAAGACGCCGTCGTGTTCCGGGATTTTCGCGTGAACAGCGTGTCCACGGCCCTGGTGGTGGACGGCGCTTGGGGGCCGCAGTTGAATCTCCGCTGGACACTGAGGTCCGACGATTTGGGAATCTGGCTGCCGGGCGCCAAAGGCCGGATGACGAGCAGCGGAAAGCTGGAAGGAGCCCGATCGGCGCCTGCCGTCGAAGCGGAGCTCAATGCCGCCGGCTTGAAATACCAGGAGTACGGCGCACGGGATTTGAGCCTGACGCTCAATGCGGGCGCCGCGCCCAATGCGCCGTTGACCTTCGATCTACAAGGGAATTCGGTCCGCTTCGACACCTATACCATGGATATCGGACTTTCCGGACGCGGCAGCCGGGAAAGACATGAATTGACCGGACGGATCGACAGCCCGCCCTATGCGCTAGCCTTCGAAGCGGAAGGCGGGTTGCGCGAAGATGCCTGGAGCGGCGTACTGAGCAGGTTCGATCTCAAGGAACCTCGATCGGGTTCCTGGACCCTGCGCGAGCCCGCAAGATTGAAGCTCGGGCGAACCCGAAGCGAGATCGAGGAAATCTGTTTGACCAACCGGGACGCACGCTGGTGTTTCGAAGGAGAGATCGCCGAAGGCGGCGAATGGTGGGCCGCCGCCCGCGTGTCGGGTGTTCCCTTAAAGCTATTCGGGGCTGAATTGCCGGAGCCGATGCCTATCTCGGGCATGCTGGAAGGCAGCGCCGTACTTCGCGGCAAAGACGATCTGATAGATCAAGGCATTCTGGATCTCGATGCGGAAGGCTTAGCGTTCGATCTTACCGTCAACGAGTCGAAGAAGGTTCGGATAAGACCGGAAACGGCATCGATATACGCGGATCTTTCCGGCCAAATATTGACGATGCAAGTCGGAATACGTCAGGCGGGACTCCTGGACATCCAAGGGGCGCTGGAGAGCCGGGGAACCTTCCGATTGGCCGAGCTTCAGGATCTGCCGGTGTCGGGACGTCTGACCGCCGATTTGGAAACCTTGGCGGTGTTCGAACCTTGGCTGGAGCAAATCGAAGGCTTGAGCGGCTCGTTCCGGGCGGATTTAGGGATCGAAGGCACAGCGAGAGCGCCTTTGTTGGATCTCGAGGCCAGCGTGCCGGATGCCGGTTTTCGCGTACCTCAGTTGGGCATCGGTATCGAACATCTGACGCTGCGGGCGAATTCGGTAGACCGACGACAAATCCGGCTCGAAGGGAGCGCGATGTCGGGTGGCGGAACCGTACGGATGAGCGGCCTCTGGCGGCTTGACGGTACGGCGGGCTGGCCCTTGACCTTGAATCTGGACGGAACCCGGTTTTTCGGCGTCGATACGCCGGAAGCCAAGGTCTACTTGTCGCCGGATATCAACATCATGACCGAACGGCAGCGGATCGATGTGCGGGGACGGGTAGATGTTCCGGAAGCGTTTATCAACGTTCCCAGGAAGGAACAGGCCGTGACCCCGTCCGAGGACGTCGTGCTGGTCAACGGCGAACCGGGCGAGGAGGAAACAGAGTTTCGACTGCATAGCGACGTTCAAGTCGTCCTCGGCGACAAGATTCAAGTAAAGGCCGCCGGCTTCCAAGGCGAAATCGGCGGCAGGGTAAGAATCGTTCAGGAGCCGAACGAAGAGGCGCGCGGAACCGGGCAGATCGTGGTTCAGGACGGTACCTATTCCTTCTATGGGGTTGACTTGACCATAGACGACGGGCGTTTGATTTTCACGGACACGCCGGTGGACAACCCCGGATTGGACGTTACCGTCACCCGCAGGCTGGACCAGGTAGTGGCCGGTGTGCGGGTACTCGGCTCGCTCAAGAACCCCAACGTTTCCTTGTACTCCATACCGCCGTTGCCCGAAGCGGACATTCTCGCCTACCTGATCGCCGGAAAACCCATGGACTTTGCGCCGCGCGAGGAAGGCGACAGGCTGAGAAATGCCGCTTCTTCCCTGGGCGGAGCGGCCGGAAGTCTGCTCGCGAGAGAAATCAGCAGCCGGTTCGGACTGGGGGGACTATTGGACGAGATCGGAGTCGGAACACCGAACGGCACCGAAACCACATCGCTATTCTTGGGGAAATACCTAACGCCGCGGCTTTACCTGCAATACGGTCTCGGCATATTCCAGTCGAGCAACGTGTTCAAGCTGCGCTATAAGCTCAATGAGCATTGGCGGCTTCAATCGGAGACCGGAGAGCAGAGCGGGGCGGACATTCTTTTCGAATGGGAGAGATAACGCTCCGGAGTCATCGACTCGTCGACGAGCGATATCGGATTTCTTGCGTCGCATCGGCCAATGCGTCGAAAGGGGACAAGCTTGCCGTTGGCGCAATCGGTTCGCTAGCATTCCTTTCCATGAACCCCGGTAGCGGTAGGGTTATTTAAAGAATAAGCTTGTCATCGGTATTGCATCGAAACGCTCAGGAATTCTGTTTCAATCATGAACGCGCTGTTGTCGTTTATCCAAAAACTGCTCATCGGATTGTTCGTACTAGGCCTTGCGGTGCTGGTACTGGTCGCGCTGATTCGTTACCAGGGCGATGAAGGTGAGGATCGAAAATCCTGGAAGCAGGCCAAAACCCAGAATACCATCGAGGGATACTTGGACTATCTGCGGGATTGCCAAGCGTGTCCACACGAGCAGGATGCGGAAAAAGCATTGGATCAGCTTCAGCGCCAGCGGGGATTGGTCGCCCGGCTCGAGCGCACGCACTTGCCGCCACGCGCCGGCATCGCCCTTCCCATTTTTTCGCCTGACGGACGGGACATTCTGGCGGTGGGCGGAACCAGCCTATATTTTTGGGATTCGACTACGGGACGGCGGTTGATCCGGGACAAGAACGGCTTTCAGACCCGCGGCGGTCGCTATTTGGAGGCTTTGGCATATTCTCCGGACGGCCTCCGGATCGCGGCCGGAATGTCCGGGCACGAAGGCGGGTATCTCGTGTTGTGGGATCAAAAAACAGGAGAGCTGCTGGCGGACTACGCCGTGGAGTGGTACGACGTGAAGTCCGTCGCATTTTCGCCGGACGGCAAATCCGTGGGGTGGATCGCCCGTGGACCGGCCGGAATCTGGGAACCGAGCAGCGGAAAATTCTTGCGCGCTACGCATGAGGGATCGGACGCTTTGGCGTTCGTTCGCAGGGACGACGGCAAGCCCCTTTTGGTCACTGCCTCGGGCAGGGAAGTTTGGTTTTGGGATGCGGCGTCCATGGAGATCGCCAAGCAATCCGAGCTCAATACCGACCGATCCCTTCTGGGTTTGAGTCAGGACGGTTTCTTGGTGGCGTTTCGCGAGGGGCCTGTTCTCGAACTCTGGGATACGCGATCAGGCACACTCATCGCCAGCTTGGGAGATCATGACAGCGAGATTGCGGGTTTCTGCCGCGAAAGCCGGAAAGGCTGGATAGCGGTGGGTACGAAAAGCGGCAATCTATACCTTTGGGATATTGCGGAGGCCAAAAAGCTGGGAAGTGTGCTCGCACACGAGGGTTCCATCGAGCAGATCGCATGCTCGAGGCAGGGCAAGGTGGTAACCGTCGGTTGGGATGCCGCCAAGGTGTGGGATCTCGAGAAGCTGCGCCATGCGAGCCAGGAGTAAAGGGTAGTCCGGCTGTCCTCCTGCGAGCGGAAGCCCACGACGGCGAATCGTAGCAATCTAATCCGGCAGGATACGAACTCTTACGTATTCTCCACACGAAACCACGACGGTTAAATACACCCACTCGAACGACAGCCGTAGGCTGGCAAAACCTCCGAAGGATGACGTCGAGTTCGGAACCGGAACGTTCCAATAAGGACCGCAATACGGCTTAGAAGCAGAGGGATTTTTGCCGAAGGACAGGACGTTCTTGACGGATCCGGGATGTTCCGTAGGAGATTGAGACAATTCTTAATCCAACCGGGATGGTTGCAATGGATTTGAATTGATCCTATGTGACCGGACAATCCGAGTTCGGCTGGGATGCAATTTCGAACAGGGAGGTTCTCGTTTCCCTTCTGTCTTTAAGGAAAAAGAAATTAGAAATTAGGAGGTTCTCTTGCTATGGCTAGGAAAGCGCTGAAAGCCGTGGATGACATGTCGGAAGATTTGATGTCGGATGCTCCGAGCAATCCGGTTCCATTTCCCGATGACGAGATAAACCAAAAGATTGCCGAAGCCGCGTATTACCGTGCTGAAAAGCGGGGCTTTGTTCCAGGTTACGAAGTCGAAGATTGGCTAGAGGCTGAAAAGGAAATCAGAGCGGGTTCCCTTTAAGCAGGTTTTTCGACTCTCTAGATTCGGTTTCCCCAGAAGGCAGAAATATCCCCCACCCAAATATACCGTTTCTGCCTTCTTCTTTTTTTATCCCCACCGCATGTGATGAGGATAAAAACAGGACTCTCTTTTATCCCTCCATTTCTGCGATCATAATCGAGCGATTCGACCGATAGGCGAAGCTTGGCGGCTGCCGGTTCAGTGAATTCGCGAGCGTTTCTCGATTCCAATCCTTTATTTGATGACTTTAAAAACAGCCAAAATGCACGATACCGAACTGCGCCAGAAACTTGCGGCGGAAACCGGACAAATCGGCTGGCAGGAGCTGGAGCGCCATTTCGCCAGAGGCGTCTTAATCGTTATTGGACCGGAATTGAACTTGGTCGAGGCTGCGGCAAAGATAGCCGAAGACGATAAAAGCGCTTTGCAAGAGTGGATCCAAAGAGGGCAGGTTGTGCGGGCGACCGACGATCACGCCAGGCGATGGGTCGATTCGAAGTGCACCTTTTGGGCCGTGGTCGTTGCGCCGTGGGTGTTGGTGCAAGAGAGTCGACCGCCCAAAGCGCACTAGAGTCCTTGGTCAGACTATCGATCTTATTAATCAGGCCCGTAAATACCCTCCTGGTATTTCGGGCCGCCGCCCAGGCCCGGTACACGCCCGGCCTGGGCTCACGCGGCTTGTCGCCGCGCCGGGGCATCCCTGCCCCGGATTAACCCGGCCTATATTTATAGGCCGGGTTAATAGTAAGCGTCTGGATCCGAGATTATGAGCACCAGAGCGAAATGCTTCATCACGCTGATAGGCTTGATGATATTGGATATTTTTCCGATACCGGTCGTCGGGCTGATCGGATTGTACGTCATTATCAACCGCCCGCGATGGTTCCTCGAAACGGTCAACCGATTGTACGACGAGCGAGGCAAAACCACCGTGAGCGCCGACGAGGAGATCTGAAGGGTCGGTTATTCCCGTTCGAGCCGCCAGGCTGAAAGCCCTAGCAGGAACCAGCCGGTGAGAAACGACAAGCCCCCGAAGGGGGTAATCCAGCCCAGCCAGCGAACTCCGGTGATACTCAAGACATAAAGGCTTCCGGAAAAAAGTACGATTCCTGCGAACATGAACCAGCCGGCCTTGACAAGAAGGCGCGTATCGGGGAGTTGTTTGGCCGTTATGCCGATCAAGGCAAGACCCAGCGCATGCCACATCTGATATTCCACGCCGGTGCGGTAAATCGCGAGGTGGTATTCGTCTAGAACCGCTCGTAATCCGTGAGCTCCGAATGCGCCCATGGCGACGCCGAGGAATCCGGCAGCAGCGCCGAGAAGAAGAAAGGTCCTGTGCACAATAACTCCAAGTACGGGTTTTAAAAGCGTTTTCCGGTTCGTCGGCAAGGGATTGCCGACCTACAAGAGCGTTGCGAGTAGGTCGGGAATCCTTTCCCGACGCAGCCGTTCGGCGATTCGCTGAGTCGGCAGAGGATCGCCGAACGGCTAAATCCATCGTCGCGGTCAGCGCCGCCTTATGGATTATTAATCAGGCCCGTCAATACCCTCCTGGTATTTCGGGCCGCCGCCCAGGCCCGGTACACGCCCGGCCTGGGCTCACGCGGCTTGTCGCCGCGCCGGGGCATCCCTGCCCCGGATTAACCCGGCCTATATTTATAGGCCGGGTTAATAGTGCATGACAGCTTGAAGCAAGCCGTTCAAGCGGCGGACGAAGGCGGCGGTATCGTCCAGCTGGCCGCCTTCGCTGAGGACCGCCTGGTCATAAAGAATATGGGTCAGATCGGCGAAGCGCGATTCGTCCGCCTCTTCCTTGAGCCTTGTCACTAGGGGGTGATCGGGATTGATCTCGAAAATCGGTTTGCTGACCGGTACGTCTTGCCCGGCCGATTTCATGATGCGTTCCATGGTACGGCTTAACCCGTAGGTTTCGCTGACCAGGCAAGCCGGAGAGTCGGTCAGGCGAGCGCTGATTTTCACATCGCTGATCTTGTCGCCCAGCGTTTGCTTGATTTTGTCGATAACGGGCTGGAACGCCTTGCTGGCTTCTTCGGTATGCTTCTTGTCCGCTTCGTCGGCAAGGGTGCCCAGGTCCAGATCCCCCTTGGCCACCGATTGCAGATGCTTTCCTTCGAAATCGGTGAGATAGCTGACCAGCCAGTCGTCGACCCGATCGTGCAGCAGGAGTACTTCCAATCCCTTGCGACGGAAGATTTCCAGGTGCGGACTGTTTTTGGCCGCGGCGTAATTCTCGGCGGTAATATAGTAAATCTTGTCCTGCCCCTCCTTCATGCGGCCGACGTAATCCTCCAGGGAAACGTTCTGGACATCGGAATCGTTATGAGTGGAGGCGAAGCGCAGCAGTTTGGCGATGCGGTCGCGGTTCTTGAAGTCTTCGATTGGACCTTCCTTGATGACCTGGCCGAATTCCTTCCAGAAAGCTTGGTATTTTTCCCGCTCGTTCCTGGCCATGTCCTCCAACAGACCGAGAACCTTCTTGGCCGCGCCGGAGCGGATTTTTTCGAGCAGCGCGTTTTCCTGAAGAATTTCCCGCGAAACGTTCAAGGGGAGCGAATCGGAGTCGATCACGCCGCGGACGAAGCGGAGATAACGGGGCATCAGCTTCTCCGATCCTTCCATGATGAAAACCTTCCGCACGTAAAGCTTTACGCCGTGCTTCGCGTCGCGGTCCCACAGATCGAACGGCGCATGCGACGGAATGTAGAGCAGAAGGGTGTATTCGTTGGTGCCCTCCACGCGGCTGTGGAGGCGAGCCAGAGGCTCCTGAAAGTCGTGGGAAACGTGCTTGTAGAATTCGTTGTATTGCTCGTCCGAAATCTCATCCCTGTTCTTTGCCCATAAGGCGGAAGCGCTGTTGACGGTTTCCCACTCGTCCGCTGCCGGCTTTTCGTCTCCGTACGCTTCCTTCTTCATCAGGATCGGCAAGGAAATGTGATCGGAGAATTTGCGTATGATCGACCGGAGTTTCCAACCGTCCAGGAACTCGTCCTCGCCTTCGCGGAGGTGCAGCGTAATCTTCGTTCCGTGCTCGGGTTTTTCGATGGTTTCCAGCGTGTAATCGCCTTCGCCCTTGGATTCCCAGCGTACCCCTTGGGCCGCGTCCAGACCAGCCTTGCGGGTTTCCAGGGTGACTTTGTCGGCAACGATGAATGCGGAATAAAAGCCCACGCCGAACTGGCCGATGAGCTGGCTGTCCTTCGCCTCGTCCCCGGTCAGCGACTCGAAGAACTGGCGGGTGCCGGAGCGGGCGATGGTCCCGATGTTCTCGCGGACCTCGTCGCGGGTCATGCCGATGCCGTTGTCGGTAATGGTCAAAGTCCGGTTCGTTTTGTCGTGTTCGATCCGAATCTTCAGCTCGCTGTCGCCCTCGTACAGCGCATCGTTTCCCAGTGCCAGAAAGCGGAGCTTGTCGGCGGCGTCGGATCCGTTCGAGATGAGCTCGCGCAAGAAGATTTCCTTGTTGCTGTACAAGGAGTGAATCATCAGGTGCAGAAGCTGTTTTACCTCAGCTTCGAACCCCATGGTTACCTTGCTTTCTGCTACGGTCATGGCAGTGACTTTCCTCCGGAGGTTTAAGTGGATCGACTCTAGTAATCAGGCCCGTAAATACTCTCCTGGTATTTACGGGCCACCGCCAAGGCCGGTACACGCCCCGCCTTGGCTCACGCGGCTTGTCGCCGCGCCGGAACATCCCTGCCCTGGGTTAATAAGATGACGATGAGAATTTGGGGCGATCCTTCCCGTTTTCAAGTCTGTTTCGTTTTTTGAGACGAGCGCCACGTTTTTTCGTCTAGACTTTTTTCGAGCCTGCTGTGGCTCGGACAACCAGCACCAAACTTCGACCGGCTATCCGTGCCGCCCTTCAGTTAAGCATCTCCAAAGAGTTAACGCATGTTCGTCATTATCGGTTACATCATCGTCGTGGGCGCCATTCTGGGCGGTTTTTTGATGGCGGGAGGCCATATCGGCGTTCTTATTCAACCGAACGAGGTCATCATCATTTTCGGCGGCGCGCTCGGCGCATTCGTCGTGTCGAACAATCCCAAGGTCTTGAAAGCCGTTTTCGGCGCGTTGATGAGCTCCCTGAAGGGTTCCAAATACAACCAGGCGCTTTATCTTGAAACCTTGACGCTCTTGTATCGGATCTTCAACAAGATCCGTCAAAATGGGCTGTTGTCCGTCGAAGGGGATATCGAGACGCCGGATCAAAGCGAATTGTTCAAATCCGCGCCCAAGGTGCTGGCCGACCATCACGCGGTCGAGTTCATCACCGATTATTTGCGCTTGATGACGAGCGGCAGTTTGGACGTCCATCAAATCGACAATCTGATGGACATCGACATCGAAACCCATCACGAGGAAGGCCACCTGCCCATACAGGCGCTGCAGCGCCTCGCGGACGGCATGCCGGCGTTCGGCATCGTCGCCGCGGTCATGGGCGTGGTGCATACCATGGAGTCGGTGGGTTTGCCGCCGGCGGAACTCGGCAAGCTGATCGCCGCGGCACTGGTCGGCACATTTCTGGGTATTTTGGTTGCCTATGGTTTCATCAGTCCCCTGGCGGGTCTGTTGGAACAACGTTTGGCGGAATCGACGAAGTATTATCAAAGCATCAAAGCCGGGCTGATCGCCTCGATAAACGGTTACGCCCCATCCACCGCCGTGGAATTCGCCCGCAAAGCGATGTTTTCCGCGGAGCGTCCGGAATTCTCCGAATTGGAGAAGCATCTCAAAGAAAGCCGTTAACGAGCTTATCCGGATAAGACCATGGCCGATAATTCGAACCAAATCGTCATCAAGAAAATCAAGAAAGGCGGTCACGGCCATCATGGAGGAGCCTGGAAGCTGGCCTACGCCGATTTCGTCACCGCGATGATGGCGTTCTTTTTGCTGATGTGGCTTTTAGGTACGACCGAACCCGCTTTCAGGCAAGGCATCGCCGAGTATTTCAAGGATCCCTGGAAACCTTCCCGGCAAGGCGGTCCCAACACGGGCGATGCAACCAGCGTGATCAAGGGAGGAGGGGAGGACATCACTCAATCCGAGGGTCAAGTCAAACTGACCGACCAAGGGAAGGAAGATATCGTCGGAGAAGCCGCCGAATCGGAAAAGGAGATGGAACAACTCGAGGCGCTGAAGGAAAAGATCGAGCGGATGATCGAAACCAGCCCTTTGCTCACACAGTTCCAGAATCAATTGAAGATCGACATCACTCAGGAGGGACTACGTATCCAGATCATCGATTCGGAAGGCCGGCCCATGTTCAATTCGGCGAGCGCCAAAATGGAAGGCTATGCATCGGAGATACTTCGCCAAATCGCGCCGGTCATCAACGAGTTGCCGAACAAGATCAGCATCGCCGGACATACGGATGCAAAGCCGTTTCCGGGCAAAGGACAGGGTTATACGAATTGGGAATTATCCGCCGACCGTGCCAATTCCGCCCGCAAGGAGCTGATCAAGAGCGGCCTCAAGGAAGAAAAAATGATGCGGGTGGTGGGGCTCTCTTCGAGCGTTCCTTATGTCAGGGAAGACCCCTTGGCCGCCACCAATCGGCGCATTTCCATCATCGTGATGAACAAGCATACGGCCGAAGAAATCATTACCGGCGGTTCCGGGATAGATATATCTATGCAAAAGCCGCTGGACAAAGGGGCGATTACGGGCCAAGGCATGGTGCCGGCCGCCAACAAGGCCGCGTCCGCACTCTAGGGCACCATATTCATGGTCGAAGCGCTGCCGGTTTGGTTCAGGGCCGTCCTGAGCCAACTCTTGGCCATCTTAGGCACATTCCTGCTTCTAAAGAGCGGCGGCCTGTTCTGGGCGTCCCTCGAGTTCGCCGTGGCATTTGAAGGTCTTCTCGCCATGGCCTTCGGCTGGATGCTGAGACTTCCTTATTGGTGGCTGCCGATCCAGGCGCTGTTCGTTCCCGCAATCGCCGTCAGCTGGCGGCTGAATCTCCCGCCGGTCCTGTATTTGGCCGGTTTCGTCCTGATGTGGCTGGTTTTTCGCAGTAATCTTCGCGAGCGGGTTCCTTTTTATTTGACCGATCGCGAAACCTGGCTTGCCGTTTCCGAGTTGTTGCCGCGGAACGCCGCGTTCAAATTCATCGACCTCGGTTGCGGCTGGGGCGGCGGCCTGGCGGTTTTAGCCGGGCAATGCAAATCCGGCGAATTCCGGGGCGTCGAATCGGCGCCTCTGCCGGCCCTGCTCGGCCGGTTTCGATTGCGGAACGAAAAGAACTGCCGTATCCGTTTCGGCGATTTTTGGATCGAGGATCTCGGCCGTTTCGATGTGGTTTACGCCTTTCTATCGCCGGCACCCATGCCTCGCCTGTGGCGCAAGGCGCGGAAGGAAATGAAGCCGGGGTCGCTTTTCATCAGCAACACGTTCGAGGTACCGGGTGTCGAACCGGATCAGACCTTGATCCCGCGAGATGGCCGCTCCGGCAAGCTGTTGGTTTGGCGGATGTGACCTTCGGTTTCTCGACCCTTGCCCCATCAAAAAATATAAGGGTGCACTGCATTGAAACCGTGCACTTTGGCGCGCGGTTTGAAATCGGGCGGCTGCCATGGCTCGTTGGTTTGCCCGGCAAGAAAACGGGCCAGCCAGAAGGCTTGATGCCGTATCGGCATGATATAGGCGTACAAGCGGCCGTCCACGAATTCGGCGGCATCGCCTATGGCGTGGATGTCGGGGTCGTTGGTGCGCAGGAACTCATCGACCAATATGCCCCGATCGGCATTTAACCCGATGCGCCGCGCCAGTTCGGTTCGCGGCTTGAAACCGCAGGCGACGATGACGCCGTGGAAACCGCTAGCCGTTTCGTCCTGCAACTTCACCGCGTAAAGGCTGCCGATTTTTTCGAAGCCCTGGACCGAGGCATTCAAGCGAACCTCTATCCCGTGGCCCTGCAATACCTGCAACAGAGTTGCCGAATCTTCCTCGATCAACTGACGTTCCATGAGTCTTGCCAAGGCATGAAACAAGACCACCCGATCGCCCGCCTTGGCCAGATCGGAAGCGACTTCGCAGCCGATCAGCCCGCCACCGATCACCGCCCACAGGGGCTTTGCCGATGTCTCGACGATTTTTTCCCGATGCCGCCGGAGTTCGATCAAGTCGTCGAGGCTGTTGACGACAAAGAACAAATCGCGGCTCGTCTGAAACGGGGGCGGAATCAGCGCATCCGAGCCGGGCGCGAGCACCGCCTTGTCGTAATTCAGGGTAAATTCGCCCGAACTGTTCCGGCAGACAATGGTTTTGTCGTCGCGGTTGAGTGTCAATACGCTGGTTTCGCGATAGATCGCGATGCCGGCATCGTGCAGTGCATCGAACGGCTTCAGAATGATCTTGGTTTCGATGTCGTCCCTCGAAAAGCCGTGGGATAGCATAGGCCGCGAATAATAGCCGTGGCCTTCCTGAGTTACGACGGAAATTCGGCATTCCGGCGCGAGTTTCCGAAGTTCCTCCGCGAAAGTGATGCCCGCGATACCTGAACCAATGATGACGACGTGCATGGAGTTTCCTCGCGATAACCGGTAAGCGTGAAATATCAAAAAGAGCCTTGAAGCGATTCTTACGCCGATACTTAGCGACCTTCCGACTCCGGCCGAACGATCTTGCCGAACTCTCGCACCTGGGACAAGAGCCCCCGCGACGTGACCGCGAAAAACGGCACGACGGGCAGGCCCGCATCGCGCAGGATTCGCGCAACCCAGACATTGCAGGTATTGAACAGATGGAATTTGCCCTCGGCTGCGTAAAAGCGGCTGTCGGGATATAGACCCGGGCCGATGGCTTGCGCTCTGGCCGTATTCTCGCGGGCGTAGGTGTTGTGAATGGATACGATGAGTTGCCTGAGCTGCTGTTCCGACAAGGGGACCTCAACGATCTCGGCGGCGGGGAAATAAGCGGTCGGATGAACGGGGACTCCGACAACGTGCAGAACGCTGGCGGTGGGGGCCACGACGGCTTTGAACCCGTACCAGAGGTTGAAGCCGGCGGCCTGATAAAAATCGCGGTCTCCCCAGCCTACTTCGAGATACTCCGCTTTCGGAAAGTCTTGGCTTTCCGGCCACAACCCGGGCGGGATATCGGCTCGTTTGACGGCTAGGCCGGTGTGCCAGCCCAGATCGACCAAATAGATAGTGCGTTCGGCGCCGGCCTCTTCCATGGCCAGCGCCTCGTCCAGTCGGTTCGGCGCACAGCCGGCGAGCAGCGCCAGCAGGACCAGCAGCCGGAACAATCTTAATGGGCCGGCTGCCTCGAGATATCCTTTTGCCCAGTATTTGGGATCGTGCGACATGTCATTCCCGACGGTAAGGCGCGGGATAAGCGGCGGCGACGCCGCATCCGAACGGCGCGCAAAGGTCAGAGACTCAGGCTTCGGATTCCGATGCTGTGGCGGACCTTCCGTATCAGCGGGGCGCTGTAGCTTCGGGCCTTGCGGGCGCCGTCCTGCAATGCTTCCTCGATTTTGTCGGGTGCTTGTAGCAGTGCTTCATAACGTTCCCTCGCGGCTTTCAGATGATCGTCCAGATACTCGAACAAAATGTTTTTCATTTCTCCCCACGCAATGCCTTCCGCGTAGCGGCGCCTTATCGCCGTAGTCTCCTCCTTTGTCGCGAACGCCCTATAGATGCCGAACAGGGTGCAGGTGTCCGGATCTTTGGGTTCGCCCGGCAACAGAGAGTTGGTCTTGATCTTCATGATCAGCTTGCGCAGCTGTTTTTCGGGTGCGAACAGCGGGACGGTGTTGTCGTAGCTCTTGCTCATCTTACGCCCGTCCAATCCGCATAGCACAGCGGTATCCTCGCTGACGTCCGCTTCGGGAAGCACGAAATGCTCGCCGTAAATATGATTGAAGCGTCCGGCGATATCGCGTGCCATTTCGATATGCTGAACCTGATCCTTTCCGACGGGAACTTTATTGGCGTTGAAGATCAGAATATCGGCCGCCATCAGAATGGGATAATTGAACAATCCCATGGTGACGCCCTTATCGGGGTCGCTTTCGCCACTTTCTTCATTGGCTTGGACCGCGGCCTTATAGGCATGGGCGCGATTCATCAGTCCTTTTGCAGTGACGCAACTGAGTATCCAGGCCAGCTCCGTGATCTCGGGGACGTCCGACTGGCGGTAAAACACGGCGTTTTCCGTATCCAAACCCAAGGCCAGCCAGGTGGCGGCGATTTCCAGTGTCGATTGGCGGACGCGTTCCGGGTCCTGGCATTTGATCAAGGCATGGTAGTCCGCCAGAAAATAGAAAGGTAGGACGTTATGATCGCGGCTGGCTTCGATGGCAGGGCGTATGGCGCCCACGTAATTGCCGAGATGAGGTGTACCGGTCGTGGTTATTCCAGTTAGGACGATGGATTTCGTGCTCATAGGTTCAAGGTGTCGGATTACTGCGTCGTTCCAACAAGTTGTGTCGATTTAGGCGCGGCACTATGGCATAAAAGGGCGCGCATTGCCAAACCCGAAATCGGAATCGTCCGAACGACTTCGGCTATGATCTATCGGTTAGAATACCGGGAAACCTAATGGGGAGATGCACAGCTATGCTGGAGTACGACGAAAAGCGGGATTTCATCCGCATGCAGGCCGATTGCAAGTTGACCTTCCGGTTGGCCGACAGCGATATTGTACATGAGGGGGTATGTGTAAATATCAGCGGCTCCGGCATCTTGTTCGAGACCGATATTCCTGTGGCGATCGGTAAAGCCGTTGAAGTGTGCCTCGTTCCGCAGAACAAAATCACCCCGCCTTTGACCGCCTATATCGAAACGATCCGCTGCGCGGAGAGCGAAGCGGGTGGTTACCGAATTGCCGGCGCCATCAAAGGCATCAAGAGCGAGTGAAATCGCTGGTCAATATCCTTGTCGCAATTCATGTTTACGATTACCAAAGAAGTGTATTTTTGCTACGGACACCGTCTAATGGAACATACGGGCAAGTGCCGTCATCTCCATGGTCATAGTGTCAAGGCAGCAATTACCGTGATTGCCGAAAGTTTGAACGAACAGGGCATGGTCTGCGATTTCGCGGAGATCAGCGCCGTCGCGTCGGAGTATATCGACCGGCAGCTCGATCACAATCTGCTTCTGCACAAGGATGACCCACTCCTGCCGGCGCTAGTTTCGGCCGGAGAACGTTTTCTGGCGCTCGACGAGCATCCTACGGCCGAGTATCTGGCCAAGCTGATATTCGGACACGTCGCGAGCCGAGGATACAACGTCAAGAGCGTGACCTTATGGGAGACATCCAGCGCCTGCGCTACCTACAGTGAATTTTGAGAGATCGTTTTTACCGGTAATGAGCATTTTCCAGCCCGCAGAAAAATCCTTCTGGCTGCAAAAAGTCTGCGAATCGAACTACGAGAAACTGGCGCACCTGATTCCCGACTTGGACCGCATCGACGAGACCGCCGTCGCCCAAGTCAACGGCAAGCCGTCCCTGCATCTGAGGTTGCTCGAAAGGTCGCCTTATACCCTGACGCTGGAGCTTACCCACGATTTCGTGCGGGGTTTCGAGCCGGCGGTGAGAATCCGCGTCAGTCTGGACGCCAAGACCGCCGAAGCGCTCAGCGACCACTGCCGACCGGTGGTCCTCGATGCGGTGAGGGACCGGTCCAGCGCCAAGAGCGTGCTCGATTACAAATGGTCGCTGAACTACTTCCTCACCCGCTGGCTGGATCACTGCCTCCAAAGCGACTACCGATTCGGAACCGCCCGTTATTCGCGGGAAGAATTCGCCACGGTCTAATTCCATTCGACATTCGAGTGAACATTCATCGTAGGATGGGTAGAGCGAAGCGAAACCCATCGATGGCGGGTTAGCCCTAGTCTCCGCTCAGGACAGGCCCCGCGTAACCCGCCGATGGAAGGTCGCTCGGCGGGTTACGGCGCACGCGAAGCGCAGTGATCGGCAGTCGGTCAGTGCTAATGTGCGCCTAACCCACCCTACGAAAAACGATTCCTGATTGAAAGCGATTTGGAGGGGTGGTCGAGTTACTCCTATCCGTTGTACCCGAACGTCGATCCAATTTCGCCCTTGATCAACCATTCGGCGTCCTTCGGGTCTAAGTAAGTATTTGGAATAAAAACCCGTACGATGCATACCCGCGACATGATCGTCATCGGCGCCTCGGCGGGAGGCGTGGAAGCGTTGAAAAATCTGGTCGGCGATCTGTCTTCCGATCTTGAGGCGACCCTTCTCGTTGTCCTTCATGTCCCAAGTCATAGTACGAGCTTTCTGCCGAATATTCTCCAGCGAAATGGACCGCTCCCGGCCACCCACCCGGATGACGGCGAGACGATTCGGCGGGGGCATATCTACGTCGCCCCGCCTAACCGGCATCTGGTGCTCAGAGACGGGAAAATTCATCTTTCGGGAGGCCCCAGGGAGAACGGCTTCCGCCCCGCGATCGATCCGCTTTTCCGCTCGGCGGCGAGGATATACGACTCTCGCGTGATAGGAGTCATTTTATCGGGCACGCTCGGCGACGGCAGTTTCGGACTCAAATCCATCAAGAACGCCGGCGGGATAGTGATAGTCCAGGATCCACAGGAAGCCATTTTCTCCGAGATGCCGCTGAACGCCATCGAAAGCATCGCGGTCGACTACATCCTGCCCGTCGCGGGCATTGCCGCAACCATCGAGCAGTTAGCCCAACAGCCCGTGCGACAACGAAGAGGTGCCCCCATGCCGGATGAAACAGAAAAAGAGCGTGAGATTGTCAAAAAGGACATAAGACAGTTCGAATCCGGGGGAAACCCGCGCCTTGCCAGTGTCCTGACCTGTCCGGAATGCGGCGGGGTGATGTGGGAACTCGGGCACGGCGAAATGGTTAAGTACCGCTGCCATGTCGGACATGCGTTTTCCACGGAAAGCCTGCTCAATGAACAGGCCGAAACGCTTGAAGTCGCCCTTTGGTCCGCAATCCGTTCCCTGGAGGAACGGGCAGCCCTGCTAAAGCGCATGGCCGCGCAATGCCACGAGCACGGCAGCGTCTTTTCGGAGCAAAGGTTTTCGGATCAGGCGAAGGAAACCGAACAAAACGCCGACGTGATCCGTACCGTATTGCTCAACGGCAGAAAAAACATAGCCAGTCTCGACGAAGAAGCCGGCAACGAGTGAGTCGGGCGTTTGCCCGTGCGTTACGGCCCACTTCTCATTTCAATAGCAAGGGGTCGTTTTAATCGGGATGCTTCCAACAGGGCTTTCGCTGGCTTCCAGGCTCCCGCTTGGAAGCCATATCCGAGACGCCCGAGTTGGCACTGGGTTCCCAAGCTGGAGTTTGGGAACCAGCACAATTCTGAGAAGGTTTTGCTGCTCCTTGAAAGCTTCGAAGCCACCGGCAGAGGCACCGGTGCCGACGATCATGAGCGGGTGCTTTGGGGACAAGGCGACATGCGTTGACGGTGAGGTTTTCTTGGACTGCGATTCGTCCCGTGTTTTTTGAGTGCGTTTCTTTGCCATGACTGCTTGACAATGGAACTATCTTGGCCTTGTGCGCGAGTCGTTCGCTGATGCCAAGAGTGCATACTCCGTTTTTCACGGATTCGCGAACGCGGCCGAGCGGTCTCTGGCAATTGGATGGTAATTCTGCGGGAACGTCAGACAAATCGGCAAAAAGTACGTGATGGGCAAACAAGCCGGGTGACCGTCGGCCGATGCCCAATCGACTATTCGGGCCAGGGTTCCGTGATTGGCTTTCGATGTCGGATCATTCCGGCCTTTTTAAGAGGTGAGGGTTATCCATACTAAGACCGAAGACTAGCAATAAGATCCTGCAACGTCCCGATATTCCCGTTCACCGCGCTGTGCTTCCGCTACGCTCCTCGACACCGGCGCCGTGGTCCCATGAGGCGCCATTCTGACGCAAAAATTCTCAAATATATTGGAGCTGCGAGCATCAGTTACTGATCTAGATCAACATTTCGGGCGAAGTTTACAAATCCATCTACTATTAATGAATGCCCTACAAGGGGGCATTCATTAATAGAACGGAAAGAGGAAGGAGAACTTATGGAGCCCGGAAAGTTTCCCTTGTCCCAGCAAACACCCTCGAAAATGCAAGGTTTTTTTCGAGAGTCTCTCGGCTGGGCATTGGACCAGTACGGCACCGTGCTGGGCCTTCTGGCGATGACGGCCGTCGTGAGCTACGCCGTTCTGATCGCCGACCTTCGCAGTCAGGAGGGCAGCGCCGCTGCCTTGAACCTGGCTGGCCACGAGCGCATGTTGGTGGAGCGCGGCGTGGTTCTGGCGATGAAAATGACAGCCACCGAAAGCCATGTCGAGCGCCAGGCCATCCGACAGCAGATGGTGGATACCATCAGCCTGTTCGAGAACATGCACGGTTATCTCAGGAACGGCGATCGCCTGGTGCGCCAGGGGCCGCGTCTACTGGCCGAGCCGGGCGAACTGGCTCCGGAACTGCGCCTCATCTACTTCGAAGATCCGATCAAACTCGATCAACAGATCAATGCTTACATCGAGGCGATACGTAAGCTATTGTCGCGGCCGGTGGATGCCGTCAATTCGGACGATCCGTATTTTCAGTATCTCACTTCCGACGCCCCCGAAAAGATCCTCTCCGGCCTCGACAAGGTGGTGGCGTATTACCAGCAAAATGCCGACTTCCGCCTGCAAAATACCCAAGACCTGCAAGGCGTGATGCTGGCGCTGTTCCTGTTTGCCTTGGCTTTCGGCGGCATGGGCCTCTTGAATCCTCTGGTCAAGCGCCTCAAGGACAGCATGGCGAACCTACAGGCCCAGAGGGACTTCAACGAAAACATCATCAATACGGCTCAAGCGCTGATCATCGGTTTGGACACCCGAGGCAAGATCATCTTGTTCAACCGCTATGCCCAGGAAATCTCCGGCTGGACCGAGGACGAGGTGCGCGGTAGCGAGTTCTTTGCCATGCTCTTTACGCCCGAACAGCAGGGCCAAATGCGGGTTTTGTTCGACGATGTCGTGCAGGGCGGTCTGTCCGGCGAGACCGGGACGGAAGTTCCCATGCGAATCCGTAGCGAGGAACTGGTGGACATCATCTGGCATGCCACGGTGGTCCGCGATCAGGACAGCAAGCAGCCGGTCCTGTTCCTCATCACCGGCGACGACATTACCGAGCGCAAGCGGGCGGAAGATCGTCTGCAAGCCACCCTGGTGGAACTGGAAAAGCTGAGCAGCCGACTGCAGGAAGAAATCAACCTCGCCGCCGCCTTGCAGCATTCCATTCTGCCGAGCCCCGACATCGTTCTGCCGGGCGTACACGGCGTCGCCTCCTTGACTACTTCCAGCGAGGTGGGCGGCGACTACTACGACTATTACAAGGTCGGCGGCTATTACGCCGTTATGGTGATCGGCGACGTGAGCGGGCACGGCGTGGCGGCGGGCACCATGGTGAGCGCCGCCAAGGCAGGTCTCTATCCGCTGGCGAATGAAGGGGTGACCCGCCCCGCGGAGATCCTTCGTTCCCTCAACGAAACCATGTTGGCAACGGCGCACCAGTCGTTGCTGATGACCATGGGCTGTCTGAGTCTGGACAGCCGCACCGGTCACTTGCGCTTCGCCAACGCCGGACACGTGCTGCCTTACCTCAAGCGGCGCGGGGATAAGCACTGGACCATGATCGAGGGGGGCGGCTTGCCCTTGGGAAAGAGCCGCGATTCCGATTACCTCTCGGTAGAACTGGATCTGCAACTCGATATCGGCGACCGGATATTCCTCTACACCGATGGCGTGGTGGAACAGGAATCGGCGCGCGGCGAACCCTTCGGCTACGAGCGGCTAGAAGCCATTCTGAACGAAAACGCCGAGGCCGAGCCGCGCGTGCTGGAAGAAAAAATTCTCGCTGCACTCAAGGCTTACGGCGGACGCGACCATTTCGACGACGATGTGACCGTGGCCGTGCTGGAGCATACCGATCGCGTGGAGGTCCAGGCCGCGCGCGACGAGGACTCGGCTCAGCTCATCCGCATCACCGAGGGATTTTACCGAGGCCAAAGCGATCACTTTACCTCGCCGACCTCGCGCCAGCTGGTGGTTTTCCTGTCCGAAGGCGAGTTTCACGACCTCTTGCCGCGCCTCAGCGTGGACGGTATCCGCCGGGTATTGCCCCGCGACGATGCCTTTTACCATCGGCTCGGTTGGGAACATTTGCTCAGTCAGCATCAAGCATCGCCGGATGATGATATTTACTGTCTCGTCCCGGGGCGCGTCGCAGAGCGGCAATTCCAGCTCACCCACAGCGACGACAAACTGTTCTTCATGGAGGAAGGTCGCGCCTGGCTGGAGGAACTGGGCGTCATGGCGCCGGACCAACTCGAGTCTATCCTGTTGGTCCTCGACGAAATGGTGGAGAACTCGTTGTACGGCGCGCCCCGTGACGGCCAAAGCCGCCCGTTTTATCTGAAGGGAACGACGCGGAATCTGTCCGAGAACGAACACGTGCGTATCCACCTGGCGGTAGGTTCCGACACCATCGGTTTGTCGGTTACCGATAACTGGGGCACCTTGACCCCGGCAATCTTCCTGGACCATCTGACTCACACGCTTGCGAAAGGCGTCGAAGCCGGTATCGGTGGAGCCGGGTTATATCTGATGTGGCGTATGTCGGATTACTTGCAGGTGCGCGTCACACCGCATCGCCGTACCCAGATCACCACTCTGTGGGATCTGAGCCGGCCCTTGCAGGTCGGCTTGAAAACCGGATTCCAGTTCCTCTACCACAGCGAGCACGATGAGGTTGTAAGCCATGACTCTGGCAGATTCACTTTTCATTAACAGCCTGCCGTCCGGCGAGGAAGGCGTGCTGTGCTACGCCTTTGCCGGTTCGGTAGACGCCCATTCCGCGCAGACCCTCGGTCAGTTGAACGGCATTCCGGCCAACGCCCGCGTCAGTTTGGATTTCAAACAGGTCGAGCGGGTCAATTCAATGGGCCTGTCTCTGCTCCTCAAGCTGTTCGAACACTGGGAAAGGCAGGGTATCAAGATCGAAGTCAATAACCCCAATCGCATGGTCGCGATGCTGTTCAAGATCACGGGGCTAGGCCGTTTTCTCACCACCGATGTCAGCCTGCCGTCGGAGCGGGCCCAGCCGTCCGTGGTCAGCGCCGTACGAGCCGCACCCGAGCGTCCCGTCGAATCGGGTTCGCCGCATCCCCGGGGCAAACTGAATTTCGTGGCCAGTCTACAGGTCGGTGCTCAATTGAGCGGCTGGTACCTGCTCAATACCTATTTGCAACGGCACTTGCAGCGTGCGATCCATTTCGAGCAGTTGCCGGCGGGACATGAGATCGGCCACGAAACGGTGGACATCTTCTTCGCCAAGCCCTTCGAAGCCTGTGCCATGATTCGGCGGCAGCAGTTCGTGCCATTGCTGCGGCCCTTGGGGGAGGCCGACGAAGTAGTGATCGTCATGCGCGCCAACGACGAGCGGTCACTCGCCGACATGGGAGACGTCCGCGCAGTCACGGCTTCGCAGGGCAGTTTCGTCTACCTGCTGGGTCGTTTCCTTTGCGACGAGAACGGGCTGGACTCGTCCAAGTTCCAGCATCACTTCGCGGGCAACGAAATCAAAGCGCTGCAATTGCTTCTCAAGGAACAGTCGGATGTCTTGTTCATGCTGAAGAAGACCTATTACGGCCTGTCCAATCTCACTCGAAACAATACCCGTGTCGTGGACGAAAGCGACACCCAGTTTGCCTTCCATCTTCTTTGCGCGAGCCCGCAAATCGCCGACCTCGGGGAATCCGTCGCGAAAGTCTTTACCGGCATGGGCGACGACGAGCAGGGTAAGAGCATCCTAAAGGACATCCAGTTCGACGGCTGGTGCGTGCCGCAGGAAGGAGAGCTCGCCATGCTGATGCGGTTGTACGAGAGGTACGCGGAATAAGCGGAGCGCTGCCCAGTTTTTGATCTTCGGGCCGGATACAGCATGCACGCCGTCCGATCCGAGGAGGGCTTTTTCGGAATTTCCCCAGCGAAGTAAGTCGGCAATCCTTTGCCGACGTACCCGCTTGCCGACCTGTTACGTCGGGAAAGGATTCCCGACCTACGTCAGTTGGGTGGCTCCTGTCGCGGCCCGTTTGCGATTGAAAAGGGCCATGGAAGGGTGGTTAGGTGCGCCTTGAAAGACCGGATTTGCGCCGGCAGGTTTAGACGCGCACCGTATAAACCCACCGAGGGGGCGTTCACTCTATGCCTCGGAGTCAGGCGAGTTACGCAGCCTGTCGTAATAGGCCCGCACGCAACGAAGCACTTCATAGCTGTATTTGCCGTTCAGCGCCTGGTATAGCGGCTTGAGGGCGCGCCGTTGGTCTTCCGGCAGGCTCTGCCACGCTGCTTCTATTTCTCCGATTTCCGAATCGCTCAAACCCACCACCTCGCCGAGTTCCACGGCCCCGGTTTCGATGGCCCTGGCCAGATGGCCGTAGACGGTCGAAATCGTCAATCCGCGCTGATAAGCGATCTGTTCGGCGTTCATGCCGAGCCGGAATAGCGCCAGGCTTTCGTCTGCCGTCGTGCTGGCGGTCGAGGCCGAACCGTCGCTGCTTCTGTGCTCCAGGATGACCGACAGAAACTCGTCGCCGTAGAGCTCCAGCTTGCGTTCGCCGATGCCCGCCAGGCGGCTCATTTCGGTGCGGCTGGTCGGTCTCGACTGGACCATTTCCATCAGAACGGCGTCCTGAAAAATCACGTAAGCAGGCACGTCCTGCTCCTCGGCCAGCGTGCGCCGCAAGGCGCGCAAGGCTTGCCAGAGACGCTCGTCTTCCGGGTTGGAAAAGCGTTCGACGGTCTGGCGTCGGCCGCTCGAGGCCTCCTTGTAACTGTCCCGCCTTAGCCGAAGGTCGACTTCGCTGCGCAGTACCGGGCGGCATTCCTCGGTCAGACGGAGTGCGCCGTGAGCCTCCCAGTCCACCGTCAAATAGCCTTGGGCGATGATCTGACGGAATACCGAGAGCCACTGTTTCTCGTCCATGGCGTGACCGATGCCGAAGGTGCTGAGCCTGTCGTGACCCAGCCGCTGTATTCTCTCGTTGGACTTGCCGCGCAGTACGTCGATGATGTGGTGAACGCCGAAGCGCTGGCCGGTGCGGTAGACGCAGGACAATGCCTTGCGGGCGGCGTCGGTGCCGTCCCAGGTGTCCGGCGGGTTGAGGCAGTTGTCGCAATTGCCGCAGGGTTTGTCGGAGATTTCGCCGAAGTAGCGGAGCAACGCTTGCCGACGGCAACCGGTCAGCTCGCAGAAGCCGAGCATCGAATCGAGTTTGTGGCGCTCGACCCGTTTATGCAGTTCATCCGCTTGGGAGGCCTCCACCATTTGCCGCAAGGTGATCACATCCTGCAAGCCGTAAATCATCCAGGCATTGGCCGGCAAGCCGTCGCGTCCCGCGCGTCCGGTCTCCTGATAATAAGCCTCGAGGCTCTTGGGCAGGTCGAGGTGCGCGACGAAACGGACATTGGGTTTATCTATGCCCATGCCGAAGGCGATCGTCGCCACGACGATCACGCCTTCCTCCATCAGAAATCGCCGCTGGTTTTTCTGGCGTTCCTCGGCGGAAAGGCCGGCATGGTAGGGCAGGGCGGAGAATCCTTGAGCGCGGAGCCATTCCGCGGTCGATTCCACCTTTTTTCGCGACAGGCAGTAAACGATGCCGGCATCTCCCGGATGTTCGTTTCGGAGAAACTGAACCAGCTGCCGGCGCGCGTCCTGCTTGGGCGATATCCGGTAGCGTATGTTGGGCCGGTCGAAACCGCTGCAAAAGACCCTGGCCTCCTGCAGTCCGAGGCGCTCGACGATCTCCTGCCGGGTCCGCTCGTCGGCGGTGGCGGTCAAGCCGATTCTGGGAATGCCGGGAAAACGTTCGTGCAGCAAGGAGAGCTGCCAGTAATCGGCGCGGAAGTCGTGGCCCCACTGGGACACGCAGTGCGCTTCGTCGATGGCGAAAAGGCTGACTTCGGCCCGCCCGATGAGCGCCTGCACGCGCTCGGTCAAGAGACGTTCGGGCGCGACGTAGAGGAGGTCCAGTTGGCCGTCCAGAAAGTTCCGCTCGACCTGGCGCTGTGTGTCGTAAGCCAGGGTGGAATTCAGAAAGGCGGCTCGAACGCCGAGTTGGAGCAGGGTTTCGACCTGATCCTGCATCAGGGCGATCAGGGGCGAGACCACGACGCCCGTACCGGGGCGGATTAGCGCGGGAATCTGGTAGCAGAGCGACTTGCCGCCGCCGGTGGGCATCAGCACCAGCGCATCGCCCCCTGCCGTCAGATGATCGATGACGGCGCGCTGCTGGCCGCGAAACCGTTCGTAGCCAAAGACGCTGCGCAGGACCTGAAGGGGGTCTTTCGGCATGATCCGCCAGCTTGCCGGAAGCGCCGCTTTTCCGGCTAAGCCTGGAGCATCTGTTTCAGTTCCAGTGCCTGCGACAAAGCGGCTTCCACGTTTTCGGCCAGCACGTTGAAATGTCCCATTTTACGGCCGATGCGGGCGGTCTTCTTTCCATAAAGATGGAGCTTGACGTTGGGCTGACTCAAGAGCTTGTCCCAGGCCGGCTCGTCGTCTCGCCAGATATCGCCCAGAAGATTGACCATCACCACCGGACTCAGCAAGCGGGTATCCGCGGGCGGCAATCCGCACAAGGTGCGGACTTGTTGTTCGAACTGGCTGGCGGCGCAGGCATCCAGCGTATAGTGGCCGCTGTTGTGGGGGCGCGGGGCGATTTCATTGATGACCAGGTCGTCGTTGTCCAGCACGAAGAATTCCACCGCCAGGACGCCGATATAGTCCATGGCTTGAGCGAGCTTAAGCGCCATGTCTTGCGCGTGTGTCGCGACGGCCGGCGCAACCCTGGCCGGCACGATGCTGACGTCGAGAATTCCCGATTCGTGCTGGTTTTCCGCCACGGGGAAGCAGACTACTTCGGTCGGCGAAGAACGGGCGATGATGACCGAAATCTCGGTTTTTAGATTCAGTTGCCGCTCCAGTACGCAAGACTTTCCGCCCAGTTCGGCGAATGCGGCTTTCGCTTCCTCGACGGTTTTCACCCGGATTTGGCCCTTGCCGTCGTAGCCGAGCCGCGCCAGCTTCAGAATGCCGGGCAAGTGGTCCGCCAGATTCCGATCCAGGTCGGTGGCGGTCTCGATCGCGAGAAACGGAGCGACTCCGAGCCCTGCCCCGGAAATGTATCGCTTTTCCGCGATACGGTCCTGAGCGATCGAAACGCATTCCGCCGAAGGGCTTACCCGTACGCGCTGTGCCAGGTAGCTGAGGCTTTCGGCCGGGACATTCTCGAATTCCGTGGTGACCGCGGCGCAGGTTTCGGCGAGTCTGTCGAGAGCCGCCCGGTCATCGTAGGCAGCGCGGATGTGCACATCGGCCAATCCGCCGGCCGGACTGTCGCCGTCGGGATCCAGTACGGTGACGCGATAGCCCATGGCCCGCGCCGCCATGGTGAACATGCGGCCCAATTGACCACCGCCCAGGATGCCGAGCATGGCATTCGGTAGAATGTGTTTCATCGTCGATAGGGTTAATGTGGAACTACGGGAACGGGTCGATAGACGACAGCCGTTCTTATTCTAGTTAGCTTCAGGACGTCCTGTTTCGGAAAATCAGCGGCCTGCTTTCGGCATCATTCGATTTCCGGCAGCGTCAGCCCCAGCACGGCTTCTGTTTGCCTAAGGCGATAAGCCTTGAGTTTGGCGGCCAAGTCCGAATCGTGAACGGCTAGCAGCGCCACCGCGAACAGACCGGCATTCACCGCGCCCGGTTCGCCGATGGCGAAGGTCGCGACCGGTATGCCCTTGGGCATCTGGACGATGGAGTACAGGGAGTCCTTGCCTTTCATGTATGTCGTCGGCACCGGAACGCCCAGCACGGGCAGGTGGGTTTTCGCCGCCATCATGCCGGGCAGATGCGCCGCGCCTCCAGCCCCGGCGATGATGCATTTGAGTCCGCGATCGGCCGCCGTTTCGGCGTATTGAAACAACAAATCCGGCGTCCGGTGAGCGGAAACCACCTTCGTTTCGAACGGGACATTGAAATCTTTCAACTGACGGGCGGCATGCTGCATGATCTCCCAGTCGCTATTGCTGCCCATGATGATGCCGACGTGAACCATTGAATATCCGGTCTTTCCAATCAAAAAAGCGATTTTATCCCGATTCCTCGCCACGCGCTAAGACGAAGGCACGCATATCGGGCTTCCTTCCTCTGGAAAAATAAACCTTGAGCACAAAAACCACAATCGATCCCGCCGAGGCGGCGCATTTCGACCGGCTGGCCCATGCCTGGTGGGACCCCGACGGCCCATTCTGGCCCTTGCATCGCCTCAATCGGCTTCGAGCCGGTTACATCTCCGAGCGTTTGAGCGCACGCTTCGGTCGCAGCGCGAATCGAGCTGTGCCGCTTCAGGGGATTCGTCTCTTGGACATCGGCTGCGGCGGAGGGTTGCTGAGCGAAGCGATGGCGCGGCTCGGCGCGGAGGTGCACGGCGTCGACATGGTGGAAAAGAATATCCGCATCGCGCAGCAGCATGCAGAAGCGAGCGGTCTGGCGATCCGGTACACCTGCGGCACCGCGGAAGGTTTGGCCGAACAGGGCGAATCGTACGATGCCGTCTTGAATCTCGAAGTCGTCGAGCACGTGGCCGATTTGCCGCTCTTCATGAGCGCCTGCGGCCGATTGGTCCGGCCCGGAGGGCTGATGGTCATCGGCACGCTCAACCGGACGGCCGCATCCTTTCTTACCGCGATCGTCGGCGCCGAATACGTGCTGCGCTGGCTCCCCAAGGGAACCCATCGTTGGCGGAAGTTTCCGAAACCGGAGGAATTGGAAGGCATGCTTCTCGAAAGCGGCATGCGTGTTTTCGATCGCACCGGCGTCAAGATCGATCCCTTTACTCGGAAATTCAGGCTAAGTCCCGGAATGAGCGTCAACTACATGCTGGTCGCCGAAAAATCCGGCTGATCGGCGGCGTTGCAAAGAGTTCCGCAGCCCAATCCGGATGGGTTGCCAGAGGCAAAATAAGTTGACCTCTCCCGGCAATTACTTTAAGAAGGTGCGGGGGTCGTTAAGCCGGGCCAGAAAATTTTGTCAATTATCGAGACATAGATTGTGAATTTCTCATTGTCGCACGCAAGTTAGCTATTTCCGTCCCACCAGGAACGGGACTTCTGGCGCCCTGTTTTCGCCCTCTTGAACAAAAACAATGTTCGTAATTGTTGCGCTCGATAGCGCTAGGAGGAGTACGTTTTATGCGAATTGGGGTTCCCAAAGAAATACACGCCGGAGAGAAGCGTGTTGCAACCGTGCCGGAGGTGGCCGAAAAACTCATGAAACTCGGTTTCTCGGTGACCGTGGAAACCGGGGCCGGCGACAGCGCCAACTTTTCCGACGATGCCTACCGCGAAGTCGGCTGCGACATCGCCGATGATGCTAAATCCTTGTGGGCCGGCTCGGACATCGTGCTCAAGGTGCGTGGTCCTCAAGTCCATCCCGAACTGGCCGTGGATGAAGTCGACTATTTGCGCGAGGGCGGCAATCTCATCAGCTTTATCTGGCCGGCCCAGAACCCCGATCTCATGGAACGGCTCGCGGCCAAGAAAGCCACCGTGCTGGCGATGGACAGCGTGCCCCGCATTTCCCGCGCGCAGAAGCTGGACGCCTTGAGTTCCATGGCGAATATCGCCGGCTACCGCGCAGTGATCGAGGCGGCCCAGCATTTCGGGCGGTTCTTCACGGGACAGGTGACCGCCGCCGGCAAAGTGCCGCCGGCGAAAGTATTCGTCATCGGCTGCGGCGTCGCCGGGTTGGCCGCCCTCGGCGCGGCGAACGGTCTCGGCGCCATCGTCCGGGCAACGGATACCCGCCCGGAAGTCAAAGACCAAGTCAAATCCATGGGCGCAGAGTTCGTGGAAGTCAACTATCAGGAGGAGGGCACCGGCGTCGGCGGCTATGCCAAAGTGATGAGCGAGGGCTACCAAAAGGCCCAAAAGGAAATGATCGCCCGCCAGTGCATGGACGTGGACATCGTTATCACGACCGCGCTGATTCCGGGCAAGCCCGCGCCCACACTGATCACCGCGGGAATGGTGGAATCCATGAAACCCGGCAGCGTCATCGTCGACCTGGCGGCCGAGCAGGGCGGCAACTGCGAGCTGACGGTCCCGGGCGAAGTCGTCGTCCGACACGGCGTCACCATCATCGGCTATGCCGATCTGCCCAGCCGGCTTGCCCGTCAGTCCAGCACGCTGTACGCCACCAACCTTCTGAGACTGATGGAAGAGCTGTGCCCGAACAAGGACGGCACGATCGACGTCAACATGGAGGACGAGGTCATACGCGGAACCACGGTGATCAAGGAGGGGGAAATCACCTGGCCGCCGCCACCGCCGAAAATCACCGCAGCCCCGGTAGGAGCCACCCCGGCACCGCCGGTCGAAATCAAGAAGGCGGAAAAGAAGCCGCTGCTGCCCGCCTGGGCGCAAACCGGCATCACGCTGGGCGTGGCGGGTCTCCTGTTCTACGGCCTCGGTTCTGTGGCTCCGGCGGCGTTCATGTCCCACTTCACCGTTTTCGTGCTGGCCTGTTTCGTGGGCTACATGGTGATCTGGAACGTCACCCCGGCTCTGCACACTCCGCTCATGAGCGTCACCAACGCCATTTCGAGCATCATCGCCATCGGCGCCTTGATCCAGATTTCCTCGCCCGGTGTGTTGATCACCATCTTGGCGGGGCTCGCCATCGTTCTGACCTCGGTCAACATGGCCGGCGGTTTCTGGGTCACCCAGCGCATGCTGCGCATGTTCAGAAGATAAGCGGAGAGAATAACAATGTCAGAAGGATTAGTTACCGTTTCCTATATCGGCTCGACGATACTGTTTATCTTGAGCCTCGGGGGGCTTTCCCATCCTGAATCCGCGCGGCGCGGCAATTTCTACGGCATCCTCGGCATGGCCATCGCCATCCTCGCAACCGTGTTCGGGCCGAAGGTGACCAGCTATGTTCCGATCATCGTCGCCATGGCTATCGGCGGCAGCGTCGGGGTCTATGCCGCTATCAAGGTCAAGATGACTGAAATGCCGGAACTCGTCGCGCTGATGCACAGCCTGGTGGGGTTGGCTGCGGTGCTGGTGGGTTATGCGAACTTCATCGATCCGACCTCAGCCTTTACCGGGGTGGAGAAAACCATTCATGAGGTGGAAATCTATCTCGGCGTTCTGATCGGCGCCGTGACGTTTTCCGGTTCGGTCATCGCATTCGGTAAGCTGTCGGGCAAGATCGACGGCAAACCCATGCTGCTTCCGGCCCGGCACTGGCTCAATCTGGGCCTTTTGATTCTAGCCATCATCTTGGGGGCCGGCTTCGTCAACGCGCAGTCCACTGCGGGCGGGTTCGTTCCGTTGCTGCTGATGACGGCCGTTGCGCTAGCTTTCGGCGTGCACATGGTCATGGCGATCGGCGGCGCCGATATGCCGGTGGTGGTGTCCATGCTCAACAGCTACTCGGGATGGGCGGCTTCGGCCACCGGCTTCATGCTGTCCAACGATCTGCTGATCGTGACCGGCGCTCTGGTGGGTTCTTCCGGTGCGATCCTGTCCTACATCATGTGCCGTGCCATGAACCGCCATTTCCTCTCGGTCATCGCCGGCGGGTTCGGTACCGGTACCGGCGTAGCGCCGGCGGCTGGGGCGGGGCCACAAGGCGAGGTGCAGCCGATCACACCGGAAGAAACGGCCGAACTCCTGCGCAACGCCAGCCGCGCCATTCTGGTGCCGGGCTACGGCATGGCGGTGGCTCAGGCCCAGCATACGGTGTACGAGATCACCAGGCTGCTGCGTGAAAAAGGCGTCGACGTGCGTTTCGCCATCCACCCGGTGGCGGGCCGCATGCCGGGCCATATGAACGTGCTTTTGGCCGAGGCTAAGGTTCCTTACGACATCGTGCTGGAAATGGACGAAATCAACGAGGACTTCCCGGAGACCGACGTCGCCATGGTCATCGGTGCCAACGACATCGTGAACCCGGCGGCGCAGGAAGACCCCAACAGCCCCATCGCCGGCATGCCGGTTCTGGAGGTCTGGAAGGCGAAAACCTCGATCGTCATGAAGCGCTCGATGGCGTCCGGCTATGCCGGCGTCGACAATCCGCTGTTCTACAAGGAGAACAATCGGATGCTGTTCGGCGACGCCAAGAAGATGCTGGACGAGGTGCTGAAGCACTTGCAGGGGTAGAAATACCGGTTTGCGTAGAATGGATTTCCCATGCGGCGCATTACGCTAAAGCTAATGCGCCCTACGCAAGCTCAAGCACTTACAAGGATAAATGTAAATGACCGTAGGATGTGGCGACGTAGGAGCCGCATCTGTCGCGATCGATGCGGTTCGAATACTCACCGCATCCTACGGCCTTAAATTCCCAGCTTTCTTTTAGAAACTGATCCCCGCCTGCAGCCACCATTTTTGAGTGTCGACGTTGCCGGCAAACGCTCTCGGGTTGGACGAGTTGTAGTCGGCGAACTTGAAGAGCAGGGAATAATGCTTGCCGAATTTCTTTTCCACCTGTACGTCGAACTCCTCGCCATAGCGGATGCTGCCGGTATCGTCCCGGAAATCGTGGTAGACGAACCATAAATCCAAGCCGTACAGGCTGGTCTTGAACGTGCCGTACACGTCCCGGACGCCGTCGGGCGGCGTCACCAGGAACTTGTCCGCCCAGCCCTGAAAGGCGTGCAGCGTCGCGAGCGGCGTACGGAAGCCCTGGCCGTTGTCCGAGCCCAGTTCCTCGAAGGACCCTTTAAAGACGAAGCCCCACAGATCGATCCCGCCTTCCGCCAGCCAGTAATCGACCTTGAAGTCCTTCGGGTTTTCCGCATAGTCCTCCTGCCATGCGTATTCGGCCGTGTAGAGGGCCTTGATTTTGTCGGTGATGGGTGTCGCGCCGTCAAAGCGAGCGCCGACCGTCTGGGTGGAATTGGTTAGGGTATTGAAGGTCCGCGTCGGAAAGCTTTCGTGTTGATTGTCGTAATCCAGCCATTCACCGTGGACGACGAGTTTGCCCCAAGGGAGACCGGTGTAGGCAATGTTGAAGATCGGCGAATTCATGCCGATGGTGCGGGAGGTGACGTCCTGCACTTTCCAAATATAACCGGCGGTGATCGTGGTGTCGGGCAGGCTGGCGTTGGTGATGGCCACGGCGTCATAAGTCTGTTCCAGCTGCCGCCAGATGACGTTGCCGATGAAACGGTGGTTGTCGAAGATGATGCGTTGACGGCCGACTTTTAGGTTGGTCTGAGGTAAACCGCTGTAATTCAGCCATAACTGGTTGACCTCGTTCTTCTGGGGATCGGCGATGACGGGATGCCGGGTCTTGTCGTTCCAGGTGCTGTTGTACTCGTTGCTGAAGATATCCTGGTTGCCTTCGTATTCGGCGAAGGCCTTGAGCCCGTGAAACTCCGGAGTCAGATAGCCGATGCGCGCCCGGATCATGTCGGCCTTGCCGATTTCGGGCAGATTGGCCTGATCCACGTATTCGAACCGATACCGGATATCGATGTTGATCTTGCCGCCGCCGACGTTCAACGCCTTTTCGATATTCTCGTCGATACCCTCCGCAAAAACCGGGCTGGCCGTGCCGAGCCCCAGCATCAGAAGCCGCGCTAAGCTGCCGCTACTCAGCGGCTGCCTGATAATCCCCATGACTGTACCCCCATTCTGTTGTGATCCGATAAGCAATAAAAAAGGCGTCGCCCGCAGTTGAAGAGCTGCGGGAGGACGCCTTTGTCCGGAAGTCGAGCGCCGCCGTCAGCGCGCGACTCTAGCTTTCATAGGACTAACAGGAAGCGTGCCAAGCTCGTTTAACGCGCTAAACAGCTCTGAAACAGCAGCTGGCGGCGCAGTGCGGAGGCGCCGGGCGGGTGGGCTGGTGCATCGGGTGCGACAAAAGAGTGCGCGATGCGCGAAAGGCGGGCGGAATTCGCCCCGAAGTCAGTCCGTCAGCCCTTCCAGAGTAAGCAGGGTCCTGGCTACGTCCGCGATGCGCATGTTGCGGCTCATGGCCGCTTTGCGCAGCAACTGATACGCTTCGTCCTCGCTCATTCCCTTCCGCTGCATCAAAATGCCCTTGGCCTTGTCCACCACTTTCCGGTCGGCTAGCTGGGTTTTGGTTTCGTGCAGTTCGCGCTTGAGCGCCTCGAATTCGCGAAAACGGGCCATGGCCACCTCGACGATGGGCATGATGCGTTCCTGACTGAGGCCGTCCACCACATAGGCGCTTACCCCGGCCTGCACGGCCTGGCGGATGTAATCGCCGTCGCGCTTGTTCGAGAACAGGATGATCGGCCTCGGCTGGTCGCGGCTAATCTCCCGCATTTGCTCCAAGGTGTCGCGGCCCGGCGCCTCCAGATCCATGATCACCATGTCCGGCTGGCATTCCTTGAGTTCTCGAAGCAGGTTGTGGCCGTGCTTGATCCGGGCGACGACCTGATGTCCGGCATCGTGCAGCGCTTGCTCCAATATGGCGCTGCGTGCCGAATCCTGATCGACCAGCATGATTCTGAGGCTCATGGATTGACCTTGGCCAGTTCGTCCAGTGAAACCTGCCGATTGTGCAGCTCGAAGCGCTCCAGATAATCCACCGGACGGAGCGCATCGAAGGTGCCGCCATCCAGGAACTGATCCGTACCCAGGATCATCGGCTCGGTGGCTTCCCGAAGCGTCCACGGTTCGCCGTGCTGCCCCTCGGTCTTGTAGTCCGCGGTGGGGAAGGGCAGGCCCAGAGCCTGGGCGGCTTCGCGGTAAAGATCGGGCCGATAGACCTCTTCGGCAAGCTTTCGCATGTCTACGGGATCGCGGAGTTGTCCCCAACGGTACATCTGAGTGATGAACCAGACGGCATGGGAGCGCCAGGGAAACGTCGCGGCATAACGGAAGAACACGTTGAAGTCGGGAAGCGGCGCGGGCGCGGCGTCGACCTGGTAGCGAAACGAGCCGACCATGGACATTTTCACCACGTCAGCCGGTGCGTTGACGTATTCCTCCCGAGCCAGAATATCGGCCACTTCGATACGGTTTTCCGGTTGATCGATCCATTGCGCCGCCTCCAGCAGCGCCATCAGCATGGCGCGGTGAGTGTTGGGATGTTGTTCGGCCCACTCCCGGTTCACGCCCAGCACTTTTTCCGGCTTGTTGTTCCAGATTTCATAATCGGTGATCAGCGTGCGTCCGACGCCGGTGGCCACGGCCTGCGCGTTCCACGGTTCTCCGACGCAGTAACCGTCTATTTCTCCGCTGCTCAGGTACTTCACCATGTGCGGCGGCGGGATCACGACCAGGCGCACGTCGCGGTCCGGATCGATGCCGCCGGCGGCCAGCCAGTAGCGCAGCATGTAGTTATGGGGGGAGAACGGAAATACCGTTGCGAAGCACAAGGGCTCGCGCCCCGCGTGTTTGCCGGTATCGATGACTTTCTTCAGTGCACGGACGCTCATGGACCGCTCGGCTGCCGCCGCCGGATCGAGTTCGGCCATGCGCCGGTACAAGTCCAGGGAAACGGTAATGGCGTTGCCGTTGAGATCCAGGGACAGAGCGGCGATGGTCGGTTTTTTCAGTTCCCCGAGACCGAGCGTCGTGGCGATGGGCATGGGTGCCAGCATATGACCGCCGTCCAGCAAGCCGGCGAATACCTTGTCGCGGATATTGGCCCAGGACACCTCTCGGGAAAGTCTCGCTTCCAGCCCGTGTTTTCGAAAAAAACCTTTTTCGTAGGCGATGACGAGCGGTGCGCAGTCCGTCAGCGGGATGAAACCCAAGTCGATCTGGGTTTTCTCGAGTCCTTCGCCGCCTGCCGCATGAACGCCAGGGCGCAGCCATTGGGGAACCGAGGTCATGAGTTAAGGGTCTCCTTGTCCAAAATTCTCCAGGATGGATTGGATTGTGAAGCGTCAAGAGCGTATCGGCTCCGATAGCAGTTACGACGCGAGTAGCCTGCCACGACGTTATGGTTTCAGCAATGATCGTGCCATACGGTCCAGTGCTTGGCCGTAGCCCAGACAGTCGGCAAGGGATTGCCGACCTACGTCATTCCGTTCGGCATTCGAGTGAACATTCATCGTAGGATGGGTAGAGCGAAGCGAAACCCATCGATGGTGGGTTAGCCCCTAGTCTCCGCTCGGGACAGGCCCTTCGACAGGCTCCGCGTAACCCACCGATTCGAGGTCGCTCGGTGGGTTACGGCCTCCGGCCTAACCCACCCTACAAACATGAATTCTTTATTAAAAGCGATTTTGAATTAGGCCGAGATAAGCGATGCCTTAAATAGGAACATAGGCCGTTGAAGTGCACAAATACGAGGCAATGCTAGACGCCTTGTGCCGCCGCAGCGGCGCTGGTGTTTTTACCCCTGCAATAAGGACTTGAGCTCGGGAATACAGGAACCGCAATTGGTTCCCGCTTTGAGTGCTGCACCAATTTGTTCCGTTGTCGACAGATTTTGCTTCTGAATGGCGCGTTTCAAGGTATTGATGCCGACCCCGAAACAGGAGCAGACGATACGCCCCTGATCATCCTCGGCCGAAGCCGGTTTTCCGGCCAAAAGGCTCATGCGTGCCCGATCGGGCACTTCATCCAGTGCGAATAGACCGGCCAGCCAACTGCGCGGCGGCAGCTCGAAGCTCCGGTCTATGAAGGCGCAAAACTGCAAACGTCCGCCGAGGAGGCGTGCGCAGCGGTACCGGCCCGAGTGGATGTCGGCGAACTCCAGCCATTCTTCCCTGCCGGGCACCGGCTCGGCGGACGCGGATTCGCGCGAACCCGAGGGATGGGTGAACAAGCCGCGCATCCAGACAGGCCAGTCCGAAGGTGACTCGGAATGTGCCAGCTCGTAAAGCCAATGGCCGTCTCCCCGTATCGTGACGCGGTACTCGACCTCGATAGCGTCAAGCGGTTCGCGCGACAGCAAGAAGCCGTGCCACGACGGCCGATAGGGCGCGATCCGGAGCGGCGTATGCTTGGATTCGGGTTCGCCGGACATCGGATCGGTTGCCGGGTTGACCAAGGCATTGATCAAGCCTTTGCTGGCATAGGGTCCGCTCCAGTGCATGGGCACGAACACCGATCCTGGCTGCTGGTCTTTACTGACGCGGGCGCGGACCAGGGCTTGGCCGAACCGGCTCTCGAGGCGAACCAGGGTTCCGTCCTGAATGGCGAATCGGGCCGCATCGTGGGGGTTCAGCTCGGCGTAAGGCTCGGGAACATGGTTGGTCAAGCGGGCGGTTTTTCCCGTGCGGGTCATGGTGTGCCATTGATCGCGGACGCGCCCGGTATTGAGCACCAGCGGATAGGCCGCGTCGGGCGGGTTGGCCGGCGCTTTGGGGACCACCGGCACCATTCCGGCGCGGCGGCCGAAGTTTGAAAACCCACCTGCGTCGAACAGGCGAGACGCGCCGTTCGGATGATGCCCATTTACCGGCCACTGGATCGGCTTCAAGGCTTCATAGCCGGCGCGATCGAGTTCCGCGAGACCGGAAATGTCGAACACCCGTTTGCCGTCATTCCGAAGGCCGGACAACCGGGCGTGCTCCAGGAAAATTTCCCAAGCTGACCCGTAGCGAAAACCTTCCTCGTATCCCATCCGCTGGGCAACCCGGCTGACGATCCACCAATCCGGCTTGGCTTCGCCAGGCGCTGCCAGAAATGCCCGCTGGCGCGAAATGCGACGCTCCGAGTTGGTGACGGTGCCGTCCTTCTCACCCCAGGCCAGCGCGGGCAGGTTCACATGTGCGTAGGCGCCCAAGTCGGTGCCCGACTCGCATTCGGAAACCACCACGAATTCGCAGCGGCGGAGCGCGTCCCGCACCGCGTTCGCGTCCGGCAGGCTCACGGCCGGATTGGTGGCCATGATCCAGACTGCCTTGATGCGTCCCTCGGCGATCGCCTGAAACAGCTCCACGGCCTTGAGTCCGGACTTATCCGGCATGCGCGGCGCATTCCAGTACTCCTGCACGAGAGCCCGGTGTTCGGGATTCTCGATGTCGAGATGCGCCGCGAGCTGATTGGCGAGTCCGCCGACCTCCCGCCCGCCCATGGCGTTGGGCTGGCCGGTCAGGGAGAAGGGGCCCATGCCCGGTTTGCCGATCCGCCCGGTGGCAAGATGAACGTTGATGATGCTGTTGACCTTGTCGGTGCCGCTGGACGACTGGTTGACCCCTTGCGACCAGGCGGTGACGACTTTTTCGGTGCGGGCAAACCATTGGTAAAAGCTCGCGAGGTCCTCTTCGGGAATACCGCAGATCCTGGCAACAGCGGGCAGGGAGGGAGCCGTTTTGCGAGCGTTCTCGAACGCTTCGGCGTAGCGACCGAGATGATTTTCCAGGAAGGCGAAATCGATCCTGTCATCCTGGCGCAGATAATTCAGGAGTCCGTTGAACAGAACCACGTCGGTGCCCGGCCGTATCGGGAGATGTAGATCGGCGGACTGACTCGTCGCCGTGCGGCGCGGATCGATGTTGACGATCTTCAGGCGGGGATTTTCCCGTTTGGCCGCAACCAGACGCTGAAACAGCACCGGATGGCACCAGGCCGCGTTGGAACCGACCAGCACGACGAGATCGGCCAGTTCCAGGTCCTCGTAACAGCCGGGCACGACATCCTCGCCGAAGGCCCGTTTCTGCGCCGCGACCGTGGACGACATGCAGAGGCGGGAATTGGTATCGATATTTCCCGAGCCGATGAAACCCTTCATCAGCTTGTTCGCGACGTAATAGTCCTCGGTCAAGAGCTGGCCGGAGACGTAGAACGCCACCGAGTCGGGACCGTGGATATCGGTGATCCGTCGAAACGTGTCGGCGACGGTGCCTAGCGCTTTGTCCCAACTCACCCGCCGGCCCCTGATCTCGGGATAAAGCAGCCGAGTTTCCAGCGACAGGGTTTCTCCGAGCGACGAGCCCTTGGAGCAAAGCCGCCCGAAATTGGACGGATGTTCCGGATCGCCCTTGATGTCCGCCGACTCGGGACCGCGCGGCTTGGCCAGCACGCCGCAGCCGACGCCACAGTAGGGACAGGTGGTGGCGATGGGCGCATCGTCCGCTGTTAAGGACGGATCTGAGAGCGGTGCAGAACTCACGTTTCTCTTCCTCTTAATAACGAAGTGTGGCTGGGATAAGGGCAAACGTTCACGGAATTCCGGCTATTCCGGCCTGTCGAGTTGCAACCACAACCTTTCGTTTTCCAGCTTTACCGGAAAGCACGCCGTTCGGCCCTCGTCCGGCGGAGCGGCTTCGCCGGACGCCAGGTCGATCACCCAGTTGTGCAACGGACAGGCCACCCGCTTTCCGCATACGATGCCTTGGGAGAGCGGCCCTCCTTTGTGCGGGCAGAGGTCGCGAACCGCGAAAATTTCGTCGTTCAGGGTGCGGAAGATGGCGACATTGCCAGCCGGCGTGGCGACGACGCGAGCGCCTTGGCGGGGAATGTCCTCGATTCGGCCGATTTCGATCCAGTCGCTCATGACATTCATCCTACTTTCCTCAAGGGTTCGAAGTGTTGCCGCTCGGATTCCTTGGCGAGAACCGCCCATGGATCGATCTGGGCGCTTTTCTGCGATTCGAGAAACCGCTCGTACAAGGCGCGTCGGCTTTCCGGATTCGAGACGATGCGCTCCTGGACATAAGCGAGACCGACGCGTTCGATCCAGTGCGCGGTCCGCTCCAGGTAGCGGGCTTCTTCCCGGTATAGCTGCATATAGGCGCCGCAGTATTCCTTCACTTCCTCTTCCGTATCGACCTTGCACAGAAAATCGGTGGCGCGGACCTTCACGCCGCCGTTGCCGCCGACGTGAAGTTCCCAGCCTGAATCCACCGCCACCACGCCGAAGTCCTTGATCGTGGCCTCGGCGCAGTTGCGCGGGCAGCCCGATACCGCCATCTTGACCTTGGCCGGCGTCCACGACCCCCAGGTCATTTTTTCGAGGTCTATGCCCATCTTGGTGGAATCTTGCGTGCCGAACCGGCACCATTCCTTGCCGACGCAGGTTTTCACCGTGCGCAGCGATTTGCCGTAGGCATGGCCGGAGACGAGGCCGTGCTTGCCGAGTTCCGCCCAAACCGCCGGAAGCTGCTGTTTCGGGACGCCCAGAAGATCGATACGCTGGCCGCCGGTGATCTTGACCGTCGGAATCTCGAACTTTTCGGCCACGTCGGCGATGGCGCGCAGCTCCCGAGGATTGGTGACGCCGCCCCAAATCCGCGGCACCACCGAATAGGTGCCGTCCTTCTGGATATTGGCGTGGGCCCGCTCGTTGATGAAGCGCGACTGCGGATCGTCCCGGTATTCGTTGGGCCACTGGCAGAGCAGGTAATAATTGAGCGCGGGGCGGCAGGAATGGCAGCCGTCGACTGTCTTCCAGTTTAGGAAGCGCATCACCTCGGGAATCGACTTCAGGCTCTCCGCGCGTATCGCCTCTCGCACTTCTTCATGGGTATGGTCGGTGCATTTGCATAGCGGCTTTTTGGCCGGGCTGACCGAGTAATCGCTGCCCAGGGTGCTTTGCAGGATCTGCTCCACCAAACCGGTGCACGAGCCGCAGGAAGCCGAGGCCTTGGTATGGGTGCGCACGTCATCCAGAGTGAATAGCTTTTTCTGAACGATGGCGTCGACGATGGTCTTCTTGCAGACGCCGTTGCAGCCGCAGACCTCCGCCGTGTCCGGCATGAGCGCCGCGCGGTTGTCCGCCCCGTGGCCGGCATCGCCCAGATGCGCCTGCCCGAACAGGATGTTTTCCCGGAAAGCGGAGATATCGGTGCCGTCCCGCATCAACTGGAAGTACCAGGCGCCGTCGCCGGTATCGCCATAAAGCACCGCGCCCTTGATGCGGTTGGATTCGACCACCAGCTTCTTGTAGATGCCCCGGGCGGGGTCCTGGAACAGCAGCTCTTCGTAGCCGTTTCCGCCCTGAAACTCGCCCGCGGAGAAAAGATCGATGCCGGTCACTTTCAGCTTGGTGGACGTCACCGAGCCCTCGTAGCGCGCGATGCCGTATTCCGCCAGGTGATTCGCGCAGACCTTGGCCTGCTCGAAAAGCGGGGCTACCAGGCCGAAAAGCTGCTTCCGGTGTTGCACGCATTCGCCCACGGCGTAAATGCGGGGGTCGAAAGTTTGCATGGTGTCGTTGACCAGGATGCCGCGCTCGCAATGGATGCCGGCGCTCTTGGCTAGATCGACGTTGGGGCGGATGCCCACCGCCATGACTACCAGATCGGCGGGGGTTTCCGAGCCGTCCTTGAAGCGTACGCCGGTGACGCGGTCGTGGCCGAGGATGGCTTCGGTCTGCGCTTCCATTCGGAAATCGAGGCCGCTGTCCTCGAGCGCCCGTTTCAAAAGGTCCGCGGCAGGCTTGTCCAGTTGCCTTTCCATCAGGGTATCGAGCAGATGCACGACGGTAACCGCCATCCCCCGCTTTTTCAGCCCGTTGGCCGCTTCAAGCCCCAAGAGGCCGCCGCCGATGACGACCGCATGCCGGTACTTCTGCGAAGCCTCCAGCATCAGTTCCACGTCGCGGATGTCGCGAAAACCGATTACGCCCTGCAGATCCCTGCCTGGGACCGGCAGCATGAAAGGCATGGAGCCGGTGGCGAGCAGCAGCCGGTCGTAGCCGGCCTCCAGTCCGTCTTCGGTACGAACCAGCCGCCGCCGACGGTCGATCGCGACGACCTTCCGCCCCTTGTGCAGCGTGATGCCGTTCGACGCGTACCAGTCGTCATCGTTCAAGATGATGTCGTTAAGCGTCTTCTCGCCGGCCAGGACCGGGGATAGGAGGATACGGTTGTAATTGCAGTGCGGTTCGGCACCGAACACGGTGACGTCGTATGCGTCGGGAGCGATTTTCAGCAGCTCCTCGACTGTGCGTATGCCGGCCATACCGTTGCCGATTACGATGAGTCTCTGTTTTTTCATGGCTTACCTCCTCCGGGATGAATCCCATTCGTCAAATCAACTTTCGTAGGATGCGGGGACGTGAGATGAACCTCGTCATTCCGGCACGGATTGCTCGCCCCTTCCCAGGGGGCTCGTCCTTCAGACCAGCCTGCGGCTGTCCAAAACCGTTCCCGACGGTTTTGTGCCGGAATCCAGACGCCAGGGATGGCATCGGCCCGGATCACAATCCCTGTGCTCTGGATGCCGGCATTCCAATCGCAAACGGTCATCCAGGGAGCGCCCGGATGACCCTTCCAATCGCAAACGGTCATCCGGGGAGCGCCCGGATGACCCTTCCCTGCCGGCATGACGGCTTTACTTACTGCATTGATAAACACCTAAACCCTCCCGTAGACCTGAAACAGGCACACCATCAGCAATCCGAACAGGAGCAGCGCGGTCAGTTGCCAGAACAGAACCGGATTGCGCTGGTACAGGGGAAGGGGACGGGCGGAGACACGCTTGCCGCCGCCTTTCGATAATCCGGATTCCAGCTCGAAGGCCAGCTCGATGGCGTCGGCATAGCGTTCGCCGGGGTCGATCGCGACCGCGCGCGCCAAGGCGGCGTCCAGCCAGACCGGCAAATCCGGACGGCGGCTGGTCAGGGGTTTGGGTTTTCCGAATCGGGGCGTGCTGAATGGCTCGATCTCGCCGTAGGGATAGGCACCTCCGGAGAACACGCGATAGAGCGTTACCCCCAGCGCGAAGATGTCGCTGGCGACGCTGCCCCGCTCGCCGTGAAACAGTTCCGGCGCCATGTAGCTGGCGGTGCCCGGCATCGGATCGGCCTGGTCCTCGTCCCAGGCCGGCAATCGCGCAATGCCGAGATCCAGCAGTTTCAGGCCGCCGTCGTCCGGAAGCAGGATGTTGTCGGGCTTGATGTCGCGGTGCACGATCTGCTGGCGGTGCAGTGCGTGCACCGCCTTGCACAGTTTGAGAGCGAGGTCGATGCCCGGCTCCAGGCCGATGCGTGCGTTTCGCCGCAGGTGCCGTTCGAGCGTGGCGCCGCGATAATACGGCATGACCGAGTAGAGACGGCTTTGCCGCTCCGGCGGCTGTTCCAAAATTTCGGCCACCCACGGACTCTTCACCCGCCCGCCGATCCATGCTTCCCGGACAAAGGCATCGTGATATTGCCGCTCGCTGGCTACCCGCGGATGAGGGAACTTGATGACCACCGGGTTGCCGTTGCGCCGGTCGACCGCGCGGAACAGCGCGCTGTAGCGCCCGGAAGACAGCAGTTCTTCCAGTTGAAAATCATCCATCGTGTCGCCGGGACGGGGTAGTTCCAGGATCGGCAAGGACTCGATGATTTCCCGCAGCGATTGACGGTCGGCCCGGGGCAGGGCGATGACATCCACCACCAGCGCGGTGACGTTGTCGGTGCTGCCGCGCTCCAGCGCCGATTCGACCAGAGCGTCCGCACTGCTTTGGGGCGCGGCCCTTTCCAGCAGGATGCGCGCGATCTCGGCTTGTTTAAGTCCGCCGTGTAGGCCGTCGCTGCACAGCAGGAAACGGTCGTGGATTTCGAGCGTGTGCACGGCGTAGTCGGTCCGGAGCAGGGGCTCCAGGCCCACGGCCCGGTACAGGATATGGTCCAGTTCGGGGCCGTTCAAAGTGTGATCCTTCGTCAGCAGCTCCAGCCGCTCGCCGCGCAGGCGGTAGATGCGCGAGTCGCCGACGTGTATTAGATGTGCGCGGCGGCCGCGAAGAATCAAGGCACTGAAGGTGGTAGCCATGTGGGCGAGATTCGGGTCACGCTTGCCCATCGCGTGTATCCAGCGATTGGCGGCATCCAGGCTTCGATCCAGCAACTGCTCCACCGCCAAGGTTTCGGCCAGGCTGTAATAGGCTTCCATGAAGCTGTGCATGCACAACTCCGCGGCTACCCGCCCTCCCTTGGCCCCGCCCATGCCGTCCGCCACCGCCGCGACGACGCCGCGACAGGCCAGTTCCTGCTGCGACGGTTGAGCGATACCGGCGTAGTCCTGGTTGTCTTCGCGCCGCCCTTGGCGGGAAGCGAAGGCGGCGCTCAAGGCGAGTTGTCCGTTCGCAGTCACTGACGCACCCCGGTGTGTTCCCTTATCCCCATTCCGCCATGCTCAGACCCGCGCACCGGATACCGCGCCCCAGGTCGTGCGCCAGCGTTTCTTGACCATGATCAGGCCGACGAGCCCCAGGAGCGGCAGCCCCGCGAACACGCTGAAACCCAGCGCGAAGCCGTGTTGCACATTCCAGGACCAGCCCAGGGTCTTGGCCAGGAAGAATCCGCCCACACCTCCGGCGCAGCCGACGAGTCCGGTAATCACGCCGATTTCCCTGCGGAAACGCAGCGGCACCAACTGGAATACCGATCCGTTGCCCATCCCCAGGGCCAGCGTGCCGACGAAAAAAATGCCGACGGCAGACCATGCGAGCGCCGGCAGTTCGAACAGACCCCAGCCGGCCACTTTCGCGTCGCTCGCCGATTGCGGCGCCGGCCCCTCCGGCAAGAACGAAATCGCGAGATAGCTCAGGGAAACGATTACGAACAGAACTTGCAGGGCACGGATGCCGCCTACCCGATCGGCCAAAAGCCCTCCCACCGGCCGGAACATCGAGCCGGCGAATACCACAAGGGCAACCATCATGCCCGCGGCTATTCCGGAGACGTGATACCAGTTGGTGAAATAAAGAGGCAGGGCATTGCCGAGCCCCACGAAGCCCCCAAAGGTAATGGAATAAAAGAACATGAACCACCATGTGTCGGGGTCCTTCATGACCGCGGCGTAGTTGGCCAGGGTGACCGGCGTGCGTTTGTCGGGGGCATCCTTGACGAGAACGGCGTAGATGACGAGCACCAGCACCAGAGGAATGAGCAGGAAACCGAACACCGCCTGCCAGCCGAAACGTTCCGCCAGCCAAGGGACGATCATGGAGTCCAAGACTACCCCCATATTGCCGGCTCCCGCGATACCCATCACCACGCCCTGGTATTGGGGCGGATACCAGCGGCTGGCCTGGGGCAAGGCCACGGCGAAGCTGGCTCCGGCTATACCTAAGAGCAATCCCAGCAACTCCACTTCCAGCTTGGAATGCAGGCCGAACACGAATACATAGGTGAGCCCGAGGATCACCAGCAATTGGGCCAGAACGCCGGTCAGCTTGGGTCCCAGATGGTCGGCCATCGAACCCAGAACGATGCGGAATATTGCGCCGGACAGGATGGGAATCGCGACAATGGTGAACTTCTCCGCCACCGGTAGCCCCAGATCCTTGGTGATGTACAGGGACAAGGGCCCGAGCATCACCCAGACCATGAAGGAGACGTCGAAATAAAGAAAGGCGGACAACAGGGTTGGCCAGTGGCCGGCACGCTTGAATTCTTTGAAGTCCATCGACAAATCTTCTCGAAAAATCCTAGAGCCGCTCTCCGGTGAATCCGGAGCAAAAAAAAAAGCGCCCGGCGAACATCGATGCACGATGATCGCAAGACGCCTTTGCCATGTTCCTGAACGCCACCGTTGGCGCAGGTACATTCTATTGATTGATGTAAGCAGCTCGCGTGCCAAACAGCGCGGAAGCACGTCGGCTAGGCATTTCGGCGGTCCGCTGGGCTGTGCAGAATGCCTTCCCGCAGCTATTTGCACCATTGTTGCGCCTACGGTGCACCGAGTTGAAGCGTAGGTACGGATCGCGGGCGCTTAACGGTGGTAAGACGGCACCCGTATTCCGGTGAGTCTATATAAAGTAATGGATAGTGCAGGTGGAGCCGGTTGGATGCCGAACCGGGACTGGCCGGGCATAAACCGCATCGTTCGCGAGTGATGCGCTTCTTTCGTCAGTTTGAGACGTGGATTAGCTGGGTTTTCGCTATCGCTGCAACCCAGCCTACGGTCCCGTCGGGCGCAACGCTGAAATTGCTGGAAGGCCCGGAACAGCGCGGCTTGAAGGTTTCGGTGGTGTTTCCGCCTCCGGCATCCACCGAGGTACGGCCGGGGTGAACCGGCCGTTCAATCGACGCCGCGGGACACGGCAAGGGTTTGCCAGCGGTGCCTCGCGAATACGACGACGGCGAGCGTCACCCCCAGTGTTTCGAAGGATTCCTCCGCCAGAAGTACGACCTGCCCCGGCGTGGAGTTAAACCATGCTTCTCCCAGGCGTGCTGCGCCGTTCGCCTCGACGATCTCGAAGCCCAGCGCGCCTGTCGCGAATACGAGCCCGGCCAATACCAGTTGCCACAGGGCGCGGGGGCCGACCGCTCGACGTGCCGCGACAAGAAACCAGGCGCTCATGACCAGCAGCAACGGCAGGAAAACCAGTGGCCAGAAATACGTCCTGACCGGGCCGACGCTCAGGGTGTTCTCGCCGTCGCCGATCAGTGTGCTGCCTTTCAGCAAGACGCCGACCGCCTCGTGGAACGAAAGCAACTCATCGAACCCGAGGTAGGTACATACCAGCGCGGACGCGAACCAGAAAATCGCGCGGTCGAGGCGGTAGCACTGGAACGAAAGCCACGCGGCAAACCAGAGCTGTAAGCTTGCAAAAATGGCCGGAATTCGGAACTCGCCGCCCATCCAGAACGCGGCACGCAGCCATCTGAGCTGGTCCGCTCCCTTGTCTCGGGTAAGCCAAAACCCGAGACCGAGCAGGAGCTGAACCAGGACCAGGGCGGTACCCAATGCACGCGCTCGCTGAGTTGGGGTTGCGCCCTCGTACCAGGCCGGAAGGTTCGGCGAGAAGAGGTTCAAGGCAAGTGCAGTTCCGGCAAGCAACCAGGCCAGCGCTTCGAATGTCCAGAAATAGAAGCGCTGAGGCCATGCCGCCAGCAGCATAATCGTCCCGGCCTCCCGCTGGGGCAACAGGCTCGGCAGTTGCAGCAGGTGAAGAACCACGCCGGCGGTTATCGACAACAGGAACATGAGCTGCAACCTGTGGTGCGGATATTCGATACGAGTACTCATCTTGCGGATGGCGGGCACGATTTCCGGACAACGAATGGGTGTTTCTTATATCCCGGGGAGGAACGAGTTGCAACCTTCCCCGGAGACGGGCAGGTTTGCCTTATTTAACTTGCGGAATGGCAAGATCACTGGAGATGGAAAAACGCGTAGGGCTCGGGACGCAGCCCGCTCGCTTCGGCCTGGTGGTCGGCTCGTCATCCTCGATATCAAGGACCCGTCTCGCTGACGGATCAAGCCGTCTGGAGCATCCTCTATGAACGCCATCAGCAGAAACCGCGGGAAACGATGGAAAAGCACTTTAAGCGCGGGTTGTTAGCCGAATGGAGAAAAGCAATACGGCTTAACCCGCTCACTTTGAATACCCAACAAACAGACGGAGCGCTAGGGAGAATGGATAGCTTTACGATAAGGAAAAGTATTTTTATCGAAGCAAGGCCGGAGACGATATTCGATGCGCTCACACGGTCGGATGAAATCGTCAAATACTTTCCCCTTAAAAAGGTAAAGTCCGATTGCAAAGCGGGTAGCGAGATATTGTTTGACGGCGAGATTAACGGAAAAGAAATACACCGAGCATCGCCCGTGACGCTTTGTTGCAGGGCGAAGTCGCGGACGTAGGAGGTCGGCATGGCAACCGCAAATGTCAACGGTGTGCGGCTTTTCTATGAACTCCAAGGCAGCGGGGAGGTTCCCCTCGTATTGGTTCACGGCTCATGGGATTCTCATCACGACTGGGACCTGCTCGTTCCCCGTTTGGTCGACTCTTTTCGAGTTCTCACCTACGATCGCCGTGGCCACAGCGAGAGTACGTGTCCGCCGGGACAAGGCAGCGTGCGCGAGGACGTGGCCGACCTTGCTGCGTTGATACAGGACCTGGGACTCGCGCCGGCATGGGTAGCGGGAAACTCGTTCGGCGCATCGATTGCGCTCCGGCTGGCCGGTGAGCGGCACGACCTCCTTCGCGGCCTCATCATTCACGAGCGGCCCCTCTTCGCGCTGCTCGCCGACGACTCCGCCGTTGCGCCGATGCTGGAGCAGGTTCGGCAACGAGTTGGGGGCGTGGTCGAACGGATCGCCTCGGGCGATCATGCCGGCGCCGCCGAACAGTTCGTCGAGACTGTTGTGCTCGGCCCGGGGTCCTGGGCTCAACTGCCGCCGGAGTACAAGAAGATCATGATGGATAATGCTCCGACCTTCCTCGACGAGGCGAAAGATCCCGAACAGCTGGTTTTCGAGCTGGAGTGGATCAAGGAGTTTACGCGTCCGGCTCTCCTCACGCTGGGCGACCAGAGCCCACCCATCTTCGGACCAGTAGTCGGCAAGCTTGCAGAGGCGATGCCTCGCGCGGAGGTCCTGAAATTTCCGGGAGCAGGGCACATCCCGCACGCCACCCACCCGGACGTGTACGCTAAGGCTATTATCGAGTTCGTCCGTATGCACTCGTGATCGTCCAACGGCGGAAGTTACCGTTGCACTGCGTCTAAGCAACGTGTTCTTCGCAGACCGGGAGCCGATTTTCCTTCCATGACAGGAATTTTTGAAAACCAAGGGGAAGCGCGAACAGCGGCGTTCATCGCTTCCTCGGACAAAGGCGTCCTTGGCCGGTTTCGTACGGAACCGGCATGGGCGCTTTTTTTTTCGGCTTCGGAAGAGAAATGTCGGCACTACCCGAATACAAATTCGACCGTGAGGATTCGGCTGCACCCACCGCACCGTGGTGCTCGGCGGCTTGCTGCTGGGTATCGAGGCGGCCCGCGCCATGCACCGTTCCAACATCGGGGCGTTCCTGGCCGAGCATCGCGACTGTGTGATGCCACGCCAGCTCCATATCGCCGCCCAGACTGTGTCTGATTGGGGCTCAACCTCCGCCAACGATTTGGAGCGGGGCGAGCCGGCGCCGGAGTTCGAATTCGACCGGGCGGTGAGCTAGTAGCGGCTCTCACTCGAGCCCGCTCTTTCGCCCGATCCGCCGGTTGCCGACTCGTCTCATAGAGCCCGGCAAAGCAATCCTTTACCGATTTACCAGGATTTGTAAGGCAAAAATTTACCGTTCATGGTGATGACGACGCGATCGCCGGCTGGGTTTTCTTCTTTGCCGACCGTCATGCTGAAATCTATCGCGCTCATGATACCGTCTCCGAATTTTTCATGAATGATTTCTTTCAAGGTTTCTCCGTAAACGCCGACGATTTCATAAAGCCGATAAATAAGCGGGTCTTGGGGTATTTCGAAGGGCCATTGTTTGTGAGGAAACATTTCCAAGGCGGCTCGAACTTCAATAGGCAGCTCCAAAATGGCGCAGAGCTTTTCGGCAATGTCGTGTTTCATGCTGTTCATGCCAAGACAAGCCGAGGCCAGCCAAACCTCATTGACGCCAATCTGTTCGGCAATGGCTGTCCAAGTGAGTTGTTTTTTTACTTTTGCAGTAATAATGCGGTCCGTCATTTGTTCTTTGGTCAGCAGAGAATCGGCTTTGCAAGATGACGGTGTCTGTGTCGATTTTGTTTTCATTTTAGATACCCCTATTTGTTAACTTAAACAATAAGGCAACAACAGTAATTGCCAGAATGAAGGAAACGCTTTTCCAGAAAACTACTGGATTACGTTCGATGAGCGGTGGACGGGTCTTATTCAGAAACGCTTGGTTCGGGTGGCGTAGATCATAGATAAACTCGGATAATTCCCCATAACGCTGATACGGGTTCGGATGTACTGCCTTCCTGAGCACATCATCGATCGAGGCAGGGATTTCCCGATCGTCATCGAGTACAGAGTGATAGGCTAATTTCTTTTGTGCGGCTCTGGTTCTGGCCTTGGAGACTTCGGCGCCATAAGGCAGTTTACCCGACAGCATTTGATAAGCTATAACGCCCAGCGAAAACATATCGGAATATGTTGTCCCGCTTTCGCCAAGAAAATATTCCGGCGCGGTATATTGGGCAGTACCTAGCAGATGACTTCGCTCGATTGCCGTTGTGATCTCCATCAGGCCGGCAACTTTCGTCGAACCGAAATCGATGATCTTCACCGTGCCGGTACGGTCGATCATGATATTGTCCGGTCTCAGGTCCTGATGCAGCATTTCCAGCCTGTGAAAAGCGCGTAATCCTTTGGCAATTTGTTCAACGATGCCGCGCACGGTTTCCAGGTCCGGTCTCGGATTGTCGATCATCCACTGCGTTAATGTCTGACCGTCAATGAATTCGGTGACGATATAGAGATAGTTGCGTTTCCGCGTCTGTGCGCAAGGCTTCAGTACATACGCACTATTGATGCGCCGAGCGATCCATTCTTCCATCAAGAATCTTTCCAAATAAGCCGGGTCGCCCCGAAGATCGATCGATGGCGTTTTGATGATGACCGGTGTGCCGGTTTCGTTATCAACCGCCAGATAAACATGGCTGCGACTGCTGGCATGCACCTCCCGGACGATCTTGTAGCCATCAAAAACCATTCTGGCTTCCAAAATCGGGGGGAACGGCAGTTCGGTTAACTGCTGATAGAGTTCATCCGGATTCTGCTTAGGCAAGTTTTCGATTTTAACGACCTGAGCCGTGAGATTATCCGGACTGCCTTGTTGGTATGCTGCGTCCACGATCGCTTTCGCAGCGGTATCGAGATCGTCTTCATGCTCTCTGATGGCATTGATGATGAACCGAGGACTGGCATATTCATAAACGCCGTCTGTCGCGAATAAGAAAATGTCGCCTTCTTCCACTGGCAATGCTCGATAATCAATTTCGAGCTGAGGATTAACGCCTAAAGCCCGACCAAGATAGCTTTTATCCTGCGATACCCAAAATCGATGATCGTTGGTCAATTGCTCCAAGGCATCATCATGCAATCTATAGATGCGCGTATCGCCCACGTGAAAAATATGTGCGGTGGTTGACTTGATCACCATGCCGCTAAAGGTGCACACATAACCTCTGTCTTTATCGTAACGATACTGGCTTTGCTGTGTCTGTGAATGTAACCAGGAGTTGGTCGCGATCAAAACCCGCTGTGCTGACTTCCTGACAGACCAAGCGTCCGAAGTGCAGAAATAATCCTCGAGAAAACTCCTAACAGCGGCTTCGCTGGCAATCTGGCTCACATCGCTGCTGCTGATCCCGTCGGCCAGCGCAATCGCAATTCCTTTCGAGCTCAACTGGGGCTCTTTCGGTATGCAAACACCGTGAAAATCCTGATTGGTTTCCTTACGGCCTTTGTCGGAGTATTGTCCTACGGAGATTCTTAATTGACTGGACATTTTTGTTTTTATAGATCCGACCTGGTAAAGCTTTTAAGCCGCCCGCCTTGAGCTTGTCGAAAGACTACAAAGCTTCGGCAAGCCCAGCACAAACGGCCTAATACTTCATGGGGACCGGATCAAGAACGAGATTGAGGGAGCTTCAACCGTGTAGACAGCTGAAGCTCTTTCATCTTATTGCATATTATTTGGAGCCGATCCCAGTAGGCTGGTCGCACGTCAGGCGATGATGCTGCAGGCCAAGTAGAGCATGGCAAGATCGTTATCGCCCGTTGTTCCCAATGGATCAAATTACGGCTGAACAGATTATTAATCAGGCCCGTAAATACCCTCCTGGTATTTCGGGCCGCCGCCCAGGCCCGGTACACGCCCGGCCTGGGCTCACGCGGCTTGTCGCCGCGCCGGGGCATCCCTGCCCCGGATTAACCCGGCCAATATTTATAGGCCGGGTTAATAAGCCGGCTATGGGCGCGCCTCCCGACCCACCGTTCCGCTCCCACAACTCATCCGGAATTCCCGCCAGCCATCATCCTTTATTACCAGCCTCACTGATTCCTCTTCACCAACTTTTTGGCATGAGAGGTCACTCGTCAGGCTGCTCTTCCCACCGAGACACGCTCCTTACTGACCCGTTTTGGCGCCGTTCTTACATGTGTGGAATACAAAGTCAGTCCGGTGAACGCGAGCCCGCCAACCAGATTTCCCACAACGGTCGGAATCTCATTCCAGATAAGGTAATCCATGATCGAAAACTTTCCGCCCATGATCAGACCTGACGGAAACAAAAACATATTGACGATCGAATGCTCGAAGGTCATTGCAAAGAAGAGCATGATCGGCATCCACATGGCGATCACCTTACCGCTCACCGACGTGGAAATCATCGCGCCGACAACGCCGGTAGAGACCATCCAGTTGCAAAGCATGCCTCTGATAAAGAGCGTCAGCATGCCTGCCGCTCCATACTTTGCATAACCTAGCGTACGCGCTTCCCCGATACCGGCAATTTTTTGACCTACTTCATTGGGTTCTGTCGAGAAACCGAAGGTGAAAACGATCGACATCATCACCGCCACGGTAAACGCCCCCATGAAATTGCCGATAAAGACCAACGCCCAGTTCCTTAAGATACCGCCAATTGTCACCCCCGGGCGTTTATCGAGCCATGCAAGCGGCGTCAAAACAAATACCCCGGTCAGTAGATCGAAGCCCAACAAATACAGCATGGAAAAACCGACGGGGAACAACATGGCGCCAATGAGCGGAGAGCCCGTCTGTACGGTCATCGCAACCGCAAACACCGCAGCCAATGCCAGGATGGCGCCGGCCATATACGCTCTGATCACCGTATCCCTGGTTGACATGAATACTTTCGATTCACCTGCATCCACCATCTTGGTGACAAATTCTGACGGGACTAAATAAGACATAATTTTCTCCTTTAGCTCGATTATTGGTATCGGTCATGCAATGAAGAACCAGTGAGGCAAAAAAAAAGCGCCATAACCCTAAAGGGGTTAAAGCGCCGTTGCTTAATAAACCTCAGCTCGATATAAGCGTATTTTGTGCCAAGTTTCGTTAATCTTGATAAGTTATTGATAACTAATGGCAATTACGTAGTTTTGTGCGGCTTTGAATGGAATAAAAGATATCGCTTGAACTAACATGGTGCACAGCGGAACAGGGGTGCATACGGGGTCTGCTCTCAGGAATTTTGCCTGACCATCCTCGACAGCCTTGTTTTTTCGAGGCTCACCGCTTGAACGCGGGTGCATATAGGGTCTGTTCCACATGCCAACATGCCCTGGAGCCGAATGGGAGCTTGCGGCTGCTGGCCTCGGTTATATAAGGAGGTGGCCTACGCGGCAGCCGGCGGGGTCGGGAAGGGAAAGGGAAAGGGAAAGGGAAGCGGCTCGCTGATCCGCCGCTTTCCTTTTGCGCGGGTCCTCAACCTCCGGCTTTTCCGTTCCCATCCATCTGGGAACGAGCCAAAAGGCCATTCGGCAACGACATCGCGTTGCGCTCCGTGCGGACTACTCACCGCCCTCGCAGCGTCCGGCGTGGCGGTTCCTCAGCGTGACCCATTTCATCAACTGTGATCGCACTCCGCCAGGAAGGTGAGCAACTGCTCGCGCAATTCGTAGTAGTTCGGGTGTTCGAGCAGCATGGTGCGGGTACGGGGGCGGGGCAGGTCGATCTCGAGGATCTTGCCGACTTTCGCGTTCGGCCCGTTGGTCATCATCACCACGCGGTCGGCGAGCAGAATGGCCTCGTCCACGTCGTGAGTCACCATGATGGCGGTCAGTTTGGTGCGGGTCCACACCTCCATCAGAACTTCCTGCAAGTCCCATCGGGTGAGTGAATCGAGCATGCCGAACGGCTCGTCCAGCAGCAGCAGCTTGGGGGATAGCGCGAATGCCCGGGCGATGCCCACCCGCTGTTTCATGCCGTTGGACAGCTCGCTGGCTTTCTTGTCCCTGGCGTCGGTCAGGCCGACCCGGCTGAGATAGTGCTCGACGATGGCTATGCGCTCTTTCTTACTGGCGTGGGGATAGACCTGTTCCACCCCCAGACAGACGTTCTCGTACGCCGTGAGCCAGGGCACCAGGCTGGGCGCCTGGAATACGATGCCGCGGTCCGGGCCGGCGGTGACCACTTCCCGGCCGTCGAGGACGATGCCGCCCTCGCTGATGTCGTTGAGACCCGCCACCATGGACAGCACCGTCGATTTGCCGCAGCCGGAGTGGCCGATGATGGAAATGAATTCGCCCTTGCGGATCTTGAGATCGAAGCCGTCGACGACCTTGATGGGACCCTTGCGGCTCGGATAGATCTTGGAGACGCGGGAGAATTCCACGTAGCGCTCCAAACCGGCTTTTGCCGGAACCGGCTTGATGTCGGGAGCCTGGTGTTCGCGTGCGGTGTTGGGAAGGACCGTCGGCAAGCTGATGATGTTGTCGGAAGTCGCAACTTCCCGCTCATGGCTGATTTGCATGAGATATTGAGTTACCTCGCGCCGGATGCGCTTGAACTCCGGGGAATGGTTGATGGCCTGGCGGTCGCGCGGACGGGGCAGGGCGACCTCGAATTCCGGTCCCAGGGTTGCGTTCGGGCCGGGCTTCAGCGGAATGATGCGGTCCGCCATGATGATGCCCTCGTCCACGTCGTTGGTGATGAGCACGACGGTCTTCTTTTCCTGGCGCCAGATGCGGATGATTTCGTCCTGGAGCTTGGAACGAGTCAACGCATCCAGAGCGCTCAGGGGTTCGTCGAGCAGCAGGATGTCGGGCGAAGCCGCCAGCGCGCGCGCCACCGAAACCCGCTGTCTCATGCCGCCGGAAAGTTCGGCGGGACGCTTGTCCATGGCGGGGGTGAGATTCACCATGGCAATGTATTTCTCGACCCACGCTGCTCTCTCCGCCTTGGGCGCATCCTTGAACACCTGGTCGACCGCCAGCGCCACGTTCTGGCGCACGGTCATCCAGGGCATCAGCGAATAGTTCTGGAACACCACGCCCCGGTCGGGTCCCGGACCCTCGATGGTCTTGCCATTGCACAGCAGTTCGCCGGCGTCGGCCTCGATGAGACCCGCCATGAGGGAGATGAGGGTGGTCTTGCCACTGCCGGAGAAACCGACGATGGCGACGAACTCCCCCTCCACGATACGGAGGTTGATGTCGTTCAGCACCTCGGTCCGCCGGGCGCCGGTGCCGTAGCCTTTGCCGACGCCTTTCAGTTCCAGCGCCACGGTCCGCGGCGCCGGCTCTTCGGGCGGCTGGCTGTCGAAATCGTCGGTGTAGATGCGTTGTAGGCTTAACATATTGGACTCCTTAGCTTGAACGCTCGCCGAAGCTGACCAGTTGCTGCAAGGTCTGCATGATGCGGTCCAGCAGAAAGCCGACGAAGCCGATGGTGAATACGGCCACCATGATGCGCCCTAGCGACTGCGAACTGCCGTTCTGGAATTCGTCCCACACGAATTTTCCGAGGCCGGGGTTCTGGGCCAGCATCTCCGCCGCGATCAGCACCATCCAGCCCACACCCAGGGACAGGCGGAGCCCCGTGAAGATGAGCTTGAGCGAGGACGGAATGACGATCTTCATCACCTTGGTGCGGGTGGAAAGCCGCAGCACCTTGGACACGTTGATGAGGTCCTTGTCGATGGAGGCAACCCCGACGGCCGTATTGATCAGGGTCGGCCAGAGCGAGCACAGGGTCACGGTGATAGCCGAGATGATGAAGGATTTCTCGAACATGGGCGTGCCGCTCGTCACGTATACCGCACTCACCACCAGGGTGACGATGGGCAGCCAGGCCAGAGGCGACACCGGCCGAAAGATCTGGATCAGCGGATTGATCGCGTTCTGGAAGGATTTGCTCAGGCCGCACAGGATTCCCAGCGGCACGGCGACCAAGGTCGCCATGGTGAATCCGGCGAACACCGTGTAAAGACTGGTAAAGATCTGGTCCAGGTAGGTCGGCTTGCCGGTGTACGGCAGCGGGGTGAATTCCTTGCCCGGATTTTCCGCCAAGAACCGCTCCTTGCGCTTTTCCTGACGTTCGTAGAACGCGGCCTCGCGTTCCCGTTCCGCGATGTGTTCCTGGTACAGGTTCTGGGTTTGTTCCCACACCGCCGCAGGACCCGGCAGTTCCCCGAGCGAGGTTTTGACTCCGGCGGCTCCCACGTGCCAGAGCACCAGAAAGAGGGCGATGCCGAATAGGGGCGGCCAGTTGCTGTGGAAGATGGCCGCCAGTTTCGAATCTCCGTTGGCGTTGGCCTGTGTCAGAGTGCCCAATCGTTGCAATAATGTTTGTGCCGTCATGTTGATCCTCCCTGTCGGAGAGCCCGCGCAGCGCAAGGGCCTTCGACGTGACTGAATGAAGATGGTTTCACTGGTTACCCAAAGCGTTTTCCGGTTTGGCGTAGCTCCCGAAGTAGGTCGGCAATCCATTCCCGATCGCAAACGGTCGCTTTAGTCGCGACCCTTCCGACACACGCCGTCGGCAAGGGACTCGGTTGGCAAAGGATTGCCGACCTGCGCATTTCCGATGCTCAGCCAAACCGCGGTAAAAAAACGCGCTACAAAAGGCAGCGGGCTTTTCTCGTGCATCGAAGCGGTCAACTGCCGTTTCCAGGGTTACGGCTTTTCGTTGCCCTTGAGGCCGATCTTGAACTGCTTCAGGTAATCGTTGGGTTTACGCCCGTCGTAGACGGTGCCGTCGATGAAACCTTTTTGCGGGCCCTTGAATCCGGTCTCCTTGTCGAAATCGGGGAAGTCCTGAGCGCTAAGCTTGCCTTCGGCAATCAACTCTTTGGCCGCGGCGGCGTAAATGTCCGGACGATAGACTTTCTTCGCCGTCTCCATGTACCAGGAATCGGGCTTGGCCTCGGGAATCTGGCCCCAGCGGCGCATCTGGGTGAGGTACCAGATGGCATCGGAGTAGTAGGGGTAGGTGGCGTGATAACGGAAGAACACGTTGAAATCGGGTGCCTCGCGCTTGTCGCCCTTTTCGTATTCGAAGGTGCCGGTCATGCTGTTCGCGATCACCGCTTCGTCCGCACCCACGTAGTTCGGTTTCGAGATGATTTTCACAGCCTCGGCGCGGTTCTTGTTGTTCTCTGCATCCAGCCAGTACCCGGCGCGGATCAGCGCCTTCACCACGCGGATATGGGTGTTGGGATTGGCGTCCGCCCAGGCTTTGGTGACGCCGAACACCTTCTCCGGATTGTTCACCTGGACCTCGTAGTCGGTGGCCACCGGCACGCCGATCCCCTTGAACACGGCCTGCTGGTTCCAGGGCTCGCCTACGCAATAGCCGTCGATGGTGCCCGCTTCCATGGTGGCCGGCATCTGCGGCGGCGGCGTCACCGATATCAGCACATCGGCCTTGAGCGTGCCGCTGATGTCGCCCTTGGTGGGCGCGTAATAGCCCGGATTCATGCCGCCTGCCGCCAGCCAGTAACGCAATTCATAATTGTGGGTGGATACCGGGAACACCACGCCCATGTTGAAGGGCTTGCCCTTTTTCTTGTAACCGTCGACGACCGTCTTGAGGTATTTGGGGTCGATGGGATGCACCGGCTTGCCGTCCTTCATCGGCAGCTTCTTCTTCAATTCCTCCCAAACGGCGTTGGAAACGGTGATGCCGTTGCCGTTGAGGTCCATGCTGAAGGCGGTGATGACGTCGGCCTGGGTGCCGAAGCCGATCGTTGCTCCTATGGGTTGCCCGGCCAGCATGTGGGCGCCGTCGAGTTCGCCCGAGATCACCCGATCGAGCAGCACTTTCCAGTTGGCCTGGGCTTCCAGCGTGACGGACAGCCCCTCGTCCTCGAAATAGCCGTTCTCGTAGGCGATCGCCAGCGGCACCATATCGGTCAGCTTGATGAAGCCGAACTTGAGCGAAACTTTTTCCGGTGGCCCCACCTCCGCTTGCGCCTCGTGGGGACCCGCCGCCATCATCGCGCAAAGCGCAACCGCCATGGCCATGCCGGCCGCCTGCCGCATGAACCGGCGCCGACCGACGCCGGCCCTTTGGACCCCCGCTCCCCGTACAGCCTTTTCGTCTCCCATTTTTGTGCTCCAGTGTTTATCGTCGGGCAAAAAAAAGCGCCTGGCTGCCATCATCGATGGCAGCGAGACGCCGTTGTCGATTTTTCGCGCGCCGCCTTTGGCGCGCAGCTTGTTCAATGAGTCATAGAAGCAGAAGGTATGCCAGGCGCCGGAAAGTCACGGAGCTATGGATATTCGAGCCTTTGCGATCCGCTTATTGGCAGAACTCGTCGACCTTTCGTGCACCAATGCAGGGATGCCGCACGAATATGAAACACGCAATGCATTCGGAAGGGCTGCGCGCGTAGGCAAGGACCGGAAATTCGTAGGTCGGCAATCCGTTGCCGACGCACTGGAGCGGCTGTCGGATTGGTTTACGGCTCGTGGGAGCAGGCTTTAGAGCATTTTCATACCTACTGTACGGGCACTCGCGCGTAGGTCGGGAATCCCTTCCCAATCGCAAACGGGCCTTTAATCGGCCCCTTCCAATCGCAAACGGCGTCTTCGGGAAGGGCGTGGCCGGCGCTCCCGGCCAAGCCGTTTGCGATTGGAAGGGTCATCCCAGCGCTCCTGGGATGGCCGTTTGCGATTGGAGCGCCGAAGCCCCCCTTCCCGACGCCATGCCCCGGCCGAGCGTCTTTGTCGGCAAGGGATTGCCGACCTACCTTGGACGCTACGCCAAACCGGAAAACGCTCTAGCCGTTCCGAAGCAGATCCGCTGCCTTCTCGGCGATCATGATCGTCGGCGCATTGGTGTTGCCGCTCACGATGGTCGGCATGATCGAAGCATCGACCACCCGCAGTCCCTCGATTGCGTGCACCTTCAAGCGGGAATCGACGACGCCATGGCGTCGTGGCCCATCTCGCAGGTGCCGGCCGGGTGCCAGGTGGTGGAGGCCGTACGCCTCACGAAGGATTCGAGATCCGCGTCGCTTCGGAGGTGTGCTCCCGGTGCGACCTCGTCGGAATGGCTCAGGTAGTTGGGGTCGATGACCGGCCGGTCGAGCGGATCGCCGAGGCCAGCGTGACCTCTCCGCGGCTCAGGGGCCGATTGATGTAGGCGGTGAACGTGATGCCGTGCCGGTTGGTGGCTCCCGCTTCGGGATAATCGGGCGGCAGGGTCATCAGGAAGAACAGCTGTAGCCCGGGAATCGTCTCTTCCGGACGGCTTTTGACGAAGGCCCCCGCCTCGAGGAAATTCGAAGCCAGCGCGCCGCTTCGGCTCGCTTCGTATTCCCGCAGCGCAGCGGCCTTTTGCGCTTCCGGAAGCGGGGCGAAGGTCAACGCTTGTGTGATCTCGCAGCGCACCCTCGTGTGGAGATGGTCCTGGAGGTTCTTGCCGACTCCCGGAAGATCATGGCGAATGCCGATGCCAACCGCTGAAGTTCCCGCGCCGCCAGCGCATGCCCCAATGCGCCTAGAGCACAGGCGGATGGGGTAGGGATGGCGACCCTGAGCCGCAGGTCCTCGCAGACCGCCTATATACCATGATCCATCGAAGCTCTGTCGGGATCGCCGGTGAACATGGTCTCGGCTTGCAGCATGCGGGTGATGCGGTAGTTGCCGTCGATACGCTCGGGCGCGTCGCCCCAGAAGACGGCGGTATAGCCCAGACCGCAATAGGCGGCGGCCGCCGCCGTCGCGGTCGTCGCGAAGTCCGATCAGCGAGCACGCTCTGTTTCGGGGGCATTGGGACCACTACGGAAAATGAGCCTGCGGGCGCCGGCTCAAGTGCTCAGCTGTTCCCGCAAGGCCTCCAGTTCTTCCCAGCGCATATACGCCGCCTCCACCGTCTGCTGCAATTCCGCCAGCCGGGCCTGGGTTCCGGTAATGGTGTCTTTCGTCTGCTGATAGAACTCGGGGCGGGAGATCGCTTCATTCAATGAGGCTATTTCGGTTTCGAGCGCCTCGATCTGCTGGGGCAAAGCCTCGAGTTCGCGCTGTTCCTTGAAGCTCAACTTTCTCAGCTTTTCCTTGACCGGCTTGGGCGGAATCGGTTTTTCAACGGCCGGCTTTGCCGGGGCGGGCTGAGGTGCCGGGCGTTGCCGCACCCAGTCGTCGTAGCCGCCCACGTAATCGTTGACAATGCCGTCGCCTTCGAACGCCAGCACGCTGGTGACGAGGTTGTTCAGGAACGCCCGGTCGTGGCTCACCAGCAATACGGTGCCGTCGTAATCGGTCAACAGTTCTTCCAGCAGTTCCAGCGTGTCCGCGTCCAGATCGTTGGTGGGTTCGTCGAGCACCAGGAGATTCGCGGGCTGAGTGAACAGCCGCGCGAGCAGGAGGCGGTTGCGCTCGCCCCCCGAAAGCGACTTCACCGGCTGACGTGCCCGTTCGGGAGTGAAGAGGAAATCCTTGAGGTAGCCGATGGCGTGAACGTTGCGCCCGTTGACGCTCACCCGGTCGCTGCCTTGGGCGACATTGTCGATCACCGATTTTTCTTCCTCGAGCTGTGCCCGGTACTGGTCGAAATAGGCGATTTGCAGGTTGGTTCCAAGACGGATGCGGCCCGACGTCGGTTGCAGTTCGCCCAGCATCAGGCGAAGCAGGGTGGTCTTGCCGCAGCCGTTGGGCCCGATGATGCCGACCTTGTCGCCCCGCAGGATCGTGGTGGAAAAATCGCGCACGATCGGTTGACCGCCGTAATCGAACCGAACGTTCTCGGCTTCCACCACCAGTCGTCCGGACTTTTCCGCCTGCTGCAGCAGCATGCTGACCTGGCCGGTACGGCCCCGCCGTTCCGCGCGTTCCTGGCGCATGTCGAGCAGACGCCGTACCCGGCCCATGTTGCGGGTGCGGCGCGCCTTGATGCCTTCGCGAATCCAGGCTTCTTCCTGCGCGAGCCTTTTATCGAATTCCGATTGAGCCTTGGCTTCGGCGTTCAGTTGTTCTTCCTTGCGCTTCAGATAGGTGGCGTAATCGCCGGGCCAGTCGAACAGCTTGCCCCGGTCGAGCTCGATAATCCGGGTTGCCAGCCTTTGCAGGAACATCCGGTCGTGGGTGATGAAGATCAAAGTTCCCGGCCAACCGAGCAGAAATTCCTCCAGCCAAAGAATCGCCGCGAGATCGAGGTGGTTGGTGGGCTCGTCGAGCAATAATACGTCGGGCTCTGAGACTAGGGCTCGGGCCAGCAACACCCGGCGTTTCAGGCCGCCCGACAGAGACTCGACATCGGTATCCACCGGCAGGTCGAGCTTAGACAGCAGGGATTCGACTTTCCGGTGGAGATCCCAGCCGCCGATGGCATCGATCGCGTGCTGGCATTGCTCCAATTCCGCCAAGGACTTCGAGTCGGAATGGCTCGCAACGCGATGGGATACGTCATGAAACCGGCGGATCAACTCGCCCGTATCGCCCAACCCGCCTGCAACGACGTCGAACACGCTGCCGGTGGCGTCCAGCGGGACTTCCTGATCGAGCCGGGCGATGCGCAAGCCCTCTTGATCGATGATTTCCCCTTCATCCGGAATCAAATCGCCTGTCAAAAGTTTGAGCAACGTGGATTTCCCCGCTCCGTTGCGTCCGACGAGGCACACCCGCTCGCCTTTTTCCAGGGAAAAGCCGATGCCGTCCAGCAGAGGCTGACCGAAGCTGACGTGTATATTGCGGAAGGTGATTAAAGCCATCGGAGTGTGGGACAGGAAAAAACGGGAATTTTACGCGCAGAAGTAGTTTGTCGCACCGAATCCGGAGCAATCGAGACCGCTGGACGATCGTTGCGGGGCACTCAGGGAGCGCAGCGTTCGGTCGGAGCGACAATGCGCAGATATCGTTGGGGTCGCCGCTCTTCGAACAGCTTCACCCGGTTCACGACATCCTCGGCACTGGTCTTGCCGATGGGGCCGGCTACGCTCCGCCCGGTCGCGGTAGCGAGCAAGTGTACATAGGTTTGATGAGGGCCGGAGGCAAGCTTCGAGTGTACCAAGGCACCGCCGACATCCCAGGGAGATTCTCTCTCCGGTACGCTGCTGCCCGGATTGCACATGCCGAGCACGATCAAGCCGTTCGGCTTGACGAGAGAACGCAAACTTTGGACGAAGTTTCGAAACCGCTCCGGGCTAAGCTCTTCGAATGAGCGCAAAACGAAGAGCGGAACTCTGCATATGGATTCGCAGGCTGCGCGCTTGAGATCCCGATCGGTATCGTTCGGAATGGAGGCCAGCATCGCGGCCGAACATTGGCGCTGCAGGCAAGCGGTATCCAAGGGTTGGAGTCTGCGCTCTTTGCTTATCAGAATATTTCTGATTTCCGTAGAATCTTTTCGGGAAAGTTCTTTCCAACGGCCGTCCATGAAGCTGCTGAATTCCCGATTCTGGCGGATGTCATAGGTAACGGTGAAAATCTCCGCAACTCCGGGCTGCGCCTCGACGATCCGGGTCGCTTTAGCGTGATCTCCCTCGATGGTGAGCGCGTTCTGAATGATATGACCGTTCAGAATCGGTCCGTCATATCCGCCGTGTCCGATAAGAATCACTCGGTCGAAAGGCGCCGAGCGCTGCGCCAACATATCGGCCTTGCGGTAGTAGTCCTCCCATTTGCGGACATCCCGCAACCAAGTGACTTGTGCGGAGAAGCTGGTTCGATAAAAAGCCTCGATTTCCGCCGCCGGGCGTTCTGGCCAGCGTTCGTTTTCCGCGGAATCCGGATCTTTTCTTAAGAGGGGAATAAGCAATACCCGAGTCGGCGAACGAACGGGAGTCGATGCGGCCGCTGGGGCCGATTCAGGTTTGCACAGGCTTTCTTCGGCGGCTGACGCGGAAAGAAAGGACAGGACGAGAAAGTGGGAAGCAAGCCAGGCAATGACGTGCGATTTTCGATTCAAGACGGCGATACGATAACCCTTGTATCAAATTTGACTCAATAAACGGCATCGGGTTGCCCCAAGGCGATCGAAAGAAGCCGGAAGTCCGAAGCGGTAAACGTCAGCGGCCGCTTTGCCGGTGGGCGATGCGTTCGGAAGCGGTCAATGGCGGGCAAGCGCCGATGCTACGCGCCCGGTTCGGATGTCCCCGTCGGACCGGGAGCAAAGCATAATTCGAAGACGGATTCTACCTGTCGTTCATGGGTTTATAGGCCCGTTGCCGTTCGCCGATGTATATCTGGCGGGGCCGTGCGATTCTCATGCCGGGTTCCTCGATCATTTCCTTCCAGTGAGCAATCCAGCCAGGCAGTCTTCCCAAAGCGAACATTACGGTAAACATGTTCGTCGGAATCCGCATGGCACGGTAGAGGATTCCCGAATAGAAATCGACATTGGGGTAAAGCTTGCGCTCGATGAAGTAGGGATCGGTGAGCGCCACTTCCTCTAGGCCCTTGGCGATTTCGAGAATCGGGTCGTGAATGCCCAGCTTTCCGAGTACTTCGTCGCAGTGCTTTTTGATGATCTGCGCCCTGGGGTCGTAATTCTTGTAGATTCGGTGTCCGAACCCCATCAGTCGAAATGGATCGTTTTTATCCTTGGCCTTGTCGATGAATTTCTTGTAGTTTCCGCCGTCGGCCGCGATCGCCTCCAGCATTTCGATCACAGCCTGGTTGGCGCCGCCGTGCAGCGGACCCCACAAGGCGCAGATGCCGGCCGAAATGGATGCAAAAAGGTTGGCCTTGGAAGATCCCACCATGCGAACGGTCGAGGTGGAGCAATTCTGCTCGTGGTCGGCATGCAGGATGAACAATACGTCCAGCGCCTTGCGCGTCACCTCGTCCGGCTCGTACAGTTTGACCGGCGTCGTGAACATCATGTGCAGGAAGTTGGAGAGGTAGTCCAGTTCCGGACGGCTGTAGACAAAAGCTTCACCCACCGATCGCTTGTAGGCGAAGGCGGCCAGCACACGCACTTTGGACAGGAGCCGGGTAATGGTTTGGTCCCGCTCGTGCGGCGACTGATCCGGTTTCAACAGTTCCGGATGATAAACCGAGAGGGAACACACCATTGCCGAAAGAATGGCCATGGGATGGGCATGGCCGGGGTACGAGGTGAAGAAGCTCTTCATGTCCTCGTGAATCAGCGAGTGGAAAAGGACCTTGTCCTTGAATTTCGTAAATTGCTCGGCGTTCGGCAACTCGCCGTAAATGAGCAAATAGCAGACTTCCATGAACGTCGACTTCTCGCAGAGCTCGGCAATGTCGATCCCGCGGTAGCGGAGAATTCCTTTGTCGCCGTCTATGTAGGTGATGGCGGATGTGCAGGAGCCTGTATTGGCGTAACCGGGATCGACGGTGATGTAACCGGTCGATGCCTGGAGCCGGGTGATATCCAGCCCTTTTTCGTTCTCGGTACCGACGACGACGGGAATATCGAACCGTTTGCCGTCCAGTTCGAGCTTTGCTGTGTCTGCCATAATGCTAAGAAACCCTAAATACGGACTTTGTTCTCGTTTCTGTTTCAGTGTAACGACAACCGGTCATTTAACGCTAGCCTGCCTAAAGAGTGCTCAGTCGTTTTTCGATGCTTTTCAGTAGGCCCGTTTCGGCCGCGATTGTTTCAAGATGGTAACATTGGACTGATAGCGGAACGTTCTTTCCTGTTATCTTGTTAAACAAATAATTTCTAAAACGATGCGTATCGCCTTGGGTATCGAGTATGACGGTCAAGCCTTCTCCGGTTGGCAATGGCAAAAGGGGAAGCTTACCGTCCAGGGCGCGGTCGAAGACGCTCTAAGCCGCGTTGCGGCCGAGTCGATTCGCGTCATCTGTGCTGGCCGGACGGATGCGGGCGTGCATGCCTTGGAGCAAGTCGTCCATTTCGATACCAAGGTGTACCGTAAGCCGTATTCCTGGCTGATGGGGACTAATACGGCGCTTCCCGAAGACGTGCGTATCCTCTGGGTTCAAGAGACTCCGGAGGACTTCCATGCGCGCTACAGCGCCATCGCTCGATTCTATCGGTATGTCATCCTGAATCGCCCGATGAAGTCCGCGCTCTTCAGACGACAACTCACCTGGCATTTTCATCCGCTCAATGAGAAAGCCATGCAGGAGGCGGCAAACAATCTGATCGGGGAACATGATTTTTCCTCGTTCCGAGCCCAGGACTGCCAATCCAAGAGTCCCATGCGCCGGATGCATTTCATCCACGTGCGGCGGGAGAATGACAGGGTTATCATCGAGCTGTGCGCCAATGCTTTCCTGCATCATATGGTTCGGAATATGGTAGGCGTCTTGATGGAGGTTGGATCGGGCAAGCAGCGCCCGGATTGGGCGGCCGAGGTTCTCGGGGCCCGAGACCGAAAGTGCGCCGGTGTTACGGCGCCGGCCGACGGGTTATACTTAGGCGGTGTTTATTACCCTCCCCATTTCGGTTTACCCCGTCATCCGATATTCGATTATCTGCCGGAAGACGCCAGTCGTTATACTCCTTCGGAAAGCGAGTGAAATTTCCGTATCCCTTCCGTAGAACTCGCGTTAAAATCTGCGGCTTCACCCGCCCGGACGACGCCTTGATAGCTGTTCAACTGGGCGCCGACGCCGTCGGTTTGGTTTTTTATCCGCCAAGTCCACGAAATCTCGACGTCGAGACGGCGCAAAGCATCGTGTCTGCTTTGCCGCCATTCGCCACGGTGGTCGGGTTGTTCGTCGATGAAGACGAGGTTGTGGTCCGCGAGATTTTGCAACAGGTACGTATCGATCTGATTCAGTTTCACGGTGATGAAAGCCCGGATTACTGCCGCCGTTTCGGAAAACCCTATATCAAGGCCGTAAGGATGCGGTCGGAAACAGATCTGACGACAATTGTGGATACTTATCCGGATGCGGCAGGTTTTCTGTTGGACGCATGGCATTCGGATGCCAAGGGGGGGACCGGTCATCGCTTCGACTGGGACTTGATTCCGAAGGAACTCCGCCGATCGGTGATCTTGGCCGGAGGGCTTGCTCCTGATAACGTCGTGGAAGCCTTGCGGACGGTGCAGCCTTATGCCGTCGACGTATCCAGCGGTGTAGAAGCAGGCAAGGGCATCAAGGATGCCGATAAAATGGCGGCGTTTCTAGAACAGGTACACGAATATGACCATAGAGTACACATCGACTGAATCGTACAACCTGCCCGACGAGCGGGGCCACTTCGGGCCCTATGGCGGCGTATTCGTTGCCGAAACCTTGATGTATCCGATTCAGGAGTTGAGGGACGCGTATTATCGCTACATGAAAGATCCCGAGTTCCTTGCGGAATTAGATTACGATCTCAAGCATTACGTGGGGCGCCCTTCGCCGATCTATTACGCGGAGCGCCTTAGTTCAATGCTGGGTGGCGCGCAAGTTTTCTTCAAACGCGAGGATCTCAATCACACCGGTGCCCATAAGGTCAACAATACCGTAGGACAAGCTTTGCTCGCTAAACGTATGGGCAAACAGCGCGTTATAGCCGAGACCGGCGCCGGACAGCACGGCGTGGCTACCGCTACAGTCGCCGCCCGCTTGGGAATGGAGTGCGTGGTTTATATGGGGGCTGTCGACGTCGAGCGCCAGGCCCTCAATGTGTTCCGCATGAAGTTGCTCGGCGCGACCGTGGTGCCGGTGGAATCCGGTTCGAAAACCCTAAAGGACGCGCTCAACGAGGCCATGCGCGATTGGGTTACGAATGTGGACAATACCTTTTATATCATCGGCACAGTGGCCGGTCCTCATCCTTATCCGGCCATGGTTCGCGATTTTCAGGCGGTCATAGGCCGCGAAGCCAGACAGCAGATGAAGGAACTCACCGGTAGCTTGCCGGACGCGCTGGTAGCTTGCGTCGGAGGCGGTTCGAACGCCATAGGCCTGTTCTATCCCTTCATAGACGAACACGGCGTATCGATGTACGGTGTCGAGGCGGCGGGCGAGGGCATTGCGACCGGTCGCCACTCGGCTCCTCTGAGCGCCGGCAAACCAGGCGTTCTGCACGGCAATCGCACCTATCTCATGGAGGACGAGGATGGCGAGATCATCGAAACCCATTCGATTTCAGCCGGCCTCGATTACCCCGGCGTGGGTCCGGAGCATTCCTGGTTAAAGGACAGCGGTCGGGCCGCATACGTCAGCATCACCGATGACGAGGCGATGGAGGCCTTTCACACGCTGACCCGGATCGAAGGCATCATTCCGGCGCTGGAGTCCAGCCACGCCGTGGCTTACGCCATGAAGCTCGCGCCCACCATGAGCAAGGATCAAAAAATCCTGGTCAACCTATCGGGACGCGGGGACAAAGACATCAACACCATTGCAAGGCGCGAAGGAATTACCCTGTGAGCCGTTTGACCGCCAAGTTCCAGACTTTAAAACAAGCCAACCGGAAAGCTCTCATTCCTTTCATCACGGCGGGCGATCCCCATCCGGATTTCACGGTTCCGGCGATGCACGCGATGGTGGAGGCCGGGGCCGACATCATCGAACTGGGCGTGCCTTTCTCCGATCCGATGGCGGATGGTCCGGTCATCCAAAAGGCCAGCGAGCGAGCTCTTCTGCACAAGATGAGCCTTCGCCGCGTGCTGGACATGGTAGAAAAGTTCCGTTCGAACGATAGCGAGACTCCTGTCGTTCTCATGGGGTATCTCAACCCGGTCGAGTGCATGGGGTACCGCGCGTTCGTCGACAGGGCCAGGAGCGCTGGCGTCGACGGCGTTCTTACCGTGGACATGCCTCCCGAAGAATCGTCCGACCTGTTGTCGCTTTTGGAGCAAGCCGGTATCGATCCGATCTTTTTGCTCGCCCCCAACAGTACCGATGAGCGGATACGCAAGATGGGCCAGTTGGGGCGGGGCTATTTGTATTACGTCTCTCTGAAAGGTGTCACCGGCGCCTCGCATTTGGATTTGAGCGATGTCGAGCGTAAGCTTTCCGAAATTCGCGCGCTAACGGATCTGCCGCTGGGCGTCGGGTTCGGCGTCAAGAACGCCGAGATCGCGGCCACGATCTCCAAATTTGCCGACGCGGTGGTAGTGGGCAGTGCGCTGGTCGAGAAAATCGAGGTTGCACGGGGCGACTCCGGGCGAGCGCTCAACGATATCGTCGATCTGTTGAAATCCATGCGTACCGCGATGGACGCATCTTTTTAGCGAGAGTCATCACCTTGAGCTGGTTTCACAAATTAGTACCTTCGAAAATCCGCACGGAAGCGTCTACGAAAAGCGCGATCCCCGAAGGCTTGTGGAGCAAATGTCCGGCCTGCAACGCAATTCTGTACCGGTCGGAAGTCGAACGGAATCTGGAGGTTTGCCCGAAGTGCGGCCATCACATGCGCATCAGCGGGCGCAAGCGCCTGCATCTGTTTCTCGACCCCGGCAATCGCCTGGAAATCGGCGAAGGACTTACGCCCGTCGATCCGCTTAAGTTCAAAGACAGCAAGAAGTACAAGGATCGCTTGGTTCAGGCGCAAAAAGCCACCGGCGAAAAGGACGCGCTGATCGTCGTCGCCGGTCAGCTCCAAGGCCGGCCATTAGTCGCTGCCGCATTCAATTTCGAATTCATGGGCGGTTCCATGGGGTCGGTCGTGGGAGAGCGCTTCGTGCGGGGCGTCAATCACTGCCTGGAGCAGGGAATTCCATTGGTCGTCTTCAGCGCCAGCGGCGGCGCCCGTATGCAGGAATCCTTGTTGTCCCTGTTTCAAATGGCGAAAACCAGCGCTGCCTTGGCGCGGTTGGCCGATGCGGGCATTCCTTTCATTTCCGTGATGACCGATCCGACGATGGGAGGCGTATCAGCCAGTTTGGCCATGCTGGGCGACATCAACATCGGTGAGCCGGGCGCTCTGATCGGGTTTGCGGGACCGCGCGTGATCGAACAGACGGTCCGCGAAAAACTGCCGGAAGGATTTCAGAGAAGCGAGTTTTTGCTCAATCACGGCGCTCTGGACATGATCGTCGATCGTCGGGAGATGCGCGAAAAAATCGCGTCCCTGTTGTCGATACTGGCCTTTGAAAAGCCGGCTGCCGCCAGTATCGAGGCGGTCGTCGTCGAAAAGCGCGTCGAAAGACCCGAAATGCTTGCCGCGGCTTATACCTCTCTTTCTGCCGAAGAACTTACGGGCAACGAATAGTTCATGCGTTTCAAAACGCTGGCTGATTGGCTGGCCTGGCAGGAGACCCTGCACCCGAAGTCTATCGACCTCGGCTTGTCCCGCGTCAAAATGGTCCATGGACGGCTTGGTCGTCGCGAAAAGCCGCCTTTCACCATCACCGTCGGCGGCACAAACGGAAAAGGCTCATGTGTAGCGATGTTGGACGCGATTTTACGCCAGGAGGGCTACCGGGTCGGCACATATACGTCGCCGCATCTTCTACGCTATAACGAGCGAATCCGTATTGACGGGGAACCCGTCAGCGACGACCGGATTTGCGACGCGTTCGAGCGTATTGAACGGGTGCGCGACGAGACGACTCTCAGTTTCTTCGAGTTCGGCACCTTAGCGGCGCTCGATATCTTCGCTACCGCCGATCTGGACGTACAAGTGCTCGAAGTCGGTTTGGGCGGTCGTCTGGACGCCGTCAATATCATCGACGCGGATGCGGCCCTGATTGCCAGCATCGACCTCGATCACCAGGATTGGTTGGGTGAAACCCGCACGGCCATAGGGCTGGAGAAAGCCGGTATTTTTCGACCCGGCAGACCCGCGGTCATCGGAGACAGCGATGTGCCGGAGGCCGTGGTCCGATATGCCGAGGAGGGTGGCGTGCCGCTTTCGTATGCGGGGCGGCATTTTATGTATGAGGTGTCCGGCGACGGATGGAACTGGCTGGGGCGAAACACCCAGCTGGCCGATTTGCCGTTTCCGGCGCTCCAAGGTAGTCACCAATTGATCAATGCGTCGGCTGTGTTGGAAGTCTTGCAGAGGATCGAAACCCACATGCCCGTATCAGCGGCGGCCGTTCGGAATGGGTTGAGAAATGTCACTTTGGCCGGACGGTTTCAGTACATCCCTGGAAGTGTTCCTGTATTATTGGACGTGGCGCACAATCCTCAGGCGGTGAGGGTATTGGCGGAATATCTGGGCTCCCGGTTTGGAGGGAAAACCATACATGCAGTCTTCGCCGTTATGCGCGACAAGGACGTTCTCGGGATTATCACTAACATAAAAGACCTGGTCGAGCATTGGTATTTGGCTCCCCTCAAAATGCCCCGGGCAGCGACTGCCGATCAACTTTTAGCTATTTTCGACAGTCTTGGCGTTTCAGCAGTCCGGTCTGGGTTCGCCGATGCTGCAGCGGCATTCGGTGCCGCCAAACAGGACGCGGAAAACGATCACCTCGTGCTCGTGTTTGGCTCATTCTTTCTAGTTTCCGAGTATTTGGCTCAAATGAGCTGAGTCCGAGGTATTCATGGATCAGCAACTGAAACAACGTCTCATCGGCGCTATCATCATTGTTTCTCTGGTAGTTATTTTCGTGCCCATGCTGTTCGAGGAACGGCAGGACGATCTAAGCGCTGCCGGCTCCGGCGAGATTCCGGCACTTCCCAAAGAGGTTGAAGCCAAGGCCATCGAGCTGCCGAACTCGGCAGCCGATGTTGCTCCGTCGGAGGAGAGCGAAAGCACTAGTACGGGTTATCGGATAATCCCCTTGACCGATGGCGATTCGACCGCCGCGGAAAGCGAGCAGTCCGCTTCTGCCGAGTCCGGCGAAAAGCCCGAAAATCGGGCGGCTTCTATAGCGGATAGTGAACCGACGGTTGCCGATGAGGATGTTTTGAAAGCCACGGGCGATGCGCAAACTAGTCGCGCAGCCGATCCCGCTGAATCGGACAAAGCGCAAGTGGCTAAAACCGATGAACCGGCAAAAGCCGCCGGAGTTAGCAAATCAAAACAGGCTCTCGCCAGAAAAAGCAAACTCGAGCCGACAACCCTGACGGTCAATTCGGAAGAGGGCGCCGTTGATACGATGCCGCCGGACCAGCCCGCCGCACTGCCTAAGGCGAAACCAAAAGCCCCGCCCGCGAAACCGATCGAAAAAGGATCGAAGAAGTCCGAGACGACAAGAGCTGCCGAATCGGCTAAATCTGCGTCGTCTCCGGTGAGTCCCCAAAAACCGGCGCAGATCAAGCCTTCATTGGATAATTCGAAGGCGGCACCGTCCGAAGCGGTTTCAAAAGCTCCTGAAATCCCATCGAAACCAGCCGTTGGAGGTGGGGGAGCGAAGCTTCCTGAGCCGCCAATTCCTGCACCGGAGGCATCCGATGACTTGGCGGCATGGGTAGTCCAAACCGGTAGTTTTACCACCGAGGGCAATGCGCGGTCACTGGCCGATAAGCTGCGAAAATCGAACTTTCCCGCATTTGTGGAGGTCGTTAACAACGCCGGAACCTCAGTCTACCGCGTTCAGGTAGGTCCCGAGTTGAACCGGACACGGGCAGAGCAGATACAGAAGCAGATTGAGAATACTATCGGTATCAAGGGTATCGTGGTTCCGCATCCGTGATCGCTGGCATTCCCGGATACCGGATTTCTGACCAGACGATTATCAATACGACAGTGCTATCGTCGGCGAGAGTACGACATGTCTAATCTGGTTTGGGTCGATTATTGTATTGCCGGAATCATTGGTTTATCAGCCTTCATCGGGCTGTTGCGCGGTCTTATTCGCGAAGTGTTTTCACTCTGTGCATGGGTTGCGGCAGCGTGGATCGGGTTGCAATTCAGCCGTGATTTTTCGGTTTATCTCGATTCCGTCATTTCCCTTCCCTCCGCCCGGATGGCTGCATCGTTTGGGATACTCTTTTTAGCCAGTTTGATATTGGCCAGCCTGGTTACTTTTTTGCTGCACATGCTGGTGAAAAGTACCGGGTTGACGGGGACCGATCGTCTTGCCGGAATGGTATTCGGTATCGGCCGCGGAGTCGTCATCGTTTCAGTGCTGGTTCTTTTGGCCGGAGCGACACCTCTTCCGGCAGACCCTTGGTGGAAAGAATCTGCCTTGATTCCGCCATTTCAGTCGTTAGCTTTATGGCTTCGCGACCAACTTCCGTCGGACTTCGGCAGTTATGTCAAATTTCGATGATTTTTTATTGTTAAGTGAGTTGACCTATGTGTGGTATTGCCGGCATCGTTTCCAGTGACGAAGTCAATCAGGAGCTGTATGAAGCCCTGACCGTATTGCAGCATCGGGGACAGGATGCCGCGGGTATCGTCACCTGCGAACACGATCGCTTTAACTTGCGCAAGGACAGCGGTTTGGTACGGGACGTATTTCATACTCGCCACATGGTGAACCTCAGGGGAAAGATGGGCATCGCCCACGTCCGTTATCCCACCGCCGGTTGCACGAGCTCGGCCGAAGCCCAGCCGTTTTACGTCAATTCTCCTTACGGCATCAGTCTGGCGCATAACGGTAATCTGACCAATGCCGAGGTGCTGAAGGAAGATCTGTTCGCCCAAGATCAACGACACATCAACACCGATTCCGACTCCGAGGTTCTCCTTAACGTCTTTGCTCATGAACTCCAGGAACTGGGGAAGCTTCGGGTCGGCCCCGAAGATGTGTTCCGTGCCGTGGCGGCCGTACACCAGCGCTGCCGGGGCGCTTACTCGGTGGTGGCGATGATCACCGGTTTCGGTATCATCGGTTTCCGGGACCCTTACGGCATTCGCCCCTTGGTGTTCGGCGAACGCAAGACCGCCAAGGGCACCGACTACATGATCGCATCGGAGAGCGTCGCCCTGGACGTGTTGGGATTCAAGCTGATTAGGGATGTGCAGCCTGGCGAGGCCGTGATCATCGAAAAGAACGGTACGCTACATACGCGTCGATGCGCCGAAAAAGTGCTTTATTCGCCGTGCATATTCGAATTCGTTTACTTCGCGCGTCCCGACTCCATCATCGACAATATCTCGGTCTACAAGGCCCGGCTTCGCATGGGCGATAAACTGGCCGAGAAAATTATGCGGCTGCGCCCGGATCACGACATCGATGTCGTGATCCCCATTCCGGATACGAGCCGGACTGCGGCGTTGCAGCTCGCCAACCGGCTGGGCGTGAAATACCGGGAGGGCTTTATCAAGAATCGCTACATCGGACGTACGTTCATCATGCCCGGACAACAGCTTCGCAAGAAGTCGGTCAGACAGAAACTGAACGCGATCGACCTCGAATTCAAGGACAAGAACGTTTTGCTGGTCGACGATTCAATCGTCCGAGGCACTACGTCCATGCAAATCATTCAAATGGCGCGGGATGCCGGAGCGCGCAAAGTTTACTTCGCGTCCGCGTCTCCGCCGGTACGCTATCCTAATGTATACGGCATCGACATGCCTGCGGCGCATGAATTGATCGCCCATGGGCGCAGCGAACAGGAGGTGCAGGATGAGCTTGGCGCGGATTGGTTGATTTATCAGGACTTGAGCGATTTGATCGAGGCCGTGCAGAGAGGAAATCCTTCCATCGGGCGGTTTGACACATCGTGTTTCAACGATGACTATGTCACCGGGGATATCAATCAGGAATACCTCGATCGGCTCAGCAAGCACCGTAACGATCAGTCCAAGGCCAGACGCTCGGCCGATGGTTCGATCATCGAGTTGCACAACGCGGGCTAGTATCACGGACGCTTTTTGCGAGGTAGACCACATGACCGATTGGGAATGGCAGCAGTATGCCATCGAAACTCAGGCGATACGCGCCGGGCAGCGACGGACGTCCGAACAGGAACATTCCGATCCGATCTTTGCGACGTCCAGTTACGTGTTCGACAGCGCCGAGGATGCCGCCGCGAGGTTTTCCGGTAAGATTCCCGGCAATATCTATTCGCGCTTCACCAATCCCACCGTTCGAGCTTTCGAGGAACGGCTCGCCGCCCTGGAAAGCGGAGAACGCTGCATTGCGGTGGCTTCGGGAATGGCCGCTATCGCTACGACGGCCTTCGGATTGTTAAAGGCCGGAGACCATGTCGTGTGCTCCCGGAGCGTGTTCGGCAACACAGTTCTGCTGTTCCAGAATTACCTGAGCAAATTCGGCGTCACGACCACTTTCGTGGATCTGACCGATTATGCGGCCTGGGAAACAGCCGTCAGGCCCGAAACGCGCTTTCTTTTTCTCGAGACTCCCTCAAATCCGCTGACCGAAATTGCGGATATTCATCGCATTGCAACGATAGCCAGGCAAAATGGGAGCCTTCTGGTGGTCGATAACTGTTTCTGTACGCCCGCTTTGCAGAAGCCTCTGGATTTGGGAGCGGATATCGTCGTTCATTCGGCAACCAAGTACCTGGACGGGCAGGGGAGATGCGTCGGAGGCGCGATCGTTGGCCGGCAGGAGTTATTGGATAAGGAAATCTATCCCTTTCTAAGGACGGGTGGCCCTTCCATGAGTCCGTTCAATGCCTGGGTATTTCTCAAGGGGCTGGAAACCTTGGCGATACGCATGCGCGCGCATAGCGAGAATGCCCTGAATCTTGCGGAGTGGCTGGAAGCCCAGTCTTGGGTCAAGCGCGTGTATTATCCGGGACTGCCGTCCCACCCCCAACATGAGTTAGCCGTGCGGCAACAATTTGCGGGCGGCGGCATCGTGAGTTTCGAGGTCGAAGGGGGCCGGGAAGGGGCCTGGAACCTGATCGACTCGACCCGCCTGCTATCCATCACTGCGAATCTAGGGGATGTCAAAACGACCATCACCCATCCCGCAACCACGACTCATGGCAGGCTGAGCGAGAACGAACGTGCCGCTGCCGGTATCAGCGAGGGTTTGGTCCGTATCGCCGTGGGGCTTGAAAATATCGATGACATCAGGCGCGATTTGCTTCGCGCCTTTGCATAAGATCGGATTGGTCGTATCGACCTCCGCGTGCAGAATCTCATTCGTAACAAAAAGGAACAGTCATGAAAGTCACCGTCTTTGGTTCGGGTTATGTCGGCCTCGTTACCGGAGCCTGTCTGGCCGAGGTAGGCAATGAGGTGGTATGCGTAGATATCGACGAGGGCAAGATTGCCCGGCTCAATCAAGGCGAGGTTCCGATTTACGAGCCTGGTCTGGATAGCATCATCGAACGCAACATGGCCGCGAAACGTCTGCATTTCACCACCGATGTGGACCTGGCGGTTCAGCATGGTTTATTCCAGTTCATCGCAGTCGGCACGCCTCCCGACGAGGATGGGTCGGCCGACCTGCAATATGTGTTGGCCGTCGCGCGCAGCATTGGCGAACGCATGGAGGATTATCGCGTTGTAGTCAACAAGTCGACCGTGCCCGTCGGCACGGCGGATAAAGTCCGCCAGGCGATAAATACGGTGCTCAACGACCGGCAGAAGCCATGTGAATTCGATGTGGTTTCAAATCCGGAATTCCTGAAAGAGGGGGCAGCCATCGAGGATTTCATGAAGCCGGATCGTATCGTGGTGGGCACCGACAATCCCCGCACTACCGAACTTCTACGGGCCTTGTACGCGCCATTCAATCGCAATCACGACCGCCTGGTCTGCATGGATATTCGCTCGGCCGAACTGACCAAGTACGCGGCCAATGCCATGCTGGCGACGAAAATCAGCTTCATGAACGAATTGGCGAATCTCGCCGAATGTCTGGGCGCGGATATCGAGAAGGTGAGGGTGGGCATCGGGTCCGATCCGCGGATCGGTTACCACTTCATTTATCCCGGCTGCGGATACGGCGGTTCGTGCTTCCCGAAAGACGTTAAAGCACTCGAGCGCACCGCGCGGGACGTCGGATATCAGGCCCAGTTGCTGCGGGCGGTCGAGGATGTCAATGACCGGCAGAAACTGAGACTTTACGAAAAAGTTAAGGATTATTTTAAGGACGATCTAAAAGGAAAGACACTCGCTCTCTGGGGGTTGGCATTCAAGCCGAATACGGACGACATGCGCGAAGCTTCCAGCCGGGTGATCATCGAAGCCCTTTGGGAGGCGGGCGCCAAGGTACAAGCGTTCGATCCGGTCGCGACGCACGAAGCCGGGCGATTATATGGGCATAGGTCCGATCTCGCGCTTTGCGACAGCCCCGAAGCTACCTTGAAAGGTGCTGACGGCTTGATTATCGTCACTGAATGGAATGTATTCCGCAGCCCCGACTTTGATACGATCAAGGCCGAACTGTCGCATCCCGTCATCTTCGACGGTCGGAATCTTTATGATCCGGCCCGGATGAAAATGATGGGATTTGATTATTTCGGCATTGGGCGGGGCGCGTCCTTAGCCTGATTCGAATAGCGGGGGCGCTCGGCGCCCCCTCTTTTCCAGCCATCAGCTCTTCATCAGCGCACGTACATGCGCGGCCACACTCTTTCCTAAAGCCTCCAGGTTGTATCCACCTTCCAAAACGGATACCAGTCGGCCTCGTGCGTGTTCTTTCGCCAATTTCACCAGTTCCGAAGTTACCCAAGCATAATCGTCCTCGACCAAATTCAGATCGGCCAGGGGATCGTCCCGATGGGCATCGAAGCCGGCGGAAATCAAGACAAGCTCCGGCGTAAAACGATTGATAGCGGGCAGAATCTTGTCCGCCACGGCCAAGCGAAATTCATGGGACCCGCTGCCGGCTGCCAGAGGCACATTGATCATATTGCCCGCACCGGTTTCGCCGGACCTCCCGGTCCCGGGATACCAAGGGAACTGGTGAGTCGATGCATATAAGACGTCCTTATTCGTTTCGAATGCTCGTTGGGTACCGTTTCCATGGTGCACATCGAAATCCATGATGGCGACCCGTTCGATTCCATGGTGTTTGCGGGCATATTCGGCGGCAATGGCGATATTGTTGAACAAGCAGAACCCCATGGCCGCGTCGGGTTCGGCATGATGTCCCGGCGGCCGGACAGCGCAGAAAGCGTTCGTGGACTCCTTGGCAAAAACGGCATCCACCGCGGCACATGCGGCACCTACGGCATGCAAAGCCGCTTCGCCCGAACCGGGCGACACGACCGTATCGCCGTCGAGGTAAGCAAAACCCAGTTTGGGCACGGCTCCCAAGACGTAATCGATGTGCCGATCGGTGTGGATTAAACGAATCTGTTCGCGGGTACCGCGCGGCGCTTCCCGTCGATCGAGACCGGAAAAATCGGGTCGACTAAGTGCGCGCTCGATCGAACGCAAGCGCTCCGCGTTTTCCGGATGCCCAAGGCCGGTGTCGTGTTCCAAGAAACTCCGATGACTGAAGCAAATCGTAGTCATGACGAGCATCCGGCGTGATAAACGTATGAGTGATCCATATAATACCCGAGTATTGCCGTTGGAATAGAACCGATACGGTTTGATGATTGATCGTTCCCCGGTATTTGGACCAATGATCGATGACTCGTTCTCGGGAATGGAAAACGGCGGTCGTTTTATACGACAAATGAAACCGTTTCGAATCGTGCGTGGGGCTCGAGTCGAACAGAATTGCAAACTTTAGGGGAAACCATGCTGGAAGAATATCGCAGACACGTTGCCGAGCGAGCGGCACAAGGGCTTGTGCCGAAACCTCTGAGCGCGGAAATGACCACGGCTCTGATATCGCTCATCAAAAATCCGCCTCGAGGCGAGGAAGAATTCTTGCTCGACCTGTTGACCAACCGCGTGCCGGCAGGCGTGGATGAAGCGGCCTACGTCAAGGCAGGTTTTCTGGCAGCTGTCGCGAAAGGTGAAACCGTCTCGCCGATATTGGATCCGCGCCTTGCGACCGAGCTTCTCGGCACTATGCTGGGCGGCTACAACGTAGCCCCGCTGATCGAACTGCTCGACCATCCGGCGTTGGGAACGCTGGCCGCAAAGGGCTTGTCGCATACCTTGCTGATGTTCGATGCGTTCCACGATGTTTGCGAGAAGGCCGAAGCCGGCAATGCGAACGCACAGGCGGTCATGCGGGCTTGGGCCGAAGCCGAATGGTTCACGAGCCGGCCGAAGGTGCCTGACGTCATTACGGTGACCGTATTCAAGGTGCCGGGTGAGATCAACACCGACGATTTGTCGCCCGCCCAGGATGCTTGGTCGCGGCCCGATATTCCGCTGCACGCCAAAGCCATGCTGAAAGTGCCGCGCGAAGGCGTCACCGATGCCGAGGCGCAGATAGCGGAACTCAAGACAAAAGGCTGGCCGGTCGCATTCGTGGGCGACGTCGTAGGTACGGGTTCTTCTCGGAAATCCGCGACCAACTCGGTGCTGTGGTATATCGGCGAGAATATTCCATGTGTTCCGAACAAACGGGCGGGAGGCATGTGCATCGGAGGAAAGATCGCTCCCATCTTCTTCAACACCATGGAAGATTCCGGTGCCCTGCCTATCGAGTGCGATGTCTCGAACTTGCATACCGGCGACGTTATCGACGTCTACCCTTACAAAGGCGAGATCAAGCGCCACGATACCGGCGAGCTGCTTTGCACTTTCGCCTTGAAGAACGATATTCTGCTGGACGAGGTGCAGGCCGGGGGGAGGATCTCGCTCATCATCGGACGCGGCCTTACCGATCGTGCCCGCAAGGCACTGGGTCTCGACATCTCGCCGGTATTCCGACGTCCGGAATCTAAACTGGACAGCGGCAAGGGATATACTCTCGCCCAAAAGATGGTCGGAAAAGCCTGCGGGGTAAAGGGTGTACGTCCCGGCACCTACTGCGAGCCTCATATGACGACGGTAGGATCTCAAGACACTACGGGCCCGATGACGCGCGACGAGCTCAAGGATTTAGCTTGCTTGGGGTTTTCTGCAGATTTGGTGATGCAGTCCTTCTGTCACACGGCGGCCTATCCCAAGCCCGTAGACATCGATGTCCACCACACTTTGCCCGATTTCATCATGAATCGCGGCGGCGTTTCGCTTCGTCCCGGCGACGGCATCATCCATTCATGGCTCAACCGCATGCTGATTCCGGATACCGTCGGAACCGGCGGCGATTCGCATACCCGCTTCCCTATCGGGATATCGTTTCCCGCGGGTTCCGGCCTGGTCGCTTTCGCTGCCGCCACCGGTGTGATGCCTTTGGACATGCCGGAATCGGTACTGGTCAGGTTCAAGGGCGAAATGCAGCCGGGCATCACGCTCAGGGACCTGGTGCATGCCATTCCTTATGCGGCGATGCAGCGCGGGCTTTTGACTCTCGAGAAAAAGGGCAAGAAGAACGTTTTTTCAGGACGCATCTTGGAAATCGAAGGACTGCCGACTCTAAAGGTAGAGCAGGCATTCGAGCTGGCGGATGCTTCCGCCGAGCGGTCCGCCGCCGCCTGTACCGTACGCCTGAACAAAGAGCCGATTGAGGAATATTTGCGGTCCAATATCGTTTTGCTCAAATGGATGATCGAGCAAGGTTATGGCGACGTACGAACCTTAATCCGGCGAATCGCGGCCATGGAGGATTGGCTGGCTGATCCCATGCTCCTGGAGCCCGATGCCGATGCCGAATATCACGAAGTGATCGAGATCGACCTGAGCGAGATTAAAGAGCCGCTCTTGTGTTGCCCGAACGATCCTGACGACGTAAAACCCTTGTCTGCCCTTGCCGGCACCCAGATCGACGAGGTCTTTCTCGGTTCCTGCATGACGAACATCGGCCATTTCCGTGCGGCCGGAAAAATCCTGGAGCACTTCGGGACGCAAGTTCCAGGGCGTTTATGGATCGCTCCGCCGACCCGTATGGATCAGTTGGAATTGACCGAGGAAGGGTATTACGGCATCTACGGCAAAGTGGGCGCTCGGACCGAAATGCCCGGATGTTCATTGTGCATGGGCAATCAGGCACGGGTGGCGGACCATGCCACCGTGGTATCGACCTCGACGCGAAACTTTCCCAATCGGATGGGAGCGGGTGCCAATGTGTTTCTGGCCTCGGCAGAACTCGCGGCCGTATGTTCGAGTTTAGGGCGCATCCCGTCGTACGAAGAATACATGGCTTTCGTTCAGTCTCTGGAAAAGGACGCAACGGATACCTATCGATATCTGAATTTCGATCAGATTCCCGACTACGTCAGAAAGGCGGAACAAGTCGCTTTAGACGCCACGGCTTGACATGCCAAGTGCGACAGCGCCGCTTGCCGCACCCGACGAGGCATCGGCAAGTGGCGGCCTGTTGTTCTTATTCCGAAACGATTACGAAACTCATGTCGTCCAATTTATTCGAGATTGCGGAATCGTGCCTATACACGCCATCCGTGGAAGCCAAACTGGAAGCGACCGAGCGGGCTGCGCTGGCCTTCCGGGGAGAAGGCTTTTCCCTGGATGATCGCTTGCCGCCCAAGCCGGCATCGGAAGTCCGCTTCCCGGAGCGTCCGGAGCTGGTGGACCCGAGGCATTTGCCGCGGCGGAAACTCACGACCCGTGCCGGGAAGATCGCGTTTCTGCATGCGGTTGCCCACATCGAACTCACCGCGATTCAGCTCGCCTGGGATATGGTTTACCGGTTCCGCGGAATGCCACGGGCCTTCTATAACGATTGGCTGGAAGTAGCCATCGAGGAGGCCTATCACTTTTCTCTGGTTCGAGGAAGGCTAAAAGACTTTGATGCCGACTACGGCCAGTTTCCCGCACATAGAGGATTATGGGAATTAGCCGAGGACACGGCGCACGACGTGAAAGCCCGCCTGGCGTTGGTTCCGCGCGTGATGGAAGCGAGGGGATTGGACGTCACCCCGGCAATGATTGACAAGCTCGATGCCTTAGGCGATGACGCAACCGCGAATATCCTCAGGATTATCCTGAGGGACGAGGTTGGCCATGTGGCGCGAGGTACTCGTTGGTTTCAATACGTGTGCAACGAACAGGGAATCGATCCCGTAACGGAATATTTCGATCTTGTCGAACGCTATCTTCGGGGGGCTGTCCGCGGTCCGTTCAATATCGAATTGCGCCGAGCGGCGGGATTTAGCGATCTGGAGTTGCAGCGTTTGAAGGGGATGGCTAGCGAAAGTCCGGCCCGCCCGGACTGAGGAGCCGCGGGCCGGGGAGCTTTCGATTCCTTACTCGGCGATGGTTTGATGTTCCTGATTCGGGCCGTAGTGGGACACGATATAACGCTCGACCAATTCCTGAAAGTCTTCGGCGATACGATCACCCTTCAGCGTTACGGTCTTTACGCCATCCTCGAAGACCGGGGCGACCGGTTGCTCACCCGTGCCGGGCAAGCTGATTCCGATATTGGCGTTCTTGCTCTCGCCGGGGCCGTTGACCACACAGCCCATTACGGCCACGTGCATGTCCTCGACACCCGAATATTTCTTGCGCCATTCCGGCATCTTGTGACGGAGATGGCTCTGAATCTGCTGAGCCAGCTTCTGAAAATAGTCGCTGGTCGTACGGCCGCAACCGGGGCAGGAGATCACCATCGGCGTGAACGAGCGGATGCCCATGGTTTGGAGAATCTCCTGGGCGACGATGACTTCGTGAGTGCGATCGGCGCCCGGCTCGGGGGTCAAGGAAATACGGATGGTATCGCCGATGCCTTGCTGCAGCAGTACCGCCAATGCGGCCGTAGACGCCACGATGCCCTTGGATCCCATGCCGGCTTCGGTAAGCCCCAAGTGCAGAGCGTAATCACAGCGTTCGGCGAGCGCTTGATAAACGGCGATCAGCTCCTGAACGCCGCTCATCTTGCACGACAGTACGATACGGTTTTTGGGCAATCCTAATGACACGGCACGCTCGGCGCTTTCCAAAGCCGAGGTGATGACCGCCTCGCGCATCACTTCGGCGAGTGGTCTTGGGTCACTAAGCTGCGCGTTCTCATCAAGCAGGCGTGCCAGCACGGATTGATCGAGGCTCCCCCAATTGACGCCGATCCGCACGGGTTTTTCGTAGCGGCAGGCAAATTCGATCATCTGGGCGAATTGGGGATCGCGCTTGGATCCTCGGCCCACGTTGCCGGGGTTGATACGGTATTTCGCCAGTGCTTCGGCACAACCGGGAAACTTGTCCAGCAGCTTATGACCGTTGAAATGGAAGTCGCCGATCAGAGGAACGAAGCAGCCATTCCTGTCCAATTCTTCGCGTATCTGAGATACGGCCTGTGCTGATTCTTCATTGTTTACGGTAATGCGGACCAATTCGGAACCGGCCTTGGCCAGATCCATCACCTGTCTGACGGTGCTTTTTACATCCGCGGTATCGGTGTTGGTCATGGATTGGACGACCACCGGCGCATTGCCGCCGATCTGGATCTCACCGACTTTTACACCGACCGAATCTCTTCTATTCATCATGCTTAAAAACCTACTGGGATACTTCGCGAGTCCGCTATTTTATCAATGACACAGCTCAAGCCTATCGTAGGCTTGCGGTAATTTCCGAGTTCTTTACTTGGGTGTCAAGTTATAATTATGGAAGTTACAGCGTGTGCCGGAATAATAAGCCCTCGAAGGACGCTCCGGCCAAGGATCACATTACACCGTGCGTATTCAGTATTTTTCGGACATACATCTCGAATTCGGATCTTTGGAGACGACGGCGGCCGATGCGGACGTTGTCGTCGCAGCCGGAGATATCGGTGTTGGCCTGCAAGCTTTGGACTGGCTTAAATCATTTGGAAAGCCTGTCATATATGTAGCGGGTAACCACGAGTTTTACGGCCAAGAATATCTCTCGACCCTGGCAAACCTAACTAGTGCCGCTAGCGGAACCAATGTGCAGTTCCTGGAACAACGCGCGTGGGTGTATGACGGAGTGAGATTTTTGGGTTGTTCCCTGTGGAGCGATCTCGGGGGCGACGATAACGATCAGCTGGAGGAACTGGTTTCTATCGTCAATGATTTCCGAAAGATTCGATACCGCACAGATGCTTTGAATGCGAAAAGCTATCGCCAATTGCATTGGGAATCCCGCGAATGGCTCTTTGCCGAGCTCGCAAAACCGTTTCCCGGGAAAACCGTGGTGGTCACCCATCACGCTCCGACGCCTTGGAGCTGGCGGGACAGCCCCAGTCAGATCAAACGCCATGCCTACTGCAATGACCTGAGAGAAGTCCTGCACAGTTTCGAAATCGCAGCCTGGTTCCATGGCCATACCCATGCCGTCTCCGACTATCGGTGCTCTGGCACGCGAATTCTCTGCAATCCCCGAGGCTATTTCCCAAATCAGCTCGTAAGCGAATTCGACCCAAGAAAAATCTTGGAAATTTAGGCGCTCTCCGAGGTCAAGCGAAAATGTCAGCGGCCGCCCTGTTCGAATCGCGCCTGCGTCCTTCAGGCCATTGTCTTCGCGATTTCGAAAATTTCTTCGGCATCCAGAATTTGATCGTTACTCTCGAAAAGCTTAGCGATACAGGCACGGTGCAGTGCCAGTTTCAGCGTACCGAAGCCAATGGCTCCCCAAACGATTTTTCCGTTTCGGTCTGTTCCACGGTCCATCATATCGGTCCCGCCGATACCGATTGGAGGAGTCGCGTTGGCATCCGCCACCAGCTCGATCGACGGATTATCCTGCCAATGACGTTCTTCCAACAGTTCTACACCGGCTGCGCCGGCCGCAAACACTATATGCGCTTGCTCTATGGATTTCCCGCGCGCGTCGTTATCATGAGCCTCAATAGGGGTCAGTTCGACGCCGAACCGCTGTTTCATGTCTTGGCAAGCTTTCTCGGCGCGAGCCATCTGGCGTGATGTGATCGAGACCCGAGCGCCTTCTTTGGCCAGCATTACCGCCGCCCGCTGGCCCACAGGCCCGGTACCTGCAAGAACGACAGCCCGTTTTCCGGCAATTGCTCCGCTCGCTGCGAGTTTGGCGACGCCCGCTGCGGCCGTGGTATTGCTGCCGTTGCTATCCAGCATTACGGAGACTCGGAAACCTCCGAAAAACTTTTTCTTCACCGCCTTCAATAGCTCTTGTCCGGCCATCAAATCGCTGCCCCCGATGAAGATTGCCGTATTTTTTTTATCCTTGGGCGCTCTTGTAAAAATTGTGCCGTCCACCAATGCCCCAACGTTCTCCGGCGTCAGGCCACCGTGGCCGATTACATGATCCGCGCCGCCATCATAGGCGACAACGGTGTCGAACACAGATGGGTAAAAATCGGTATCGAATTGGAACAAAAGCTTCTTCATTCTTTTTCCTTGGAATGGCACTTAACCTTGAGCGGGTTTGGCGGATTTTTCCGATTCGTCATCGAACCGGCGAGATATCGCCAATCCGAAAAAACGGAAAATTTTAACCCGTAACGCCTTGTGTTTTATACTTTCCGGCCATTTTTCATACTATGAACCTGATGGAGCGAATGGCATGATCAAAGACAAAACAATCCATCAATTTTTGGATGACTTGGCCAGCAAGTCGGCAACTCCCGGTGGCGGCAGCGCAGCGGCCATTATGGGAGCTATGGGCGCCGCTTTGGTGAGCATGGTTTGTAATCTCACCATAGGAAAAAAAAATTATGAGGCCGTCGAACCAGAGATGAAAGAGCTGCTGACGAAAGCGGAAAGCTTGCGTGCGCAGCTGATGGACATGGTTAGAGCCGATGTCGAAGTATTTGATAAGGTCATGGGCGCCTACGGTTTACCAAAAGAAACGCAAGAACAGAAGACCGCCAGAAGCCAGCAGATACAATCGGCTTTGCAGGAGGCGACCGATGTACCGATCGCGTGCGCGAAAGCCTGTGCCGAAGTGATCAGGTTGAGCAAAATCGTAGCGGAAAAAGGGAATCGAAACGTAGTCAGTGATGCCGGCGTTGCCGTCGTGGCAGGTTACGCTGCGCTGAAAAGCGCCGCGCTAAATGTTTATGTGAACGCCGGTGCTATAAAGGATGAAAAATTCGTATCTTCCCGCTTAGCCGAATTGAACGGGATTTTGAGCGGAATGGATCTCCTGAATGAGGAAATTTTCCAGACCGTCAAGAGCAAGCTGTAAAGCAAGCGCTTGTTATCATTGACGACAGAGGTATGCAGCATACCGATTGACGATCTGTAACGACATGGGTATTATTGTGAGTCTTGATGGTTAGCCGAACGGCTTCTCGTTAAAGAAGGTCGTCCGGGGTATAGCGCAGTCTGGTAGCGCGTCTGCTTTGGGAGCAGAATGTCGGGGGTTCGAATCCCTCTACCCCGACCAAGCGCTTGTAGCTCAGCCGGATAGAGCATCGGCCTTCTAAGCCGAGGGTCGCAGGTTCGAGTCCTGCCAAGCGCGCCATCTATTTGTAATTTTCCGACGGTGGCCGTAGCTCAGTTGGTAGAGCCCCGGATTGTGATTCCGGTTGTCGTGGGTTCGAGCCCCATCGGTCACCCCACTTCTAGCTCGTCGAGCACTCCATATCGGGCCATTAGCTCAGCTGGTAGAGCAGCGGACTCTTAATCCGTTTGTCGTAGGTTCGATCCCTACATGGCCCACCAATTAAAACAAAGGCTTGCAGTAATGCAGGCCTTTTTGTTTTCGGGTTTTCAAAAATTCCCAAAACTCATCTCTTGTCGGAATTTAACCGGGCCTCATTTTTGAAACCTCTCCGCCGTGTCCTACCGGTAATTTGGAGCATCTCCAGCTTTAGGAGCAAGGTTTTCCTGATCTATCCCAATCCAGGCATTGTTCGAAATTGCCGAGAGTCACATTCGAATTTCGATAGTACGAACTGTTGTAGGCATGCTGAATCTCCGCTAATCTCACGCTGTTAAGGTAACGGAGTTTATAGCTATGGCCCCCATGAAATGTCCCGCGTGCGACTCGGAGATTCCCGATCAAGCCAATGCTTGTCCACATTGCGGGCGGGCTTTAAAAGCAGCTCCAATACGCAGCTTGAGCGGAAAATTGCAGGCGATCGGCACCATTCTGGTTGCAGTCAGCATTCTTGCGATGATGGCCGGTACCTGGTGGGGAGCCGCGTTGCTGTTTCCTGGCGCGGCTTTTTTCATAATCGGTCGGGTGTTGTAGTCCATTCCTTTTCGACGCTCCCTTGACACACGATCGCTACGCGTCAGCCTCCATGAATAGGCGTCCAGGAACCGGTGAGTGGTCGTGAATTTTCTCAGTGGTCGGTCGAGAGCGGCGGCATGAGAGTAATCGCTCCGAGCCATAAGCTGAGGAGCCTAAGCTCTCCAATTTACGCACACGCTTAGCTACCGCTCTCGTACGGTGATGATGACAAATTGCGCTTGACGAGCGGCATGCTCCGGAAATGCGGGCTCCGATGGTGTAATTTCAGTCGGACTATCTAAAACCCAAAACCCATCATTCAACACCTGCTTCTTCGGCCATAGCCTGACAGGCGTCAGCACAGCTTCGGCAAGTTTGCGCGCATGCCTGCATTTGGGGGTCATTCTCGAATTGCTCACAACTGTCCCCGCACTGTTCGCATGTTTCTGCGCAGACTTCGCAGGTTAACGTGTGAAGCTCTGAACCGCGGAGCATGAAGTTCGCACTGGTTTGGCAAATTTCGGCACAATCCAGGAGGAGTCGAATATGATCGGCTTCCGCATGCGGCCCTCCTTTTTCCAGACAGTGGGTTACCGTTTCCAGGCATATAGAATGGCAATCCAGACACTGCTCGATACATGCTTGCATGGAGCCAGTTGAAGATGCTTCTTGAGTCAGCATATCGGCACCTCTCAAACTTCGAGTTAACGGTGTAGTTCAAAATAGGATGCTGCCATGAGATTCACTTTTGAATAGGTAAGAGTACGCAAGCTGCCGTCTCGGTCTTCAAATGGTCAAAAGACACGCCTTAAAGCCTGAACTAGCGATTTTTCGAAGGCTCTAATTGACAACATAAGCTTTTCTCGGACTAGCAGTGCGAAATGAAAAATACCGCGCTGCCGCCTTTCAGAGAGGCAATATTTTATGTCCGAGGATAAGTAAGGTAGCGAGTGTTTTATCCTGATATTGAAGGAGATGTGTCATGGTTCAGACTTTCGCGAAAGTGTTTGGCATTGTGTACCTGATAATCGGTATTCTTGGCTTTATCCCGGGCCTTGTACAGCCGATAGTAGGAGGTCCTCCATTGGCTATAGAAGCTGGCTACGGCAGATTGTTTGGCCTCTTTCCGGTTAATCTGATTCACAACTTGGTACATATCGGCGTTGGAGTCTGGGGTATTCTTGCCGCCCGGAGTATTCCTAGGGCCGTGACCTTCGCGCGAGCCAATGCGATCCTCTTCGGTGTGTTATTCCTGTTGGGGATTATTCCGGCAACGAACACACTGTTCGGGTTGGCTCCAATATACGGTATCGACGCCTGGTTGCACCTATTGAGCGCAGCGGTAGCCGCGTATTTTGGATTTGCCGGTGCAGCACGGGTACATGCTTGGCATACGTGAAGCTTGGATAGTGAATCGTAACGGGCAATCACTGAACGAGCGGTCGCGAAATGGAATCGCGACCGCTCGTAATTTGCATCTTTATACTACCGGCATAGCCGCGATTCAAACCAGGACGACGGGGCAAGCGACGATCTCCGAAATGGCTTTGCTGAAATCGCCGTTTTGACGTTTGACTACCAATAAGCGGCAGCCAGTGCGCTGCATCGAACGCAGTAAATTTGGAGCATCAAGCGGGCGGACGGAAACAAACTGCGCGGCTGCGCTTTGAACACAGCTTTCCAACGCCAACCTTTTTAATGCCTCGGATTCGGCCTCAGTCTCTGCCGGAAGGGCAACATTAAGTCGGCTTGATTCGAGCTCGGCCAACTCGACAGCCATCCGTAAGGCGCGCTTAGCTTCCATAGATCCGTCGAATACAACCCAGATAGGGAATGTAGAGATCTTCTTCTTAACGCCGCTTTTATACGGCTCGGTTCTCTTGGGAAGGAAAACGACGTCAACCTGCTCGATCTGTGACATGACGGCGGAAACGAGATGTCCGCGCACTGTCCGGAAACTTACGTCAATTCGCAGGCGTTGATTCAGCCGGTACAACGTTTGCTGAATTTGTTCGGTGCTGGAGCGCAGGGTGCGCATCAGGCGTGGCAAATCGACTTTACGCTCGGCCGCGCAGATGCGATCAATCTCTATCGCGAACGGAAGCTCGGCCAAATTGATTAAGTTCGTCTCTTCCACATAAACTGCAATCAACTGCGCCTGCTTTCGTGCGGCGAGATGCGCCGCCAATTCGAGAATACCGATATCATGGCGCAGCACGTTCAAAGCAACCACGACTCGTTCGGAGATGGGAGCGTCTTCAGCCATAGCTTTGATTCTCTCCGGCTCTTTCCTGACTCCTGAACTCCTTCTGGATATCGATCCACTCCCTGAGGCGTTGTTCGATACGCCCGTTAATGCTATCTGGCGGGAACGCGCCTGTCACGTCACGTTCGCCGGCCGGCTTATCCATGAGCAGCTCTAAAGCCTGATCTACCGTGTCCACCGCGTAGACGTGAAATTTGCCCGATTCCGCGGCTTTGACTACATCCTGCCGCAGCATGAGGTGTTTGACGTTGGCACGGGGAATGATCACTCCCTGTTTTCCGCTTAGGCCAATCGAGGCGCAAATGTCAAAAAAGCCTTCGATCTTTTCGTTGACCCCGCCAATAGGTTGAACTTGTCCATTTTGATTGACCGAACCGGTTACCGCCAGCGACTGGCGAATCGGTAAATCGGCCAGTGACGATAAAATCGCACTGAGTTCCGCCAAGGACGCACTGTCGCCCTCGACCTGGCCGTAGGATTGTTCGAAGACGAGGCTGGCGGTCACTGAAAACGGCCGGGTCTTAGCATAACGATGTGCTAGGAAACCGGACAAAATCATCACACCTTTGCTGTGAATGGCGCCGCCCAGTTCGCTTTCCCGCTCGATGTCAAGAATTTTGCCGCTGCCCAACCGAGTGGTGGCGGTAATGCGGGACGGCTGGCCGAATGAAAAATCACCCAAGCTGATTACGGACAAGCCGTTGACCTGGCCAACCACCGCGCCTTCAGTGTCGATGAAAATCGTTCCGCGTCGAATGTTTTCATAAACTCGCTCGCGGAGCCGGTCAGCCCTACGGATCTGGTGATCGATGGCGGCCTGCACGTCGTCCCGAGTGATGATCGCGCGCTGTACCTGTGCCGCCCAGTGGTCGGCTTCCTTGAGAAGATCGTCCAGGCTGCGCAAATGGGTGGATAATTTCTCCGAATCTTCCACCAAGCGAGCCGCATGTTCCACTACCCGGATTACCGCTTCCTTGTCCAGCGGGCGCAACTGGTTTCTCCGCGCCAGGCTGGCGATAAGCCGAGCGTATAGTGCATTGCCGTCGGCATCTCGATCGATCGTTTCTTCGAAATCCGCCGAAACTTTGAAAAGCTCGCGAAATTCAGGATCGTAAACATTGAGCAAATAATAAAGAACGCGATCCCCGATCAAAATGATCTTGATATCCAGCGGAATCGGTTCCGGCTCCAGGCTCGAGGTACTGATTACGCTTAGCGCACGCTCCAAAGATTCGATACGGATTTCGCGCGACTGAAGAATGCGTTTCAGGCTGTCCCAAGCGAACGGCTGCATCAGCACTTTGCGAGCGTCCAGGATCAAATAGCCGCCGTTGGCGATATGCAAGGCGCCTGGTTTGATCATTGTGAAATCGGTGACCAAAGCGCCCATGTAGGCTTGGTATTCAACCCGTCCCACCAGATTGTTGTGACTCGGCAAGCTCTCGAAGACGACTGGGGCATATTTGCACTCGCTATTGTCGACCAATAGGTTCACCTTATAGCGCAGAAAAGGACTTGGCCGCGGCGCATGCCCGATCAACGTCGCTATGCCACCTTCCTGCTTCGGGAAAAAATCTTCCGCGTGATCGATGATTTCCCGTTGAGCTTCATTCAGATACTGAACGACTCCGGGAATGGCTTCGTAACGGGCTTTCAAATCGTCCATCAAATGGTTGACGGCAAACTCGGCAATTTCTCGATTCAACGTTTTCAGCTTTTCCTTTGCTTCCTTGCGCCACACCGGAAATTGCTTCAACAGCTTTTGCAACTGCTGACGCAAATCCGTTACCGCCTCCTGAATCTGTTCCTGCTGATGCTCCGAAAGCTTTTGAAATTGCTCGGGTCCGAGCACTTCGCCTTTTTCGTCCACCGGAGCAAACGCAAATCCGGTAGGCGTTTCGATTAAAGCGATGCCGTGCTGCAAAGATTTTCGGCGTAACTCATTTAGAGCATTGATCTCGCGCTCCTTCGCTTCCTCCTCGATTTCTTCTGCGCGACCGCGGTATTCTTCACCCTCGAACGTCGCCGGAATGACGGTACTGAGTTCCTCGATGACTTGCTCCATGTCCCGGGCGAAGCGGCGCCCCTGACCGGCCGGCAATCTCAAGGCCTTGGGTTTCGAGGCTTCGCCGAAGTTGTTGACGTAGCACCAGTCGTCGGGTACCGGCCGGTTTTCAGCTTCGCGGCCGACGATTTCCTTAACCGCCGCCAGCTTCCCGGATCCGCTCGGACCTAGAGCGAAAATGTTGTAGCCCTTCTGGACGATGGAAATGCCGAACTGAATTGCATCCAGCGCTCGCTCTTGGCCTATCACGACACCGATATCGGCCAACTCGTCGGTGGTGGAGAAGTCGAATTCCTGTGGATCGCACGCTTTGTAGAGAACGCTCGCTAGAAGAGACTGTCGGTAGTAGCCCATAGAATTACTCAACTCTTCAAAAGGATGGTCGAAAAAATAGTCGGATATTTCAATAAGGCCGGCAATCACTCATGGCTCAGCATGAATCCGAGATGATTTAAATGCCGATTTTTCCAACTGATTCCGGAAAGCTAGAATTCTCGAACAAAGATCAGCATGGAACTCACAAAATAGTTAGGACTGGATGGCGTCAATTAATTCCCGAATTTGACAAGCCGATTCCGAGGACATTTTCATCAATCATAATGTAGTGCGACGAATGATAATGAAGATTCTGACATCCAATGACAGGCCTGATCTTCCGCTCTACATGTAGCGAATATACTTTAGGTCGAGTTTTCAGACTGATTTAAATGGCGATTAAACGGTATTGATGACAAAAAACGCGCCAATCGCCATAATTCGCCCCTTTTGGTTGCCGCTTCCGAATTATGTGGTTTAAGAACTTATCTTTATTACGTTTTACAGAACCTTTCGATCTTGACGTCGCAGAGTTCGAGCAAAAGCTCGATCAACGCCGCTTTCGTCCTTGCGGGAGTCTAGAGCCCGTCAGTTACGGCTGGTGCGCACCGCTCGGCAAGGATACTTTTCCCCTGGTCCACGTCACCAACGGATTTGCGATGGTGTGTGTTCAAAAGGAGGAAAAAATCGTTCCTGCCTCGGTAGTTAACGAAATCCTCTCGGAGCGGGTAGCCGAAGTCGAAGACCGGCAAGGCCGGCCGATGCGACGGAAAGAGCGGGACGCGCTACGCGATGAGGTGATGCAGGATTTACTGCCTCGCGCCTTTAGCCACAGCCGGCGCACCTATGCCTACATTGACCCGAAGGGCGGCTGGCTTGTTGCAGATAGCGCCAGCGCTAAGAAAACCGAGGAAATTGCTTCGCTGCTGCGTCAGTGTCTTGGTTCTTTGCCAGTGGTTCCTCCTGCGACCCGTGAGCGGCCCAGTGCTATCATGACCCACTGGGTTATGGATGCCGACTTGCCGTCGGATATCACTCTGGAAAGCGAATGCGAGTTGCGATCTCCGGAAGAAGACGGCGGTATCGTGCGCTGCCGCCGCCACGATCTGAGCGCACCGGAGATTCAAAATCACATTGAGGCCGGTAAAGAGGTCATCAAATTGGCTATCACTTGGAATGACCGTCTAAGCTTTGTTCTCGACGAGGCGTTTGGCATCAAGAAACTCCGTTTTCTGGACCTGGTACAGGAAGAGGCGGCGGATATCGAAACGTCCGATCCGGTAGAACGCTTCGACGCGGATTTTGCAATCATGAGCCTCGAGTTAGCGACATTCTTGCCACGCTTCATCGAGCTCTTTGGCGGCGAAAACCTTCAAACGAAACAACCTGTGGTGTAGGAAAAACGCAATGTTGCTGAAAACAATCGAATTGGCGCGCATCAAGAGACGGGGGGCGGCCTGGCTAGCGATCGCGCTCATGCTTGCTGCCCCGCTCAATTCTACAGCGGAGGTGTTCGCACTTCCGACGGGCGGTAGCGATCTAATCGGCGAGATTCGGTATACGAAGGCGAAGCATGAAGATACGCTCATCGATATTGCGCGGGAGTTCAGCGTCGGTCAGGACGAAATCGTCATGGCCAATCCGACCGTCGACCGCTGGTTGCCTGGTGACGGTAAGGATGTATTGATCCCACGCCAATTTATCCTTCCCGATGCGCCACGTTCCGGCGTTGTCATCAATATTCCGGAAATGCGCCTTTACTACTATCCGGCTCAGCGGAAAGCGAAAGCGACACAAGTCGTTAGCTATCCGGTGAGCATCGGCCGAATGGATTGGCGCACTCCCTTGGGCGCCACCAAAATCGCGCAGAAAGTAAAGGACCCGGTTTGGGTACCTCCGGAAACCATCAAGCAAGAACACGCCCGGGACGGGGATATTTTACCGGACGTGGTCCCAGCGGGACCTCTGAATCCGCTCGGCCGCTTCGCCATGCGGCTTGGCGTTCCGGGCTACCTTATCCACGGCACCGGCACTGACAAGGCCTACGGCATCGGAATGCGAGTCACTCACGGATGCATTCGAATGTATCCAGAAGATATCGAGCGGCTTTTTCCGCTCGTCAATGTCGGTACCCCGGTCCATCTGGTCAACCAGCCGGTCAAGCTGGGCTGGTCGGCAGGGATTTTATATATGGAAGTCCATCAGCCGTTGGACGAAGACCGCATGACTTACGAACAGTTGCTCGACTCGGCTATGGATTTGATTGAGAAGAAAACGAAGGGCCGCGAGATCATTCTCGATGGCGCAGCGCTAAAGCAAGCGCTGCAGCAGCCAACTGGTATTCCGGTCGCTATCTCCAAACCGTCTGAGCCGATTCCGGAGCCGATTCAGACTTTGGGCGGCACGTAGCCTTCAGGCATCTGAGCTCCGCCGCCGAATAGAAATTTCTCGCGCTCCTTCGCCAGGAATCGTCGTGCTTCGGGCTCGAATGGTGTGAGCCGGTGCTCATTGATCAGCATGGTCTGGAGTTTGAGCCAATCCTGCCATGCCTGAGCGGAGATATGGTCGAAAATCCGCTGCCCTTCTACTCCAGGGAAGGGCGGTTTCTCCAAGCCTTCGGCCTCGACTCCCAAACGTGCACATTTAACTCGTCGCGTCATCAGTTACCTCGTAATGATCAGCACTATAGAAACCCAATTCGACTCGTTCCGCACCATCCGCGCCCATTGAATTCGCTTGAATTCGCAGCTATCGATCCTGGCCGGCAATCTCGTTTACCAGTTTCAGTACCGGCGCCGGGAGCCCGATCGTTTTATCCGGTGTAAGCCATCGATAGAGCGATGGTTCGCTGATTCCGTAGTACTCGGAATGTGTGCGAGCCACCAGCGGAACAAAATCAAGGTGATAATGGGAAAAAGTATGCCGGCGCTGCGGGAGACGCTCAAGCTCAAAACAATCGATATGCTGTTTCGTGCACCAAGCATATACGTCCTCTTCGCTATCGAACTCCGGCAAGCTCCAAAGACCTCCCCAAATGCCGGTATTCGGGCGCTTTTCCAGGTAAAGCTCGCCACAGGCGTTTCTTAACACCAACATAAAACATTGTCGGACAGGTAGGGTTTGTTTTGGTTTCGGCGCTGGGATGGCGTCGACTCGCCCCGACTGAAGTGCCACGCAGTTCGCGCTGATCGGACAGGCGGAACAAACCGGTTTCCGTTTGGTGCACACGGTTGCTCCCAGATCCATCATGGCTTGGTTGTAGTCGGCGATACGGAGCGAAGGCGTCAATTCTTCGCTGAGTTGCCATAATCTCGCGAGAATCTGGGTGTCTCCAGGCCAGCCTTCGATACCCTGATATCGGCATAAAACCCGTTTGACGTTGCCATCCAGGATGGGTGCACGAATACCCGATCCGAGACTCAGGATCGCTCCAGCCGTAGAGCGTCCGATGCCGGGCAGAGCGCTCAATTCCTCGAGAGTGACGGGCAACTGTGCGTCGTGCTGTTCCACGATTATCCGCGCCGCCCGGTGTAGGTTACGAGCGCGCGCATAGTAGCCGAGCCCGGCCCAAAGTGCGATAACCTCGTCCAAGGATGCCTGGGCGAGCGCGTCGACAACAGGAAAATGGCCTACAAAACGCTCGAAGTACGGGATGACCGTTACGACTTGGGTCTGTTGGAGCATGATTTCCGAGATCCAAACCCGATAAGGTGTTCGGTCGACTTGCCAGGGCAGTTGCTTGCGCCCGTATCGATCGAACCAGGCAAGTACGGTCGCCCGGAATAGTTCATTTTGCATACGCGTGTAAGACGAGTGATTGAACGGCTGGTTTCAAATTTCAGGCGTCCGCAGATTTTTCCGGAACGGACGCTTGAAGCTTCGGTCAGTCTTCCTTTGCATAAACGATATAAGGCGGTCCGTGCATTGGGCCGCCCCCATTTTTCCATTAGAATAAGCAAGATTATTGTCGACAAGACGCAGCAAACCGAAAAATCATGTCTCTTTCGTTTCGAACACTCCTCCCGCTGATTTTTTTCAGTCTCGTCCTCTCCGCTTGCGGCCAGAAAGGACCACTTTACCTACCCAGCGAAGATCCTGCTTCGAAAGAAGAACAGCGCTGATGGATTATTTCAATTATCACGACGGTACGTTGTACGCCGAGGATGTGTCCCTGCCTGCCATCGCAGAGCGTTACGGGACCCCCTGCTACGTCTATTCGCGTGCCACGATCGAACGCCACTGGCGGGCTTTCGACGACGCTTTCGCCGGTGAGCCACATTTGGTCTGCTATGCGGTGAAAGCCAATTCCAATCTGGCGGTGCTGAACGTCTTAGCGCGCCTGGGCTCGGGTTTCGATATCGTATCCGTCGGCGAATTGGAGCGGGTACTGGCGGCGGGCGGCGAGCCGGCGAAGATCGTTTTTTCCGGAGTGGGCAAGCGCGAAGATGAACTACGCCGCGCTCTGGAAGTCGGTATCCGTTGCTTCAACGTTGAAGTTCCGGGCGAACTGGATCGGTTAAATCGAATCGCCGGAGAACTCGGTGTAAAAGCTCCGATCTCGCTGCGCGTGAATCCGGACGTGGACGCTCTTACGCATCCGTACATTTCTACCGGGCTTCGGGAAAACAAATTCGGCATCGACGTCAGCGAAGCACTGCATCAATATCGGCGTGCAGCCGATATGCCGCATCTCGAAATTACCGGCATCGACTGCCACATTGGTTCTCAGCTGACGTCTGTCAGGCCCTTCCTCGATGCTCTCGATCGAGTTCTGGCGCTTGTCGATACCTTGAAAGAGCAGGGGATCAACCTCCATCACTTGGATTTAGGGGGAGGTCTAGGCATACGCTACCGCGATGAGCAGCCGCCCGAGCCTCGCGAATACGCGTCTGCGCTGTTGGGACGGCTCGCGCAAACGGATTACGAGATTCTCATCGAACCCGGCCGCGCGATTATCGGCAATGCCGGCGTTTTGCTGACCCGCGTGGAATACCTGAAATCCAATCAGGAGAAAAACTTCGCCATCGTCGATGCCGCTATGAATGACCTCATTAGACCAGCGCTCTACGATTCGTGGCAGGAAGTCGTGCCGGTCCGAACGGCAAGCAGCGTGGACAAAAAACGCTACGATATCGTCGGACCCGTTTGCGAAACCGGCGATTTTCTCGGCAAAGAGCGCGAGCTTTCGATCGCCGAGGGCGATCTGCTGGCAGTCCGTTCCGCAGGCGCGTACGGATTCAGCATGAGTTCAAATTACAATTCCCGCCCCCGGCCCGCCGAAGTCATGGTGGATGGAGGCCGGACTCACCTGATCCGAGAGCGGGAGACCACCGCGCAACTTTTTCAGGGCGAGCACGTAGTAGACTGATGGCACTGAAATTCACCAAAATGCATGGGCTAGGCAACGACTTCGTTGTTATCGATGGCGTGCGGCAGAGCGTTTCATTGACGCCGGAAAAGGTCCGTCATATTGCAGACCGACACTTTGGAATCGGCTGCGATCAGGTGTTGGTCGTTGAAGCCCCGATCAATTCAAACGCCGATTTTCGCTATCGAATCTTCAATGCGGATGGCTCCGAAGTAGCGCAATGCGGAAACGGTGCCCGCTGCTTTGCACAATTCGTTCACGATCACGGCATGTGCGACAAAAGCGAAATCGTAGTCGATACGGACGCCGGTCAATTGTGCTTGCTCCTTCGAGATAATGGACTCGTGACCGTTAACATGGGAGTTCCCAGGCATGCTCCTGCCGAAATCCCGCTGGACATTCCGGATGAGGCCGTTCTTTATGAGGTGATGGTGGGTGGAAACCCGCGGCTGTTCGGCGCTGTATCGATGGGCAATCCGCACGCCGTGCTCAAGGTCGGTGATGTAGATCGTGCGCCGGTCGAAACCGTAGGACCGCTATTGGAAAACCATCCGATTTTTCCGCAACGCGCAAACATCGGCTTTGTCCAGATCATCAACCGACATCACATTAGGCTCCGAGTTTTTGAGCGCGGTTCCGGAGAAACCTTGGCTTGCGGCAGTGGAGCTTGCGCCGCAACAGTTGTTGGCATAGAGCAGGGAGATTTGAGCAGTCCGGTGCAAGTTGATCTCCCTGGCGGGTCCCTTAATATAACTTGGGAAGGACGGGGGAGGCCGGTGTTCATGACTGGACCGGCCGTTCGCGTGTTCGAGGGCGAAATCGAATTATGAGCTTGATTACTCCAAAGGCGCCAAAGCGTCATAAAGAAACGACTATCTCCGCTGACGAAGTGGAGGCCTATTTGCGCCAACATCCCGATTTTTTTTACGATCAATTGGATTTGCTGGAAATGCTGAAGGTGCCGCATCCCTGCGGGGAGGCAGTTTCCCTGGTGGCGCGCCAAATTTCGCTATTGCGGGACAGCAATCGGCAACTTCAATCACAGTTGAACGATATCTTGCAAATCGCCCGCGATAACGATGCCTTGCATCAGCGGATTCATCAATTGACGCTGACGTTACTCGATGCTGCGACTCTAGACGACACTTTAGGCAGTCTGACGTGGTGCCTGCACGAGTATTTTCAAGCCGACTTCGTCACGGTAAAAATTGTGCAGCCATCCATCGAAAGCCCAATCGCCGGCCTTTACGTGCCCTCCGACGACGTTGGGCTAGTTCTTTTCGCATCGGTCTTGGAGACTGGAAAACCCTACTGCGGAAAGCCGGACCCGGTTCATGCCAAATACATGTTCGGCAACAACGCCTCCGGCGTGCTCTCATACGCACTGATACCCCTGCAACATGCAGGACTTAAGGGATTGCTCGCTATCGGCAGCCGTGACGCAAGCCGATTCCAAACCGGTATGGGACTACATTTTCTCGGGCAGTTGGGGGAGGTCGTTTCCGCCCGACTGGCATCTTTGCTTAGCGAAGCGACGTAATCTTGATGCAAAAAGACGCGGAACAGCAGGTTACCGATTTTCTCGATGTTCTGCGATTTCAGCAGCGGGTATCCCCACATACTTTGGCCAATTATTCACGCGACCTAGTGCAGCTAAAGCGATACTGCGACGTTCATGGCATACCGTGCTGGGACGCTTTAATCCCTCGGCATGTTCGGGACCATATCGCTTCCCGTCATATCGAGGGGCTGAGCAGCCGGAGCCTTCAACGAGAACTGTCGGCGATCCGCAGCTTCCTCAATTTTTTGGTGAAACGACGCCAAGTTCCGGACAACGTCGCACGCGGAATACGTCCTCCCAAATCGCCGCGGAAACTGCCGGCGCTATTGGATGCCGATCAAATGACGGGGCTCTTGGAAGGTGAGCAAGATGACGAACTGGAGATTCGCGATGTGGCCATGTGGGAGCTTTTCTACTCCTCGGGCCTACGATTGAGCGAACTGGTTTCGCTCGAAATTCAAGATCTGGATTTGAACGCTGGATCCATGCTGGTTAGGCACGGTAAGGGACAGAAGTCTCGCATCCTACCGGTCGGTCAATGCGCTTGCCAAGCCATCGAGCGCTGGCTGGTCTTGCGATCTCGCTACGCGCACGCCGGAGAGAAGGCGTTGTTCGTCAGCAAGAGAGGGAACCGAATCGCCGGTCGAACGGTTCAGTTGCGCCTTGAACGCTGGCAACGCAAGCTGGGCTTGCCTGAACACGTGCATCCGCACATGCTCAGACATTCGTTCGCGAGCCACATACTGGAGTCCAGCGGAGACTTGCGGGCCGTGCAGGAATTACTTGGACATGCCAATCTCAGTACCACGCAGATATACACCCATCTCGATTTTCAGCATTTGGCGGCCGTATACGATCAGTCACATCCTCGTGCGAAAAGGCGGCGTCCGGGTTCTTCTGTGACTTAAGCAGAACCTTTACGCTATAATGGTTTGATTCGGGGAACCGCTAAAGGGCTTTATTCATGTCAGTGCCAGAACAAACCGAAAGTCGGCCGGAATCACTCGGTTCGCGAATTAAGGGAGTATTCACCCCCAAAACGACGACCGAAAAAGGGCTCATTTGGGTAATCGGTGCGTTAGCGGTTGTGGTCGTGCTGATTTTCGTCGCCGTTTCATGGTACTGGAGTAAAGAACCCAGTAAGTTCGACGTACTCGAAATAGCCGCAAGGCACGGGAATGTCAAGAATCCAAAAGAATTGCCTCTCGGATACACGTATGCCTCCGCTCTTGTGCAAATCGGGGACACGTTGCTAAGGAAACCGGGCGGTCTTTTGGTTAACGACGTCTTTCCACCCGGGGTTTTGTTGGACAACATTCCTTCCTGGGAGTACGGCGCTCTTACGGCGTTGCGCGACGCGACCACGGCACTCCGTAACCATATCGCACGGGCTCAAACCCAGTCACGAGAAGATCCGGATCTGGCAAGAGCCGAGCCTTTTTTCTATTTCGATCACAAATCGTGGCAGCTGCCTTCATCCGAGTCGGAATACGAAAAAGGAATCGAGGCACTTGAAAGTTACCGCTTGCGTTTGATGAAACGTGACGCGAACTTTTATTCCCGTGCCGACAATCTGCGCCAATATTTAGAGGTGTTGGAAAAACGGTTGGGTAGCCTTTCCAACCGTTTAAGTGCCAGTGCGGGCGACACCAGGCAAGTCAGTGCCGATGAGCGTCGTACCGTCGTCACCAGGACGCCTTGGCTGATTATCGACGACGTTTTCTTCGAAGCACGCGGCTATACTTGGGCGGCGATGCATATTCTCAAAGCCATCGAGTTCGATTTCAGGGACATTCTCGGCAATAAAACCGCTTCGGTGACGCTGCAGCAAATTACTCATGAACTCGAGGATGGCCAAGCCACATATTTGAGCCCGGTCATTCTAAACGGTGGCGGTTTTGGCTTATTCGCCAATTATTCACTCACTTTGGCTAACTACATTGCTAGAGCCAACGCCGCGACTATCGACTTGCGCAGTCTCCTCCAGCAAGGATAATTGTCGTTTTGGACTCGGTCACGCTTCCACGCGGCACAGTAAAGGCCTTGCGGCTAATCGATCGACGATACCCCTCAAAAAATGCCTGAACATCCGAACGCGTAAGAGCCCCAAGTTACAGGCAGTTTTCGACTTCCGCTATGGTCTTTGCGATGGCGGAAGCTTTTCAATGAGCTTTAGATAGCGCTCATAGCGAGCATAGGGCAGGGCGCCGGTCTCCGCTGCTTCCCGCACGGCGCAGCCTTTATCATTGATATGCCTGCAATCGTTGAACCGGCAACGGGGTATCCACGGACGAAACTCCCGAAAGCCCGATGCCAGGTCACGAATGCTCATTTCAGCCAGACCGAAGACCGAGACTCCCGGACTATCGATGAGGTCTCCCCCATCTGGAAGATGGTAAAGGGTTGCCGTGGTCGTCGTGTGCCGACCCAAACTCGTCTTTTCCGAAAGCGTTCGTGTCTGGAGTTGCCTATCCGGTAATAGCGCATTCGTGAGCGATGATTTGCCTACGCCCGATTGTCCGACCAGCATGCTGCATTGTCCGATAAGCTCTTTTCGCAACTCGGAGAGCCTTTCGCCGGTCCTGACGCTGACTAGAAAGGAGTCATAGCCGATTCCGTGATAATCAGCCAATAAGCCTTCCCCCACCGCCTGGCTCGGGAGTAGGTCGACTTTATTGAAGATAATTGCTGCGCGGAGATCTCGGCGCTCGCAAGCGGCCAGATATTGATCGACCAATAACCAATCGGGTTCCGGTTCGGCGGCAACGACCACGAAAACCCGATCGAGATTGGCGGCCACCGGACGTATGGTTTCGTTATGGCCAGGGCGGGTCAGTACGTTTCGGCGGGGTAGAATTTCCACAACCCGCCCTAGATTCCCTTCGCTCGGCTCCCACAACACACGATCTCCCACTGTGGCGAAGCCCAAGCGCCTCCGGGTGTGGCAAAGGATTATGTCACCCGGTGATCCTTCGACGGCCAAGCCTTGGCCTAGGTGAGCGATCACGAGCCCCTCACGGAACGGAGAGCCCGGAGCAGCAGATTTTGACGTAACGGTTCTGCTATTCCGCCCTCTATTCATCTGCAGTCTTATGAAGACTTGGCCGACAAGTTAGCGATACGAATCGACGCGGGGGGATGGCTGTAATGGAAGGCAGAATACAAGGGGTCCGGCGTCAAGGTACTGGCGTTGTCGCGATAGAGCTTGACGAGGGCATTGATGAGATAGATCGGCCTGGTGTAATAAGCCGCGAAGTCGTCTGCTTCGAACTCATGGCGTCGTTGAAAATAAGCGATGATCGGTTGCAAAAACGTGGCGAATACCGGTGCGATCAGCATAAATAGAAGAAGCGCAAGAGCATTCGATTGGCTGCTTACCCCAAGGCCACTGTAAAACCAGTCCTGTCCACTTAGCCACCCCAGCAGGGCGAAGCCGGTAAGTGTAATCAGCGCGCTCGCAACAAGCATTTTCAATACGTGCTTACGCCGAAAATGGCCTAACTCGTGAGCCAATACCGCCTCCAACTCATCATGATTTAGAGAATTGATCAGGGTGTCGAAGAAAACGATACGCTTGCTGTCTCCAATTCCAGTGAAATAGGCGTTTCCATGCCCGGACCGACGTGAGCCGTCCATTACAAAGATACCCTTGCTTTGAAAGCCGCACCGGTCCAGCAAAGTTTCGATGCGCTTTTTCAGCGTCTCATCTTCGAGCGGCGTGAACTTGTTAAACAAAGGTGCGATGAAAGTAGGAAAGGCCCAACTCATCAGAATGGAAAACCCCATCACGATCGACCACGCCAAGAGCCACCAATAATTTCCCACGCTCTGCATGATCCACAGTATCAAAGCGAGCAAAGGTCCGCCGATAGCCAAACTTAACCCGGTTTGGAGCAATAGATCGGTGATGAACTGTTTGGGCGTATTGCGGTTAAAGCCGTAGCGCTCCTCGATCACGAAAGTTTGATAGAGGCTTATGGGCAGCTCGAACAGGTTGATCAAAAGCATCGTTGAGAGAATCACGGCGATCCCCGTAACGAGGGGGGACAACTCGAAGCCTGCCCAAAATCGATTCACGACGTCGATGCCGCCACCGACTGTAAACAGCAACAAGATCACCAAGCCGACTATTCGATCGACGTTTGCCAAGCGCGCTTTATCTATCGTGTAATCTGCCGCTTTCCGATGCGCCTCTAGCGAAATGGTGTCTTTGAACGCGTTGGGAACCGCATCCCTATGAGTGCGGACGTAAGCCAACTGCCGATGCGACAGCCACCACTCGATAGCAAAGGCAAGGGCGAGCGTCACGAGAAATAGGACAGTGAACATGTTCATCGGATTAGGGGCTTGGTTTCTCTATATCGGCTTTACAGCTTAGCCTTTGGTAAAATCCCTGACAAGATTTCTCGGTTAATGACTCCCTTAGCTCGCCGTTTTCATGCGAAGCTTAGAGCATAACTGCGATGAGCCCCATCATCATCATTCCCTCCATAATAAAGGAACGTTCATGGCGCAAGATTCACAAAACCTCATCTGGGTAGACTTGGAGATGACCGGCCTCGACACTCAAACTGACCATATTATCGAGATTGCGACGGTGGTGACCGACAAAGATTTGAATGTTTTGGCTGAGGGGCCGGTATTGGCGATTTTTCAAAGCGATGGAGCGCTTGCTCGCATGGACGATTGGAACAAGAAACACCATGGGGAATCCGGATTAATCGATCGGGTCCGGGAGAGCCGCACGGCCGAATCGGATGCCGAAAAGCTTACGCTCTCATTTCTGCAACAGTGGGTACCCGCCGGAGCATCGCCGATGTGCGGCAACAGTATCTGTCAGGACCGGCGGTTCCTCGCACGATGGATGCCGGAATTGGAAGCTTATTTCCATTATCGTAATCTCGATGTATCGACTCTGAAGGAGTTGGCGGGGCGCTGGGCACCACATCTCAAAGAAGGATTTAGAAAAAAGAATTCGCATCGGGCTCTCGACGATATTTTGGAATCGATTGCAGAACTCCAATACTACCGGAAATACCTCTTTAAGCTTTGAGGCATATTCCCCGCCGTTGGATTTACAAATGCTTGTGCCGAGAAAAATCTCTTCACGAATTATTCAATGCACCTACGAGACCCATTTTCTTTGAGAGAAACGCTCCGATCTCGCATTCCATTGCCCGGAGATACTCGCGAAGGGTGTCACGCGACGGTGATGCCACCAGAGCGGTTTCTAATTCGCTAGCTGCCTTTCTGATGCCAAACAAACCACAGAAGCTCGCTGATCCGTTGATCTTGTGGGTAATTTCTCTGGCTTGACGGTAATTATCATCACAGAGTGCTTTTTCCACGTCGGCTAGCTGTTCAGGCAGTTCTTGAGCCAGTCTAAGCATTAGTTTTTCGGCTAGTGCCCGGTTACCACCGGTTTTTTCGATGATCGCATCGAGATAAAGATCATACGAATCGGCAGAGGGTAGGGTGGTGCGAGGTGATGGGCCTGCACTGACGCCCAGCCAGGTGTCGATGACTTTCAAAAGCTGGTCTTCCAAGATGGGTTTGATCAGACAGTCGCAAAATCCAGCTTCGAGAATCTCCTTTCGCTGTTGAGGAAGCGCATGGGCGGTAACTGCGATTATCGGCGTATTTCGATTAAAAAACTCAGCGTCCATCCGAATGGCTTGTATTACGTCGAAGCCACTTACTCCCGGCATGCGCAGATCGAGAAAAATCAAGTCGAAATAGTGTGTCCGGATTTTCTCGACTGCCTTGATGCCGCTGCCTGCTTCGATGACATGCGCGCCCAAATCGGAAAGCTGCGTTGTCAGGAGAATGCGGTTGATCTCATTATCATCGACAACCAGGAAGTTCTTTTGGCGGAACACCCCAAGGCCCTTCGCGTAGATTTATGACAGGATAATCAAAGCAGGGTTCAAGAATAAGTTAGCCGGTCGAATGAGTTCTGGCAGACGGATCGAAAATCGATGTATTGAATTAAAAGCGCCGAGATAATCTGGCGAAATTATTTTCGCGGCTTACCGAACACCTACAAACCGAGAATGATCGCGACCATAAGGAGGGTCATGAAAACGCCTATAGTCGTGAGAATCGCCCCTTGAACCTTCTTCGCCTCATCCATCAGGCCCATTATCCCAAAGACGAGGCCAACCGGAGGCACAAACAAGGTGGCAACAATCAAACCGCTCATCATCAAGAGATTCCAAGGCTCGCCTGCCACGGTTTTGCCTTCGACGTCTCCGACGCTGTCGACCGGATGGCCACACCCCGTACAAACCACTGCTTTGTCTTTAATCTCTTTTCCGCAATGTTGACAATACATACATGCCCCAGAACTTGTCTTTATGTCTACCTGTCAGAAAGCGCCTTTAACTTCTTTAAGGCGTCTGCTTTATCGAGAATTATGGAATCGAGAGAATAGCTCAATGCTCAGTTGCTGACCATATCATTCCGGCCACAGTTCCCTTTATTACTTCGAGATTTTCATCAGCAACTGAGAAACGTGATGGCCAATTGGCACCGTCAGCTTAGGAAAAAGGCGGCGGTTCAGGGCTGATAGAGTGCACAATTTTCGCTTATTGTGTGAGAATAACGGACTTAACAAAGTCTGACACGGAGATATCGTCCCGGCACGTGCCGTCCTGGAGAATGACCTGCCGCTTTGTTGAATCCTGATGTCTAACAGTTTGGCGCGCGTGGCGCTCGACAATTCGAAATCGATTGAGAGGAATAAGAGGCAATGAGCAAAAGAGTATTAAAAACCGTAATGGGAGCCGCTGTCGTAACATCCTTGTCCGCTGTCGCTAATGCGTCCGAAAACCCATTTGGAATTAAAGACTTGGATAGTGGCTATCTGCAGGTGGCAGAGGCCGGCAAGGAGCAAAAAGAAATGGTATGCGGCGAGGGGAAATGCGGCGGGCAAATGATGAAATCCCAGGAAATGAATTGCGGCGCCATGAAAAAACAAAGCCAGGAGCAGGAGAAAAAAGCAATGGAAGGCAAATGTGCAGGTATGAAAACGGATCAAGCGCAGCCTCCCAGCACGGAAACGAAACCACAATAAGCGACTTCGTGTTGCCACCCTCCGGGGAACATGAAGAATTTCGCCATCCAAGGCGCCGGGCTCGGTCTTAGGCGGGCCTTCATTGGCCCGCTTACCGAGCATCCGCCGGAATCGGTCGATTTTTACGAAATCGCACCGGAAAATTGGATGAGAATAGGGGGGAAGCTCGGAAAACAGCTACGAACCTTAACCGAGCGGTTTCCCTTCGTCTGTCACGGATTATCCCTGTCGCTGGGTGGTCCTGCGCCGCTTGACGAAGAATTTCTCACCGAGCTCAAGACTTTCCTCGACCGGCATCATATTCGCCTGTACAGCGAACATCTGAGTTACTGTGGAGATGACGGCCATCTGTACGACCTCATGCCGATTCCATTTACGGAAGAAGCGGTCAAATACACAGCTGAGCGCATCATCAGAACTCAAGAGATTCTCGAGCGGCGGATAGCGATCGAAAACATTTCCTATTACGCCGCACCGGGCAAAGAGCTCGAAGAAATCGATTTCCTCAACGCGGTGCTTGAAGAAGCTGACTGCGACCTGCTGCTCGACATCAATAATATTTATGTCAACAGCGTTAACCACGGCTACGATGCGGAAGCGTTTTTGAGCGCGATACCGGCGCATCGTATCGCCTATGCCCATGTAGCGGGGCACTACGTCGAGGCGGTTGATTTTCTGGTCGACACCCACGGCGCGACCGTTATAGACCCGGTTTGGCGATTGCTGAGCATGGCTTATGAGAAATTCGGCGTGTTTCCGACTCTTTTAGAGCGGGATTTCAACATTCCTGCTTTATCCGAACTTCTTTCTGAAGTTCAACGGATTCGAGCGCTTCAGACGGCTGCATCGTCGCAACCTGTTCGGCGTTATGGCTAACGAGATCGCTCCATTCCAACAGATACAATATGCGTTTGCCGCATATATTCGTGAACCACATCAAAATCCACCTCCGTGCGGACCCGCGCCGGAACGGATGAAGGTTTACCGAGAACTGTTCTTCAACAACATCGAGAACTTTCTCGCAACTGGTTTTCCGGTGCTCAAGAGTATCTTGAGCAAGACTGATTGGCTTGCTTTAGTTCAGGCGTTCTATGCAAGGCATCGAAGTAAAACGCCATACTTTGCCGAAATAGCCGAAGAATTTCTGGATTATCTCCAGAATGAATACATAAGCCGCCCTAGCGATCCGCCATATTTGCTGGAACTCGCGCATTACGAGTGGACCGAGTTGGCTTTAGTCATCGCTGAAGGCGAGGTGCCACAAGGAAATATCGACTCGGCTGATGACCCGCTGGAGCAAACGTTCCACCTGTCGGAACTTGCCTGGCCTTTGGTTTACCAATTCCCCGTACACAAAATCGGCCCGGGGCAGCAGCCGAGCGAACCTCCGGACCAGCCCACTTGTCTTGTCGTGTATCGCGACCGTGCCGATACGGTGAAATTCTTGGAAATTAGCCCCGTAACGTGCCGGCTCCTGCAGATTCTTCAACAAGAAGAAGAGATGCGGGGGATCGATTGCCTCTTCAAGTTGGCAGCGGAAATCGGGCATTCAGATCCTCAAGCTTTAGCCTGCCATGGCGCTGAGATCCTGCGATCGCTTTCGGAGCGTGGCGTCATCGGGATTTGCCGATAACGAACGCCCACTCGATTTGCGGGGGAGTTCCGCGCTTCGAGCATCCAAGCTGTCCCTCTCACTAAAAAACGTTTTAACCGGCGCCTCCTCCGCTCCCGATCGGATTTTTCCTGGCATTGGAGTTTCTCCGATTTTCTTGCTGTCACAACAAGGCTTCACGCTCCGAGTTCTACTGCTCGGGCTGGATATCGGCGCATTTCGTCTCTTCCTGTCCGACGTCGCAACTGCGGTAAACGATAGGTGTTACGTAATGAAAAATATTTGAAATTAGTTGTTACGTAACTATAATAGAACTGCCTTCGCTAAATACCGTTAGTAACGAGAAATGAAAGACCAGACTGATAAGCAGCCCGTTAAAAGTGCCCCCTTGCAACGTCGACGGGGGCGTCCTGCAACTGGTCAAGCAAAAACCAATGCGCGGCGACAGGCGGAATGGCGAGCCAAGAGGCAGGCCGAATTACAGGCGTTACGTGACGAAAAAGGGAAGGGGACTGGTGGGCATGAAGTTGAGCGGATGAAAGCCGAGCTTGAATCGGTGCAGCGGGAACTGATCCAGGTTCAAAGCGAGTTGGCGGATGTAATTAAGCTGTTGAATGATGCGCGACTTGAGATTTCCAACCTGAAGTCGAATCGTTACGTAACTGAAAATTAACGGCCGATCGTTGGTTATGACGAACTTCCGTTGGCGACCAAGAATTTACTCCATGACGGGATCGATTGGCGCGCTTGGTCAGTTTCCTCTGTCGGCTCAGTTTATTCCGTATGAATCTGGTGGTAAATCATATTTTTTTATCGGGGTTTTAGTTGGAAGAGATTTGCCCCCAACGGCCCTAGCGATGCCTTCGAGATAGGGGCCGAGGAAAGCGCTGCGCACTTTCCTCGGCCCTTTAAGGGCGCACATTGAAGGTGTAGGAAAACGCTAAACTCAAAATGAACAATCAATGAGCTACAGACCCTAAAATTCGCGAAAGCAGAGTTTTTCTACAGTCTCGTTGAAGACGTTGAATAATCGAATTATCAGGAATGACATGACGAGCGAAAGCCTGCAAGTAAGAAGAAAAAAAGCCATTGCTGAATGCATTGGTCAGGTGACGTTGCAGTGGGCCCACCTCGAATTTCTTATTGACGCGTTAGTTGCTTATTTCCACACCTTTTTTCATGGAAAGATCATAGAAAAGTACAGGCCTCGCGCATTTGGACGGAAAGCAGCATACCTGCGCGCGAGTTTCACGCGACTAGAAACTATGCAGTGGGCCTCCCCGTATCTCCCTGTCCTAGAGCAGTTAGAATCTGCCGCGAAATTTCGTAATTGGTTCATTCACGGTCATTTAACGGAGGCCAATGACGATCAAACAATTAAGTTTGTCCGTCACTCATTCGACGGTTCTCCATTTGGGCTGGAGACCAAGACCTTCAAGTATGACGAAATTTACGACTTGGCCAAAAATGTTCACCATCTCGCGATTGGAATGAAAGGCCTACTGGAAATGGTTATGGATTTCATAGACAAACATATCGATAAGGATCTAGCAGTCAACACAGACACAGACTCATCAGATGTAACGGTTCAACTCGTGGGCGTCTCCGCCAAGGCTGAGGTTGGTCGTGTCGCCGCAAAAGGGGTTTCGCGCATTGGGAAGAGAGGGCGAGGCAAATATGATCACGAGGCACTTCGTGGCCAGGAATTTAGCGAAGCAGGACATCTAATGGAAAAGGAACGAATTATTGACCGCAAGAATGATTATTACAAAGAGCTGGTAATTAATACCGATACGGGCGAGGTTGTTCTAGCTGTTGAGCAACCATTATCTGAACATATAGGCCATGGTTCCGCAAAACATAAGAAGCAAACCTAACACGGCGTTTGTTCGGTAACTTGAGGATGTAAGCCTCAGCTGCTTTGGTCCGAGTTTGGGAAGTTCGGGTCAGTAGTAATAACCCGGACTTAGTGCTATGGGTGGCACTCTTGGCCTAAATTGGGCGTTTCGGTGTTGGAAACCAGTTCCCGGCCTTCGTTGAGCCAACGCCGCCAGCGCTGGCGACGGTTCCAACGATCTAAATCGGTGGCTCGGCGTCCTTCCAGTTCGCTTTCGAGGTACGGATAGGCCCGGTCATGCCGGGCGTGATGAAGGCCCGTCCTGGGCCGATGATGCGGTCCTCCGCGATGTAACAGCCTTCCCAATCCTTACCGATTCAGCCGAGATCCTGGGCTATCAGCCGAAACAGTTTGATGATCGCGACGGGTGCGCCGGATCGTTCCCAGTTCTTCACGGTCCAGACCGACACCCCCAGGAACGCGGCGGCCTTCTTGGGGCACTGGAAACCCGTCTTAGCGCGCACACAATAAAACTCGTTCATGTTGTCCTCTCGTTGTTATTGTTTGAAGGACGAATGACCGTAACCAGCGGAACCGCCGGTGTAAGTGACGGATTACCATTAAGCTAATTACGCATAATGTATATTATGTTAAATCAGAAGCCACGGGCTAAATACATAGTGTTGAAAGCGGCTCCCATTTCTGAACCGCTTCCAACAAACAGATCGATCGACACTGCTATCGCGTGCCTCGATGACTAATGCCGTTTACTAAATTAAGACTCAAACGTTGAAGCGGAAATGAACTACATCACCATCGTGCATGACGTAGTCCTTTCCCTCGAGGCGCCACTTTCCAGCATCTTTGGCGCCTTGTTCGCCTCGATGGCCGATGAAGTCATCGTATGCAATGACTTCGGCGCGAATGAAGCCGCGTTCGAAATCCGTGTGAATTACACCCGCAGCTTGGGGAGCCGTCGCTCCGATCGGGATGGTCCAAGCCCGTACCTCCTTAACTCCGGCCGTAAAGTAAGTCGCCAGGTTGAGCAGTCGATACGCGGCTCTAATGACACGGTTCAAGCCCGGTTCTTCCAATCCCATTTCCTTTAAAAAGTCTCCTTTCTCATCATCTTCCAGTTGCGCTATTTCAGCTTCGAAAGCTGCACAAACCGGCACGACCACAGCCCCCTCCTTTTCTGCGAAGGCGCGTACTTGGTCTAAGTAGGGATTATTTTCGAATCCATCCTCGCGTACATTGGCGATGTACATCGTCGGCTTCATCGTAAGAAGATGCAGGTCGCGAACAAACGCTCTGGCCTCTTCCTCCATCGGCAGAGTTCGTGCCGGTTGACCGGAATCGAGATGTTCCAGCAATTTCTCAATCAGCTGCTTCTTTGCTAAATCTTCCTTGCTTCCGGATTTCGCCGATTTCGATACACGCTGCAAAGCTTTATCGGCCGTAGCTAGATCAGCCAAAGTCAGCTCTGTGTTGATGATTTCGATATCCGAAATGGGGTCGACTTTTCCTGCCACATGCACAACATCTTCGTCTTCGAAGCAGCGGACGACATGGGCAATGGCATCGGTCTCTCGAATGTGCGCGAGGAATTGGTTTCCCAACCCCTCCCCTTTAGACGCGCCGGCTACCAGGCCTGCAATATCGACAAATTCGATGGTCGTCGGTACAACGCGCTCCGGCTTTACAATTTCGGCCAGTGCGTCCAATCGGGGATCCGGTACGGGAACCACGCCGACGTTTGGGTCGATGGTACAAAAAGGATAATTTTCCGCCGCAATGGCTGCTTTTGTCAGTGCATTAAACAAGGTGGATTTGCCGACGTTCGGCAAACCCACGATTCCGCAGTGAAGCGTCATACGTGAATAATTTATATAGAGTCTGTAGATTATTTAAGATTCGAGGCGATGGTATCGGTCTTCGAACCGAACGATATCGTCCTCGCCGAGATAACTTCCGGATTGTACTTCAATGATTTCCAAAGGAATTGTGCCCGGATTTTCAAGGCGATGCCTAATGCCGAGCGGGATATAAGTGGACTCGTTTTCGGTGAGAAGAAAGGTATCTTCACCGCGCGTCACTTGCGCCGTGCCTTTGACGACGATCCAATGTTCCGCGCGATGGTGATGCATCTGTAGCGAGAGAGTCGCGCCAGGCTTAATCGTAAGGCGTTTTACCTGATAACGAGAGCCGTTATCGATCGACTCATAATCACCCCAGGGCCTGTGAACTTTCGCGTGGAACACGTGCTCCGATCTATTGGCTTTCTTGAGATACTCCGTGATCGACTTAACATCCTGAGCTCTATCTTTGTGGGCCACTAAAACAGCATCCGTGGTTTCGATCACTACAACGTCTTCTATACCGACCGTGGCCAAAAAACGGTTCTGCGAATACAGCAACGAGTTTCTCGTATCTTTGAGAAAGACATCGCCGATCGCGACGTTGCCGGAATCATCCGCAGGCTTCACTTCGCTGAGCGCCGGCCACGATCCAAGATCCGACCAACCCGCGTCCAGCGCCAATACGACGCCTCTAGGCACCTCCTCCGCCGCGGTGTTCAGCTTTTCCATGACAGCGTAATCGATCGAGTCACTAGGACATTGTGCAAATGCGTCCTTGTCGACACGTATGAAATCACCGTCACGTTTGCTGGCCGACAATGCCGCCTTGCAAGCGTCAAAGATTGCAGGCTGGCAACGACTAATTTGGTCAAGCCAGATTCCGGCCCGCATGATAAATATCCCACTGTTCCAGAAATAGCGGCCGGACGCGAGATAATCGGCAGCCGTTTTGGCATCCGGTTTTTCCGTAAACCCATCTAGAACGAATACGCCCTGCTCAATGTCAGCCCCGCGCCGAATATAACCAAAGCCTGTTTCCGGCTTTTGAGCCACTATGCCGAACGTGACGATGTCACCTTTGGCAGCCAGTTCCACGGCTTTCGACATTCGCGCCTGAAATTCTGCGACATTTTCTACGTGATGATCGGAGGGTAATACCACCAAAACGGGATCGCACTCATCCTCTAAAGCGTACAAAGCTGCAAGAGTCACTGCCGGCGCGGTATTTTTTCCGATAGGCTCAAGAAGAATAGCGCTTCGGTCCAAGCCCATCTGTCTAAGCTGCTCTGCCACGATAAACCGGTGCATTTCGTTGCAGACGACCAAGGGCGACAGTAACTCTAACTGGCCCTCCTGAGCGCCCATGCTAATGACCCGATAAATCGTTTCCTGAAAGAGACTTTTATCTCCGACAAGCGGGAGAAATTGTTTTGGGTAAGCTTCCCGTGAAAATGGCCATAATCGAGTACCGGCCCCTCCAGATAAAACCACAGCCTGAACAGATATCTTCATGAGCTTTCCGTAAAAATCGTCTGATCAGTACAAGAGTATAAACGAGGCGGCTGAATCCTAGCCATCCCAGTTGCTCACAGGTGACTTGTACTTCCATTCGTCACGAAAGAGCGAGGCGGCAAACGATTGATTATCATTACATGGGTTATACTGAAAAAAGGTTATCCGGATAAACGCCTAAGCCCGTTCTCTCAATTCAGTTCAAAATCTTGGCACTTCGAAAAATTTTCAACGGACCCGAATTCGGTAGTACTGCCAGACCGAAATCATATCCGGCGCGTCTTTCGGCTGGGCAGGCTCGGGCTAGTTCCAAACCACGATCACCCTTCCTGAGCCTCTTTTGGAAAGGTTTTTTGTTTCTCAGCATCATGATCGTCGGAATTGGCAGCGCCTTCGCCATTCTGAATTATTTCTATCTCGAGTACCAATTTCAGGAGCAGCGCCAACTCGATAGACGTTTGCTAAGCAGACAAGTTCAAGACTTGCTGGACCGTTCGACTTCCCGTTTGCAGCAAATCGGCTCTTTGCTAGCCTCGGTCGGCGGCTTTGCTTCTGCTTTGACCGGAGAGGACTATGCGGGATTACGGCAAGCCGCTAACGTTTTCAACGATTTTCAGTACGATCTGGACATCGAGCGTCTTGCATTGTTTAAGCCGAATGCACAGCGATTCTGGCAATGGGGGGGTACTCCTGCGCCGGCGCAGGCGCCGCGTCCAGAAGAGCAAGCTACGGTTTTACAGGTATTCAAGGAAGAAAAGCCCTTGTCGTTGTTGTCGTGCGCCCAACATTGCACTCTAAACGCATACCAACCGGTTTTGTCCCAGGGACAGGTCGTTGGCGTGTTCAGTCTTACCCAATCTATCGCGCAGCTCGTAGTCGAACACCGCTCATTGACCGGTTCAGACCTGGGGATCTTGATCGCGAATGGCACGGAAGACAATGCCTACTCTATCCCTAAGTGGTCTATGAGGATAGCCGCCCTCACCCACTTGGACCTCCTCGCTCCATTTCTGAAGCAGCTGTCCGAGCGTTTACCTAATCCGGTTATGGCGAGTGAGGACATTCATACTTGGAAAGGACGCTACTATGCGATCGATGTCATGCCGTTGAAGAATCTGCTTCAAGCGGAAGGATCGGTTCTGATGATAAGCGACGTCACCGCTCAGGTGAGTCACATTAGGCGAGCTGCCCGTGACGGTATTTTGCTGAGCGGTTTGAGCCTCTTAACGGCTGAGCTGCTGTTGCTTCTATTAATGCGCCTGCCGATCCGTCAGCTTCGCCGGCTGGCCGACACCCTACCGATGTTGGCACAAGGCGCCTATAAGGAAGCTCGACAGCGGCTTGCCCATCGGGCATCCGGACTCAACGATGAAATCACGATTCTGAGTGCAACAGCATTGACTCTGTCCCACCAACTTGAGGAGCAAGCACAGGCAATAACGCACAAGACCACCGAACTGGCCGCCGAGCGCGATTTCGTTCAAGGGCTATTGGACACTGCGCAGGTCATTATCCTGACCCAAACAAGTCAAGGGCGAATTCTTACTGCTAACGACTTTGTCATACAGATTACCGGTTATAGCCAAAGCGACCTTAGCGGCAAGGATTTTCTTTCCTTAATTTTGGAAAGCAAAATCGGGGACGATTTGGAGCAGGCACTGCTCGGATTATGGAATGGGCAACGGAAACGTCTGCAGCACGAGGCGGAATTACTGTGTAAAGACGGGACGCGCCGCTTCGTGGTCTGGGTGCACACCCGGCTCCATGAAAATAACCCGGAGGGCATTGCGATTCTGTCGGTCGGTCTCGACGTTACGGATAGAGTCGAAGCGGAAAACCGTATGATTTGGCTCGCGAACCATGACCCGTTGACCGGCCTATATAATCGTCACCGTTTCCAACAGGAATTAGAGCGTCAATTTATCGAAGCGGATAGAAACAGCACGCGAGCCGCCATCCTTCTTTTTGATCTTGACCACTTCAAGGACATCAATGACACCAGCGGGCATCTCGCCGGTGACGCCCTACTTCGAAAAATCGCGCAGGAACTGAAAAATCGCGTGCGCAAGACTGATATCGCAGCGAGACTGGGAGGCGATGAGTTCGCCATTCTCATGCCTAGTCAGACCGCGGAAGGTGCATTGGCATTCGCCAATCTTCTGAATCAAAGACTCACCGAACAACCGCTCAAAATCCAGCAAAAAATCTTCCGGATTTCGGCAAGCATCGGTATCGCCATGATTCCCGAGCATGGAACCGTGATGGACGAGGTCATGGCGAATGCCGATCTCGCGATGTATCAAGCGAAAGATCGCGGTCGCGGCCGGGTCCATTTATTTTCTTATGACGATCAATCCAAGCAGCGTATCAGCGAACGGACGTTGTGGAAACAGGCCATCCAGGAAGCGCTTACGGCGCGCCGGCTCGTATTTCATTATCAACCGATTGCCGTCATCAAGGGGCGTGAAATCCGCTTTTTCGAATCATTAATACGTCTGAAACGGATTGACGGCTCATTGGTCGCGCCAGCAGAGTTTCTCGAATTCGCTCAGCTTACGGGTCTAATCAACGAAATCGACCGCTATGCCGTTGAAGCAAACATACGATTGCTAACCGAATTTGCTGAACGGGCTCCCGCGGGAGCTGTCCATGTGAATCTTTCAGGCTCCGCGTTGACCAATCGCGATTGGACGGTGGCTTTAAAATCGGCCCTAAAAAACAACGTGTTAAAGCCCGAGCAATTAATCTTCGAGATCACCGAGACGGCCGCCATCGCCGACTTCGGTACAGCAAAAGAAATCATGGAAGATCTCGCCACTCTGGGCTTCCGTTTCGCGATAGACGACTTCGGCGCGGGGTTCGCTTCTTTCTCTTATTTGAGACATCTACCGGTGAAATTCGTGAAGATCGACAAGAGTTATGTGACCAACCTAATCGATAACCCGCAGGATCGAGCCTTCGTCTCGGCTATCACGACACTTGCCCATGGGAACGATATCGAGGTGATCGCCGAAGGCGTGGAGAACGAAGCTACTCTTGTTGCGCTCGGCGAGTTGGGCGTCGATATGGCACAGGGCTATTTTATCGGGCGCCCGGCACCGCTGGCGGGCGATTGAACTAAGGATTGCTGATCAACAAACCGAGTTGTTCGACTATTCGATCCACAGCTCCCTGATTCGACGAAACGAAGCGTTTCCCATTTTCGCCGACCTCGCTACGAAGACATTCGTCAGTTAGCAGGCGCCCTGTCCAAAGGGCTAACTCTTCAACGTTCTTCACTTCGATTCCTCCGCCGCTCTCTTTGAGCTTGCAAGCGATATCGGCGAAATTAAACATGTGTGGGCCGAACAAGACCGGCACCCCTGCAATGGCCGGTTCGAGCACATTGTGGCCACCGATGGGCGCCAAGCTGCCACCGACGAAGGCAACATCGGAAGCGGCGTAAAAAACGCGCAATTCCCCCAGTGTGTCGAGCAAGAAGACGTCGATGGATTCGTCACAAGGCTCACTCTCACTCCTGAGCCGGATCCCCAGGCCCATCTTTTCACACTCCGCAACGACATCGGCGATGCGGTGGGGATGTCGTGGCGCGAGCACCAGTAACAGTTCAGGGAATTGGCTACGAAGCCTGTCGAAAGCGCTTAGAATTTGGCTTTCTTCGCCGGGGTGTGTACTACCCGCGATAAAAATCGGGCGTTTACCGAAAAGCGTGTCTCGCAGAGCTTTGGCTCGATCTTGCGCTTCGGTCGGGAGTTCCGTGTCGAATTTGATGTTGCCGGTTACGGCAACGGAATTCGGATCTGCACCGATCGCCACGTATCGTCTGGCGTCCTCCGGTGTCTGAGCGGCGATCAACCGGACGTGAGATAAACTTTCGCGCGTTAGGGAACGAAGCTTGAGGTAACCGCGCGCCGACTTTTCGGATAGGCGACCGTTAACAATGGCGAGGGGTATGTCTCGCAGTCCGCAGACGCGATATAGATTCGGCCAGATTTCCGTCTCCAACACGACCGCGAGTATCGGACTGTAATGCCGGATAAACCGATTTACGCAATCGGGTAAGTCATAAGGCAAATAAACATGCTTTGCTGTTTCGCCTAAAACATCTTTTATTCGCGCGGAACCCGTCGGTGTTGTCGCCGTAACGAGTATGGTACTTGCCGGAAAACGATCTTTAACCGCACGAATCAGAGGAAACGCGGCTTCGGCCTCGCCGACGGAAACGGCGTGGAACCAAATCACGCCGGATTCCGGCTCGGAATCATAGACGGCCAGCCTTTCGAGCCAGCGCTGGGAGTAAGTTGACTCCTTACGGGCCCGCCAGAAGAGGCGCGCAAGGATGGCTGGCGCAAGGAAATAGAACAGCGCTGAGTAGATTAGCCTCACTAGGCTAGCAGGGGGCGAGGGTCCACATGGCTTTACAGGCCATGTGGACGCGCTTCGGCTTTATTCAGGGACAATCGAGAGCGCCACACTGGCTACGACATCGCCGTGCAGCTGCACGGTGATCTCGTAATCGCCCGCTTGGCGGATAGGGCCCGACGGTAAGCGTACTTCGTGTTTCTGAATGCTCACGCCGGCGGCCGTCACTGCTTCGGCGATATCTTTTGTGCCGACGGAGCCATATAGCCGTCCTTCTTCGCCCGCTTTCTGAGCGATCTTTACGGCTAGTTTACCAATAGCCTCGGCTCGAGCTTGAGCCGCAGCCAAGTCCGCAGCGGCTTTCTTCTCGAGCTCGGCACGTCTTTTCTCGAACTCAGCCAATTTTTCGGCAGTAGCCGCGACCGCCTTGCCCTGTGGAATCAAATAATTCCGGCCATAACCGGGTCTGACGGCAACTTTGTCGCCGAGATTCCCTAGACCCGCAATCTTTTCTAAAAGAATAATTTCCATCGTCGAATGCCTCGATAGTTTTTAGCGTTCTAATAATGACAGCAATAGTTCAGCTCAGCTTGGCGATAGCCTTTCTCGCCAATCAAACCAAAGGTCGCTCAACCCGACTAATGCGATTGGCACGATAATATAAGGAATGAATAACAGCGCTACATAAGTTCCGACTAGCCAAGCTTTCCACGATTTGCTGCGGGATACCAATGCGTGAAGCACCGAAAAGCCAACCAACAGAAATAGCGCGAAAAGCGGAAGGCTCAAATTCAAAGCGAGCTCCGCCATTCCTCCATTCGCCGTAACAGCGACTATCAGCGCCCCTATCCCGGAATAGGGAAATGCCGCGTGCATACGGAGTTCTATGAATTCTGAACGGAATCCGCCCGGATTAAAAAGCGCTGATTGCCACCATCGGGCGATCAATAAACCCAGCATCAGGCTAATCACCAGGCTAGCGGACACGATCCCGGTCATGTAACGTGCGGCCACCGCCGAGAAGTCGTTCCAGAGCTGATCCGCATCCAAGTCCGGAGAAGCGCCATCCATCAACGGTTTGAAAAACCGTTCCAAACCTTCCATCCAAATGGACGAAGGATCCGGATGAAGCCAATAGACCGCGGTCACCATGAGAATGCCCATGATCGACACAAATCCCAAAGCGGTCGATAGCTTGCCCGATTCTCGGAGAATCGCTGCTGTTAGCCACATCGGAACCCAAAGGAGAAGCCCGTAACCAACCGCATCGGCCATGCTGCCGATAAGAGCCCCGCCTAGAGCACCCAAAACCACGATGGATGCCGCCATTATAAGGCCACCCTCGTATACGCCTTTTCGCAGTGTGGGGAGGCCTACGGCTGCCGCAGCTAATAGGCTAAGAAACGGAACGACCCAAGATACGAGAGCCAGGGTGCAGGCCGCAAATACGGCTTGCACCCTTCCTCTCATGATAAAAGCGGCCAACGTGCGCATAATCAGGCCGCGCTTCCGCCGGAACTAAACTCACTTATTTGTGGGCGTCGGTATACGGCAACAGCGCCAAAAAACGAGCCCGCTTGATAGCAGTGGCGAGTTGCCTTTGGTATTTTCCCTTTGTTCCCGTAATCCGACTCGGGACGATTTTGCCTGTCTCCGAGATATATTCCCTCAGTACGTCGAGATCTTTGTAATCGATCTCTTTAACGCCCTCGGCGGTAAATCTGCAATATTTCTTACGCTTGAATTGGCGAACCATAGAAGACCTATTTCTTGATTAAGGTTGTCGTACGCGACCTGAAACTGGCTTGCAGCCTCAGGTATCCGATGAAGCCTCGGCTTCGTCGCCACCCTCTTCGTCGGCGTTCGCGGCGACTTCTTCGCCTCGTTCCGCTTCGGGTTCGGACTGGCCGGCTTTTGCCATCGGCGAGGGTTCGGTTACCGGCTCTTCACGACGAACCGTCAAGCTGCGCAAAACGGCATCATTAAAGCGGAACCCGCTCTCCAGTTCATCAAGGGTCTGCTGGTCGCATTCGATGTTCATCAACACATAGTGTGCTTTATGAACCTTATTGATGGGATAGGCCAATTGGCGACGCCCCCAGTCTTCCAGGCGATGGATTTTTCCATCACTGGACTCGATCATGGTGCGATAACGATCCAGCATGGCGGGGACTTGCGCGCTTTGGTCCGGATGAACCATAAAAACGATCTCATAATGTCGCATGTATGCTCCTTATGGGTTAAACAGCCTTCCGCACACGACGGTAAGGCAAGGAGTGGCGGCCTTTTGAGCCGCCAACCAGAACGAGCGATTGTAATGCGATCGCCGTGAGCTTACAAGTCAATGAATTGCTGTGAGAGAGAACGATAGCCGTGAATATACTTTGAATCGATCGGCATTACGGATCGGATTCTCGACATTTTTCTGAGCCGAGCCGACGTCCCCACAACCGACACTCGGCCTTCTTTGTTGCGTAACGGCAAAGGCACAATAAGATTCATGCGTATAAGTTGAGTAAGCCGTTAACCGCCGTGCCTCGATCTGAGTCTGTGGGGCCATTTTCCTCTTGAGTCGAAACATGCTCCGAAAAAGGCTGGCTCCGATCGCCAAAACTTGACTGTTGATTGAAATCGAAGGGCTGCCCTCTTTCATCGGACAATCCCGACGGAGCCGTTACATTGATGTCGGCCAGCGCAATCTCCTGAGCGCCGAGCATTTCGCGTAGCTTGGGTACAGCGGCCTCGATGGCCTCCCGAACTGAAGCGTGATGGGTCGCGAAATGGACCGTCGCTTGGTCTTGATCGATCTGGATACGGATTTCCAGAGGTCCTAAGTGTGCAGGATTGAGCCTGATTTCGGCCGTCTGCAGACCTTTATCGGTCATCCATAGGATGCGTTCTCCCAGTCCTTCCTGCCATCCAGCTTGATTCAAAGGCTTATCCAATGCCGGTATCGAATCGTTGGCAACAACCGTGGTGAGCTGAGATGCCGAAGGAACCGCTTGTAACGGAAAACCGGTCTCGATCGAGTTTTGGACTCCCTCGGCGGGAACGGCGGTCGGCGGTGACATGTACTTGTCGAACTGCGAAAAGAGACTTTCACCGGCTCCACGCTTGGTCGAATCCTGACCGTCCGATTCAGCGGTAAGCAATTGCGCCAGGAGCGCATCCGGCTCTTCGACTCCAGATGACGCCATTCCGGATAAGCTCTTTTCTGCAGGCGTCAACCCCTTTTCTTCGCCTTGGGATTGATAGAAGAATTGCTCGCCGCGCAGCCCTACGCCAAGGTTGTCGTCCGAACGGGATTCACCATGATCGGCTAACTCGCTGGTCCGGAGCTCTTGGCTCGTATGAATGAGTTCGTCCTGCGAGGTGAATGCTTCTGCACTCTCAGAACCTAAAGATTCCGCCTGTTGAGAGGACGTCAACGGAATCCCATGGGCGGCGAGTGCCGCCAACAGCGAATCGGCCGCACGGTTTTCGTTTTCAGACTCCAGATCCTCATCAGGCGGCACGGTCTTAGGCAACGAATTGCCTTCCGCCGGCAAGCCGTTGCCGCCGGGCACTTCAGCACCCGAATAGTCTTGGAACTGCCGATCGGAAAATGCTTCGAGATTGGATACATACTGGAGAAGCTCCTGCAGCGGATCCGCGCCTGTTTCGTTCGTTTCCGCGGCGGCGATTTCAGGACTTTCTCCGGTCCCATTGGATCCTGTGTTCCCCTTCATCGCTTCAAATTGCCTGACCAGCGCCGCGAGAAAGGCGGCCGGGTCCGCTTTGCTTTCCGGCGAGGTATTGCCGACAAGCTGGACCAATTCAAGAATGGAAGTCGGCGCGGCCGACACTGAAGTAATAGAAGTATTGATGTTCATGTCATAAATTCCGAGTTCGCATGACCATGGTCAGCAAATCGAATGCCAGAATGCTGAATCGAAATCATATGAATACGGTCAAGGTGCCGCCGCTTGAGCGGCGGCCCGCTCTCTCATCCTGCTCCGCTTGCTGTTTCTTTTCCTCCATGCGCGTCTCTTCCCTAAGCGAATGCTCGAAAACTTTCTTGATGCCCAGACTTCGCTTGCGCGCCGCTTCCCATTCGGCTTGGCGATTCTGAAGCTCTGCTTGCGCCGCATGAACGGCCTTTTCTTGGTCGGCGATTGCGGTATTGATCTTGGCCAGAAACATCCGGTACTCGATCAACTGACGAGTTCCGAGGCCCGCGTTTCCGGATCGTTGAAACTGGGCTGAATAATTGTCGCGGAACGTCATGAGACTATCGAGATTTCGCCGCGCGGATTCCACCTTTTTTTGGCTTTCCCCCAAAATTTGAGCCATTTGTTTCTCCCGTGATTCGGCGAGCTCCAAAACCGGGCTCAAGCGCTTCGATCGTTTCATACCTTAGTCCCGTTTTCTGAAGTTGTGAGGCATGCCGGATGTCGTTACGCGGATGCGCCCAATAATTTTTCCAAATCGTCGAGGCTTCGTTCGAAGCCGACCGCCTCGTGCAGATCCTGTTGCAGAAAACTCATGATGCCTGGATTCATGGCGATGGCTTCATCGATACGCGGATCGGATCCCTTGTGATAGGCCCCCACGGTGATCAGATCGCGATTTTGTTGATAGAGGGAGTATAGGCGTTTTAGACGCCTGGCAAGTTGCATATGCCGATCATCGGCAATGTCCGTCATCACGCGGCTGATCGAGGCTTCGATATCGATGGCAGGATAATGCCCGGAGTCAGCCAAGGCACGCGACAGCACGATATGGCCGTCCAGTATTCCGCGCGCCGCGTCGGCGATGGGGTCGTTGGCATCGTCGCCTTCGGCGAGCACGGTATAGAAGGCAGTGATCGACCCTTCCCCTTCGTTCCCGTTTCCCGCCCGCTCCACGAGTTGCGGCAGTTTTGCGAATACCGAGGGAGGATAGCCCTTGGTGGCGGGCGGCTCGTCGATCGCCAGAGCGATCTCGCGTTGCGCCTGCGCAAAGCGGGTCAGCGAATCCATCAAGAGCAGGACATCGAGACCTCGATTGCGAAAAAACTCGGCTATGCTCGTGGCCAACAAAGCGCCGTGCATTCGCATTAAAGGCGGGTAATCCGCCGGGGTTGCGATTACGACGGCCTTGGCGCGTCCTTCTTCGCCCAGAATTTTCTGCACGAACTCGTTAACCTCTCTGCCCCGCTCGCCGATCAGGCCCACCACCACTACATCGGCATTCGTGTATTTGGTCATCATGCCGAGCAGATTGCTCTTGCCAACGCCCGTTCCCGCAAACAATCCGAGCCGCTGTCCCCGGCCGACAGTGAGCAAGGCGTTGATTGCGCGGACCCCGACATCCAAGGGCTCGCGGATCGGCTTCCGCGCCAGCGGATTGATCGCGCTCCCGGTCAGCGGCATCGAGCAATCGCTCTGCACAGGCCCCTTGCCGTCCAATGGCTTGCCGGCCCCGTCCAACACCCGTCCGAGCAAACCGAAGCCCACTCGCACGGAAGAGGTTTTGGTCAGCGGTATGACCCGGCAGTCCGGCTCCAAACCCTGGATATCGCCGGTCGGCATCAAATAAATCCGCTCTCCTGCGAAACCGACAACTTCCGCTTCCACGCCGTTTCCATGCGCTGTCTTGACCAGGCAACGAGCTCCGACGGCCGCTCGGCAGCCGACTGCCTCAAGGGTGAGGCCGACCATACGGCTCAGCTTGCCTTCCACCAGCAATTCCGGCGGCTCGTTGAGACGCGCGCGGTAACTGGCCAGTTTCGCGGCCCACAATTCCTTGAGTCTAGGTGCCGGAGCGAGATTGGTCATGACCGATCCTCGTCCCGTTCGCCGCCGAATAAACGTGCGATTGTCGATGCGAGGCGTTTTTCGACTGTGGCGTCGATGTAAGACGTGTCGGTCGTTACCCGGCAGCCGCCACGGGTCAAGAGCGGATCTTCGACGACCTTCCAGCGTGGCCCCAATTCGTCCAGCGCGAGTGTAGACCGAATCAGCTCCGCATCGTCCGGATGCAAGTGAAGCGCTATTTTCCGCGCACTGGATGGAAGGATTGCCATGGCTTCGCGCACCACGGCAATGATTTCGCCGGGCTCGGTTTTCAGCTCTCGCCGAATGAGCTGCTTCGCGACGGCAATCGCCAACGCGACCAGTTCCTGCTCGACGCGATCGCCCACTTCGGCCAGCGGTTCGCTCAAGCAGTCGATCAATTCCTGTAAGCGCTGGGCCAAAGACGCCGCGTTTACGCGTCCTTCGTTGTATCCCTGGCGGTAACCTTCTTCGCGGCCGTCCCGATAGCCTTGCTCCGAACCCTCTTTGAATCCAGCGGCGCGGGCTTCCTCGTAAGCTTGCTTCTGCATCGCTTCGATTTCTTCCGCCGTGGGCATCGCCGGATAGTCCGTTTCCTCCTCGACCACGACCACGGGACATTCCTCTTCGGGTTCGCCCATGACCGGCAGCTTCCACGGTTCGAGTGAAGCGAGCTCCTCTGCGGAGAAGCCTTTAAATGAGCTCATCGCTACCGCCTAACGAGAGTTCGCCGGCCTCCGCCATGCGCCTTGCAATGGCTAGAATATCCTTTTGTGCGGCCTCCACCTCGCTTAAGCGGGCCGGGGGCGCGGCCTCCAAATCGTCGCGCAACATCTCTGCCGCCCGGCGCGACATGTTGCTGAAAATCTTTTCTTTCAGCGCGTCATCGGCGCCGCGCAGCGCGAGCAATAACGAATCCGTCGACACTTCGCGAAGCAAGGTCTGGATGCCCCGATCATCGATATCGACCAGATCGTCGAATACGAACATCTTGTCCTGGATCTTTTGGCTGAGGTCCGGATTGACTTCGCTGATCTGCTCCATGATCGAGGCTTCGACGGTGCTCTCGATAAAATTGAGAATATTGGCCGCGGTTTCGATGCCGCCGAGTGTCGACGATTTGACATTCGCATTCCCGCTCAGCTGTCTTTCCATGATGTCGTCAAGCTCGCGAAGGGCCGCCGGCTGTACGCCGGTGAGCGTAGCCACGCGCATGATGAGGTCCGGCCGCGCCCGTTCAGGGAGATAGCCGAGGGTTTCCGCGGCTTGGTCGCTGTCCAATAGAGACAAGATGATCGCGATGATTTGCGGGTGTTCGAGCCGGATCAGATCGGCGATGGCGCGTGGGTCCATCCATTTGAGTTGTTCCAGGCCCTTGCTGTTGCGGCCCAACAGGATACGGTCACAAACGCTGCTGGCCTTGTCGGCTCCCAAGGCCTGGGTAAGGAGATTGCGGATATATTCTTCCGAATTCACGCCCAGGGCGGTCTGGTTGCGGATATCGTCCACGAATTTCCCGAGGACGTCTTCCACCATTGGCATGGTGATGTTGCGAAGCTCAGCCATGGCCGCACCGATTTGCTGAACCTCTTTCGGCGACATGTGCTTGAGCACTTCCGCCGCCCTATCCTGCCCGACCGTCAGAAAGAACAGCGCGGCCCTCTGCGGCCCGTCCAATCTGCTCGACTCTGCTTCAGCCATTCACGTTCATCCAGTTCTTGATGACCTGCGCGACGCGCTTTGGATCCTGATCCACTGCCCTCTGCGCGAAAACCACGCGCTTTTCATGACTTTCGGGCGCTTCCAGCATCAACAGCTCTTCGTCCTCGTTCTCCTTTGAGATTTCGCGTGGCTCGCGGGCATCGACGATCGCGCCATCTTTAGTAGCCGAATCCGCTATGTCATTCGCATCGGCGCCGGACGATTCGCCTCGTCCCACTAGGCCTTTCACCGCCGGACGAAGTACGCCGAAGACCAGCACGAGCACGATTAGCGCTGCTCCCGCTTGCTTGACGATCGACCAAAACCAATCCTGCTCCCAAACCGGCGCAACCGGCAAAGTTTCGATCTCGCTGCGGAAGGCCGCGTTGGTTACGGTAACCCGGTCTCCGCGCGCGGCATCGTACCCTACGGCCTCCTTCACCAGATTGGCGAAACGAGTCAGATCTTCCTCGCTGTAGGGTTGGAGAGTCACCCCATTATCGCCTTGTGGAACGTGCTGATAGTCGACTACCACCGCGGCGGTGATGCGGCGGATGACACCCGCCCCTAGACGGGAGTGACTGATGGTCTTGTCCAGTTCGTAATTTCGGGTAGCGCTTTTGACGGTGCTGAGAGGAGGCTCCGAAGGGTTTTGCCCGGGTTGCGCTGCGCCAGTTGTTTCAGGCGCGATACCGGCAGGCGGCGGCTGATTCGACAGGGCTCCTGGCACGCCCTGCACTGCCGAGCCTTTGTTTTGTTCCTCGTTGGTCTGTTCGCTGCGCAAGGCGGGCAGGTCCGGGTTGTAGACTTCCTGAGTGCGCTCGGTGACGGTGAAATCGATATCAGCGGTGACCTGGGTGCGAAGCCCATCCCTGCCGACCACCGGGCTCAAGATGTTTTCGATACGCTCGATGAGATGCTCCTCGACCTGCTTTTTGTAGTCGAATTGCTTGGCGTTCGGATATAGGTCATTGCCGTTGTCCTTGGCATTGAGCAGATGCCCCCGCTGATCGACGACCGTAACTTGTCCGGGTTCCAACTGCGGCACGCTGGACGCCACCAGATGGACGATAGCCTCCACTTGTCCCGGCTCCAGGCCGCGTCCCGAATGCAATTCGACCATAACGGAAGCACTGGGTTTTTTAGCTTGCCGCACGAATACCGATTCTTTCGGCAATGCCAGATGAACGCGGGCCGATTTGACATTCCGAATGGTGGTGATCGAACGGGCAATCTCTCCCTCCAAAGCGCGTTGATACCGCGCGCCCTCAACCATTTGGCTAGCGCCAAAACCCGACTGTTTTTCCAACAGTTCGAAGCCGGTACCGCTTTCCTTGGGCAACCCCATCCCGGCCAGTTTCAATCGCACCGCATGGACCTGATCGGCCGGAACCAATATGGCGCCGGTCGTCGGCTGGATCTGGTGTTGTATGTTGAGTTTTTGCAACGCTTCGACGATTTCTCCGCCCTCCTTTTCCTCCAAGTTGGAAAACAAGGTTGCATATTCGGTTTTGTTAGCCCACAGCAGCACGGCGATCGCCGTCGCCACCGTGAACGCGAGAGCGGCGATCAAGCCGATTTGTCGGCCGCGCGGCATCCGCATCCAGGTCCTGAGGACCGGCGACGATTTCTCGCTTTGGACGACCGCGGCTTGCCCGCCCGGCACCAGGTTTTTGCTTTCGCTTTGACTGAGTTCCATCTGGCGCTATCGTTTCCGGACTACATGGGCATGTTCATGACGTCCTTGTAAGCCTCCACAAGCTTGTTCCTGACCTGTACCATGGCCTGGAACGACAGACTGGCTTTCTGCAGCGAGATCATCACTTCCGACAGATTGGCATCGGTCGCGCCGGACTCGAACGCTTCCGCCAATTTGTTGGCTTGCTGCTGAGTTTCGTTGACCTTGTCGATCGAATCCTTGAGCAAAGTGCCAAAATCGACCGCGTTATCGGTAGGCAATGCGGTGCTGCGGGCCTGATCCCGCATGATGCGCATTTGTGTGAGAACCTTATTGATATCGAGCTCGCTCATGGTAATGCCCGTTTTTTGTCACTACGCCCATAAATGCATGATCCGCGCCAACGTTATACGGCCGCCAGATGGCCGGCTTCGCGCATCTTGGCAAGCTTGTAGCGGAGCGTCCGTTCGCTGATTCCCAGCCGCTCCGCAGTCGATTTACGGCTGCCGTTCTGCTCCTTCAGCGTATCCAGAATGATTTTTTCCTCGTGGGTCCGCAGGCCGCCCATCAGCGAGTCGGCGGCGGATGAATCGGGCTCCGGCGAAATTCCGTCGCTGCCGTAGAGATCATCCTCGAACACCAGATCTTCGGGCGCGATGCGACCGCCGGATTGGAGTATCAAGGCTCTTTGAATCGAGTTGTCCAACTCCCGCACGTTACCCGGCCATCGGTAGGCCGACAGCCGATCGGCCGCTTCCTTGCTCAGTTCAGGTAACGGTTTGCCGCTACGCCAGTGACGCCGGACAAAGGCTTCCGCCAGCGGAACAATGTCTTCCTTCCGTTCCCGTAACGGCGGGATGGTCAGCGGAAAGACGCTTAAGCGGTAATAAAGGTCTTCCCTGAAAAGCCCGCGGCTGATCCATTCTTTCGGATTCCGGTTGGTGGTCGCCAATATGCGGATATCCAGTGCGAGCGGCTTGCGTCCGCCGAGACGCTCGACTTCGCGTTCCTGGAGAACCCTGAGCAACTTCGCCTGCAGGGGCAGGTTCATCTCGGATATTTCATCGAGCAGCACGGTGCCGCCTTGAGCCATTTCGAGTTTCCCAGGCACTGTTTGGACCGCTCCGGTGTAAGCGCCTTTCTCGTAGCCGAAAAGCTCCGCCTCGAGCATGTTTTCGGGGATCGCGGCACAGTTTATGGCCACGAAAGGGCCCTCGTGCCGAAGGGAACTCTGATGGATATAGCGAGCCAGAACTTCCTTGCCGGTTCCGCTCTCACCCTGAATGAGCACCGTTGCGTCGGATTTCGCGATCCGTGCCGCCAAGCCTAGCAGCTTTTTCATCGCCGGGCTTTCCGCCACTCGTCCGTCTGTTTTCTCCGGCTTCGGCAGGATACGTCGCGATACCTGCTCGACCAAGGTTTCCGCCGCAAAGGGCTTGACCAGATAGTCGCAGGCTCCTGCCTGCATCGCTTGAACCGCATTTTCGATAGTGCCGTAGGCGGTCATGAGGAGGACCGGAACATCCGGATAGTCCGCTCTGATGCGTTCGAGCAAGCTCAGTCCGTGCAATTTAGGCATCTGCACGTCGCTGATCACCAGTCTTACCTGCGACTCTGCCAATTTGGCGAGCGCCTCCGCGCCATCCCCTGCGGCCATGGTCCGATAACCGGCGATTTCCAAAGTATCCGTCAAGGCCTCCGACAAGGAGGGGTCGTCTTCGACGATCAAAATGTCAGTTTGCTGCATCATCTCCTCCCATAAAGGCGGCACGGCCGGAAAAGTTGCCCGGCAAAGGCGTGCCGCCAGGACTTAAAGGCAGTCGAATACGAAAGGTCGTACCAAAACCCTCCGAGGATTCGCACCAGATTCGCCCGAGATGCGCTTTGACCACGTATTCGGCGATCGCCAACCCGAGTCCGGTGCCGTTGGCTCGGGTTGTGAAAAACGGCTCGAAAATCCGTGCTCTGATGTTTTCGGCTATCCCAGGACCGTTGTCCGACACGCTGATGTCCAGATATCGAGGCTCGCGCCGATCCGCCACGACCGTTACGCTGCCCTCGCCGCCCACGGCGTCCACGGCGTTGCTGACCAAGTTGATCAGTATGCCCAGGAGCGCGTCGCCGTTGCCGTGCAGATCGTCTTCGTCGGACCGGTTGGCAACCGTGAAACGTATCGGTTTGCCCTGCATCAACGGCTCACAGTTTTCCATGAGCTTGGTCATGAGCTCGCTGATCGAAAACCGCTCCTTGGCCAAGGTTCCCATCCGGGCGAAGGTCAGCATATCGTTGACCTGACGCTCCAAGTGGTGGAGCCGCTCGGTCAGCTTGGCTGCAAATTTCGAGCGGTGGGAAACGTCAAGATCGGATTTTGCGAGATGAGAGGCGTAGAGCAGCGCGGTTGCCAAAGGCGTGCGCACCTGATGGGCAAGGCTCGCCACCATTTCCCCCAGTGCCGAGAGTCGCCTTTGATGATCCGCCCACTCCTGGAGAGAGCGCATTTCCGTTACGTCCGTAAGGAGCACGATTTGCCCCGGTTCATCGCCGAGCGGGCTGAGGGTAAGGCTTATGGTTTTTCCATCGGGCAAGAGTCTTTGGTGGGGGTTTTCGACGATCGGCAAGGCATTCAGGACGTCGCGCCACATCCGTCCCAAAAGCGGTTCGCCGAGAAACAGCCCGGCAACCGGGTTGTACTCTACGATCAGACCGCGACCGTCGATCACGACCACGCCGCCCGGCAGAGTCTTCAGGAGTAATTGTAGGCGGTTGGCCAATAACTCTTTTTCGGCCAAGGTTTTCAGTCGCTCGCTTCGGGCAGCCGCGAGCTCTTCGCTGAGACGCGCGACCTGGGCTTCGAGGTCGAGGTAGGACTGGGTCAGATTCTCAGAAAGCGCATTGAATACCTGGAAGGCATCCTGCAAGCGCTGGGCATTGTCGAAAATTTGGTTGACCAAGGGAGCGCCGAGTCCGGTAAAAGTTGAACCTGACCGGCGAGAAGCAATCAAAGTGCCACTTTGTTGCCCCATAAAAACAATGGCTTGGACGGCCTCCTTTTGGAGGGACGTCAAATTACCGTCGTCTCTTCTCCCCGCAAGCCGTATTTGCGCAACTTCTCGACCAAAGTCGTGCGGCGCATTTTGAGAAGATTGGCGGCGTGGGCCACGACGCCGTTACACTCGTCCAGGGCCTGCTTGATCAACTCGCATTCCAGATTGTTCAAATGCTCGCGCAAGTCCAAACCTTCTCCCGGCAAGCGGGCAAGGACGAGTCCATCGGTAGCGGATACACTTTCGGCGTTCGGCTCGCGCCTGAGCGTGGCGTCTTCCGGTTTGACATACTGTTGGAATTTTTCCGGCAAATCTGCCGCATCGACGACGCCGTTTGGAAATAATATCGCCAGACGCTCGATCAAATTGGCCAGTTCACGTACGTTTCCTGGCCAATGGTACCGCTGCAAAACCCGAAGAGCGGCCGGCGTAAGCCGCATGTCTCCCCGCTTTTCGGCTTTGAGACGGGCGGTAAGATCCTCGACCAGAGTCGGTACGTCTTCCAGTCGCTCGCGCAGCGACGGTACATCGATCGGAAAGACATTGAGACGGTAATAAAGATCTTCCCTAAATCGGTTCCGGCCGATTTCCTCTTCCAGATTGCGGTGAGTCGCCGCGATGATGCGTACGTCGCACTGAATGGTCCTATTGCTGCCTACCCTCTCGAAGCAGCGCTCCTGCAAGACTCGCAGCAACTTTACCTGCATCGACAGGGGCATGTCCCCGATTTCATCCAAAAACAGCGTGCCGCCTTCGGCCATTTCGAAACGTCCTTGGCGGGAACTGAGCGCCCCGGTGAAAGCGCCCTTCTCGTGACCGAAAAGCTCGCTTTCCAGCAGCTCACCCGGTATGGCGCCGCAATTCACGGGTACGAACGGCTTGCTTCGGCGGGCGGAGTAATAATGTAAGTTGCGAGCGATAACCTCTTTGCCGGTGCCCGACTCGCCTAAGATCAGAACCGTTGCGTCGGACGGAGCGACTTGCTGAATGAGTTTGCGCGTGCGTTGGACGGCTGCGCTGGCGCCGGTCAAACTGCGGAACAACTCCGAAGGGCGGACGTTGACCACTTCCGGCGCTCCCCGGCTGATCTTTTCGAGGCAGGCGCTCAAAGCAGCGTGATTGGTCGGCCAGGCCAATACGGCGGAAGCTCTGTTTTCCAACCCGGCCGGCAAAGGTCTTGTCGGCGACTTATCCATTACTAGGACAAGCGGCGCTTGCCTGTAAAGCTCCACGATCCGCAAAATCACCTTTTCGATGTCGTCGTCCACGCCGACGAAGATTGCGTCGAATTCCGGTTCAGTTTCGTCTCTGAGGGTATCCAAATCGCATGCGATGACCTCACAATCAAGGAACCTAAGAATAATCCTCAGTTCGGTCAACAAGGCGCTATCGCTTTGGAGTAATAAAATTCGGCGCAAGCCCATCTAGTTTGCTCTCCAATGGCCCGACCCTGAAACGTGAGTCGACCGGTTCGGATGGTATGGTAAATATGCAACAACAAACGGCTTGAAAGTTTAGCCGTCAAAATATCGTCGTCAACAGAACGTTTTTTAGGCGAACATCGAAATGCATCAATTCAGCGAGCGGGAAATAGCGATATAAGCTATTTTTTATTTATTTGAAAAAAGCCGAGTCGCCGATTAGCGACACAAATATTAACGTGACGCGAACGAGACAAGGGAATAGCATGTATACTTTTGACAACAATCGACTTTATGTATCAAGGCGAGCTTTTTAATGGCCAAATTAACGCTCACATTCAGAGGCAAGTCACTCCAGGCCATCACGCTTAGGCCGGGCGAGATCAGCATAGGTCGCGATCCGTCCAATCTCTTGCATATCGATAGTCTGGCCGTTGCGCCCCAACACGCGATTATCGAGTCCACGCCCGAACAAAATATCATTCGCGAAGTCGATAGCGAGTTTCCTGTTTTCGTCAATGACAAAAAGATCGCCGAACATGCGCTCGGTCACGGCGACCGAATTACCGTCGGCAAACATGTGATTTTCTTCACCAAGGAAGAGATCTTCAGATCGGAGAGGCAAGCGGACGCCGAGTCGGAACCGGAAGTCTGGACAGACGCCGATGCCAAATTTTTCAATGGCAGCTTGCAGGTGTTGAACGGACGGCAGATCGGGCTGGTGATACCATTGAAGAAATCTTTGGTTCGTCTCGGAAAAGAAGGCTCCGGCGTGGTCATCATCGCCAAGCGCAAGAGCGGGTATTTTATTTCGCCTTTGGCGGACGGCACCTCGCTGACCATCAACGACAAGCCCGTAAAGGATCAGGCCGTGCTCTTGAACGACGGCGATCTCATCAAGGTCAATGAATCCCTAATGCAATTCTTTCAAGAGTAACCGCACGGAGCTGCTTAATGTCCAGCATCAGGCGTTCGGAAAAACGCCATTTTCATCGTATAGCTCATGACGCGCCCGCCACGCTATTTCATAAAGATGACAGCTTTCCCTGCAAAATCCTGGACCTTTCGCTCAAGGGCTGTCTGATCGAGCTCGATGCGGACCGGCCCCTTGATCCAGACTATATCTACGAACTTCGCATCGATCTGAGCGGGACGGTTCGCATCTTGATGGGCGTTTCCTTAGCCCACCGCAGCGGAACGAAGATCGGCCTCGTGTGCCAACGTACGGATCTGGACAGCATTTCCGCGCTGAAGAGGTTGGTCGAACTCAATTTGGGCGACGAGGAACTGCTCGAGCGAGATTTACAGGCGCTGGCGTCGAGCTCGGACCATTAACCCTCTGTACTACAGCCGCAGTTGTTGGTCTAAGAGGCATAGTAATCGACTGAGGAGGCCACCATGAGGGCTTACCTGGTGAAACCGTTGGCCGACCCGGAGGCGGTGCTGATGGTGGACGAGACGGGCTCTCTGAAGAATGGCATCCACTCGGTTGGCGTGAAGCGGCAATACAGCGACACAGCCGGTCGCATCGAGAACAGCCAGACACGTCTTGGCCTAGTCAAGCTGGTGGCACCGGCATCAGTGGAGCGCCGGCAGTGCCATTACCGACGCCGCTGTCGCGGTCATCCACCATAACTGCGGCTGTAGTACTAGACGTCGGACGAAAAGTCGGCCCCGGAAAACTAAAATCGAATTGGGAACCGGACCATATCAACGCCTTCCTTGGCGTCATTTTGGCGGCTGATTGACAAAACCAGAATAAGCCGGATATGGATTTTTCGTGAGTCAGCGACTATGAAAATCTTCTTTTCAAGCCGGGGCACGCCGTACGGTCAGTTTTTTATCTGACGTCGGGTTTCGGCCGTCTAAGTAAACATCCACAAATCTGCGGCCACTAACGAAAGTCCGGCCTACTCAGATCGGCTGCGCCGCCTGCTGTTTCTGCACAATGTACAGAAGATTGCTGTACCTGGAGCTAAGGGCGCCAAAGGACAAAATGCTGCCTACTACCTTTACGGAGTGGATCAGCAGCCGAAAGACACCTTTGCCGGGTCTCATGTAGCCGTCGCCGTATTCCGCTAGGACGGTAAAGTCATTTTTCTTACAAAAGTCCCATATGCCGCGCCGTGAAACCACCGGATCGTAATGAACCGGATAGGGTTCATAGCCCGGTTTGCCAGCGTTCCGGAAACCCAGGAAAATGCGGTAATAAAGCACATGAAACCAATGCGGTGTCATGCGGGTTATAAACCCATGAACGGAATGGGGGTCTGGTATGCGAATAACGATGATTCCGCCGGGCTTGACCCATCGGCTGAGGTTGTTTAGTACCTGCTCTGCGCCCTTAATGTGCTCGAGGACATACGAGCTGTAGATCACATCGTAGTGATGCTCGGGAAGTTGTACCGAGCGTAGGTCTCCTTCAACCGCTATATCGAGATCGCCGATATCGTCCTTTCTCATCTTTAGCGCGGCTGCGTCGAGGTCAACGCCGGTTAATACATATTCGACCCCGTTAAGATTCAATTGCCATCTCCGGCCACAACCCGCTTCCAGTATCTCCAGCGGCTTCGCGGAAGTCGATTGTGCCTTGATGTAGTCTACGATTACTTCGCACTCTTTTTCTCGACTCTGAATCAGGTCCATTTTGTCACTCCTAAGTAGTTGCCCGATGTGAAATCGCCTCCAAAAACCGACATTGAATCTGAACCCGGACAATATATGAGGTCTTTCGCCGCGTCAAATTCAGTGTTTAATCGGGAAATCTGAATAATCCGGATATCGGTTTTTCTCGGACTGACGGCTTTAAAATCGTCCGTTTCGAGCTGGGCTACAGGAGTGTGGTCAGGTCAGGTTTTTTTATGCTTGATTTTGATTTCGACTCCTTGCGTTTTGCCAAGCCGCGCCGCATAAAGAAATCTGAAGCGAATTGCAAAAGTCCGACCGTCCGGCTTCGGTAGTGCTTGATCGACTGAGTCGATACCGGCCTCGGATATGGGCTGGTTTACTCTTACACTCGCAATGTCCGACATTGACAGCCTACCTCCCTGGGCGCATCGTTTCCCAAATCGGCTAGCGCTATGGCGAGCCGGCAGGAGACGGTCCGGTCTTTTCGGAAATTGCCAATCCTGCCGGAGCACCAGAACAGCGGCGAACCGCCGGTCGAGGAAACGCTGAGAGCAAGCATAGCCTGGATGAAACGAAGTAGCATCCAGGGCTTATGCCGTCTCGTTCATCGACCACTCCTCCTGGATTCCGTTTCACTCCATCCAGGCTACGTGCTGAATCGCAGATTTCGGGAACTAATGAATTCCACCCATGATCTGCTTTAAGCCGGTTCTCCTGAGAAAGCAAAGGAACTCCTCGGCTCTAGGAGCGTTCGTTATTAATCAGGCCCGTAAATACCCTCCTGGTATTTCGGGCCGCCGCCCAGGCCGGTACACGCCCGGCCTGGGCTCACGCGGCTTGTCGCCGCGCCGGGGCATCCCTGCCCCGGATTAACCCGGCCTATATTTATAGGCCGGGTTAATAGTATCTTGGTGAGGTCAGCCGGTAGGACGAAGTGAGGAACGACAAATCGGCAGGATTGATGAAAAGTATCCCTGTTTTCCACCCTACCGGGCGCGTCGCGTCCCAATTCTCTCCTGGAGAATTTGTGCCGATCTGCACGGCGGAACAGCCCCCAGTGTGCGGACAGGGATGGTCCGGCACGAGCCGCATCGTTCTCGATCACAACGCGGCCAGGGCATCGCGCAGACTTCTTACCGGCACGATCTCCAAATTCTTGATTCCCCCTTTCGCGACATTCTTGGCGGGCGCCAAGGCATGGGTGAACCCGTGTTTTGCGGCCTCCTTGAGCCTTTCCTCGCCGTTTTGAACCGGCCTGACCTCGCCGTTGAGTCCCAATTCCCCGAATACCACCCAGTCCTTCGGAATGGGACGGTCCCGGTAGCTGGACACGACCGCCAAGGCCACCGCCAGATCGCCCGCGGTTTCGGTAAGGCGCAGCCCACCCACCATATTGACGAAAACGTCCTGATTGAACAAAGGGATTCCACCGTGCCTATGGAGCACCGCCAACAGCATGGCCAGCCGATTTTGTTCCATGCCCACGGCGACCCGGCGCGGTGTCGGCGAATGGGACTCATCGACCAAGGCTTGAACTTCCACCAGAAGAGGCCGGCTGCCTTCGCGCATCACCATCACGACGCTGCCGGGAGCGTCTTCCTCGCCGCGCGACAAGAATAGCGCCGAAGGATTGCGCACCTCTCTGAGCCCGGTTTCGGTCATGGCGAATACGCCAAGCTCGTTGACCGCGCCGAAGCGGTTCTTGAACGCCCGAATAACCCGAAACCGGCTACTCGAATCGCCCTCGAAATAAAGCACGGTATCCACCATGTGCTCCAGCACGCGGGGGCCCGCCAGGGCGCCTTCCTTGGTGACATGACCGACGAGGAATACGGTCGTCGGCGTCTGCTTGGCATATCGAACCAATTGTGCAGCACACTCCCTCACCTGAGCCACGGAGCCCGGCGCCGATTGCAGAATTTCGCTGAACGTGGTTTGGATCGAATCGATGACCAGAACGTCCGGCCGGGCCTCCGATGCAACGGCCAAGATCCGCTCCAGCGAGGTTTCGGCAATGATCTGCACGCCGGCGCAAGACAGTTGCAGCCGCTTGGCGCGAAGGCTTACCTGCCTTATGGATTCTTCGCCGGTCACATAGAGCACCCGCTGGCGTTCGCTCAAGGTAGCGAGGGTTTGCAGCAAGAGGGTCGATTTGCCGATACCGGGATCGCCGCCGATCAGGATGGCGGAACCTGTGACCAGTCCGCCGCCCAAGACTCTGTCGAATTCTTCGATGCCGGTCGGCGTTCTGAAAATTTCTTCCGCTTCGACCTCCGCGAGCGAGACGGGAGACGCGCGTTCGGAGGCCCCTGCATAGCCCGAGAAGCGCGAGGCGGACGGCGCCACCCGATCCTCCACGCCTTCCACCATCGAATTCCAGGAATTGCAGGCCGGACACTGTCCGGACCACTTGGTTTGAGCGTGCCCGCACTCGGTACAGCGAAACACGATCTTCCGGTCTTTGGTACGGCTTACGGCCACGGTTTACCCCCGCTGACCAAAGCGTTCACATCCTGCCGAAAATGCACCGTCACCGCATCGAAGCCGATCTCGCGCATGGCGCCCAAACCCTTATCGAGAGGCATGACGTGATCGGGAGATTCGTCGCTGAAAAGGTGAACGATCCACTGTTCCAAAAGGTCGATGCGGTTAAGCTCGGTAAACGTACGGAAGTATTGCCTTACCTCCTCCTGAGTCGACTGCAGATGGGTCAGGGAATCGTCCAGGGCATAGCGATCGCCGTTGACGAATACCCCTCCCGGCTTTAGAACGCGAAAGATTTCTTCGAGCACTCGGACACGATAGCCATTCAGAAAGTTGTGCAGCGTATAGGCCGAGGCGACGACGTCTATGCTTGCCGACGGCACTCCCTGTAGATAGGACAGAGCATCGTTTTCGACCAGTCGCAGGCGTCCATGCTCCAAAACGCCGGCCAGATTCCGACGCGCTTGGCTCAACATGGTGAATTCGTTGTCGACCGCAGTAATCATCGCATCGGATCGTGCGCGGATGAGATTCATAGTCGTCACGCCGGTGCCGCAGCCGAGTTCAAGCAAATTTAACGATTCCGTCGAAACCTTGGGCGTCCAGCCGGCCACGAACTCGCCGACTCGCCGGCTCATGTCGGCCGCCGCGGGACAAATCCGCTTTAGCATTTCGTATTCTTCCCCGATCGGGCCGGAAAAAAGTTTTTCAGCAGTCACTTCATTCATGATCGATCATTAAGAGTTACAAATTAAGCATCGGTTCACGGTCGATAAACAATGCGGTAAATCGCCCCGGCCTTATCGTCCGATACCAATAGCGCTCCATCGGGCATTTCCAAGACATCCACCGGTCGGCCGAGGACTTCGCCGTTGGGCCGCAACCAGCCTTCCGCGAAAATCTTGTCGTTGACGGGTTTTCCCCCGCGGAATTCGACCATCACGACCCGATAGCCGACGGGCGCACTTCGATTCCATGAACCGTGCTGGGCGACGAAAAGCTGGCCCCGATATTCGGCCGGAAATTGCTTGCCGGTGTAAAAGCGCATGCCGAGCGGTGCGACGTGGGCCGGATACGTCCACGCGGGCGACTCGAATTCGGCGCAGGATTTCCCTTTGCCGAAAGACGGATCGACGATGTCCTTGCCATGGCAATGCGGAAATCCGAAATGCAGCCCCGGTTTCGGCGCATGATTCAGCTCATCGGGCGGCACGTCGTCGCCCATCCAGTCGCGTCCGTTCTCGTTCAACCACAGTTCTTTCGTTTCCGGATGCCAGTCGAAACCGACGGTATTGCGGATGCCGCGAGCATAAATTTCGAAGTTCGAGCCGTCCTTGTCCAATCGCGTCAGCGTCGCGTAAATGTCTTTTTCGGAAAGGCAGACATTGCAGGGAGCGCCCACGGGGGCATAAAGCTTCCCGTCCGGTCCCACTCGCAGATATTTCCAGCCGTGGTGCACATCCTCGGGATAGCGGTCGAAGACGATCTCCGGCTTGGGTGGGTTCGATACCTGCCGCCCGATGTCCTTGAACCTCAGAATGCGCGGAATCTCCGCAACATACAGGTCGCCATCGACATAAGCGATGCCGTTCGGCATGTTCAAGTTCTCGGCCAGCACCTGGACCTGATCGGCTTTGCCATCGCCGTCCCGATCGCGCACTGCGTAAACCTTGCCCTCCTCCATGCTGCCTACATATACGGTACCGTCGTTCCCCAAAGCCAAAGACCTGGCGTTGGGCGTCTGATCGGTGTAGAGCGCGATTCGAAAACCGGGAGGGAGCTTGATCTCGCTCAACAGCGCTTCGGCCCGGACTTCGGCGCAGACCGTCAAACCGAGCGCACACGCCGCGAGCTTCAGCCAAGAATGTTCTCTTACGTCCATACGTCTCCCTCAATGAGCTGAAAGATTCATGAAAGGCTTGGAGGGCAAAATTGTGTTTACGGCGAACGACTTGATTTTTAATGCTTCGCCTCCAAATATGGTAACACCCACGATTTCCATAGGTGACCGACAATCATGCGCATATTTCTCTTTCTGCTCACTAACGCCGCGGTACTGCTTCTGATCAGCATCATTTTCCATGTCTTGGGGCTCGGCAACTTTCTCACCCAGCGCGGCGTTCATCTGAACCTCGACAGCTTGCTCCTGATGTCCGCCATCATCGGCATGAGCGGCTCCTTCATTTCGCTGATGATGTCCAAATGGATGGCCAAACAATCCATGGGCGTCTACGTGATCGAGCAACCGACCAATCAAACCGAGCGCTGGCTGGTCGACACTGTCCGGCGCCACGCGCAGCAGGCCGGCATCGGCATGCCCGAGGTAGGGATTTTCGATTCCCCGGAGCCCAATGCGTTCGCGACCGGCATGAACAAGAACGATGCTCTCGTCGCCGTCAGCACCGGTCTTATGCACCACATGAATGCCGATGAAGTGGAAGCCGTTTTGGGACACGAGATCAGTCACGTGGCCAACGGCGATATGGTCACCCTGGGCCTTATTCAGGGCGTAGTGAATACGTTCGTCTACTTCTTCGCCTCCATCGCGGGCCATCTCATCGACCGGGTGGTGTTCCGCTCGGAAGATGACCGTGGCGGGTATGGACCGGCCTATTATTTGACGCAAATTGTGGCGCAAATATTCCTCTCCATTCTGGCGACGATGGTTGTCATGTGGTTCTCCCGCTGGCGCGAGTTTCGCGCCGATGCCGGCGGCGCGCGCCTGGCCGGTCAGAACAGGATGATCGGAGCCCTGAGGGCCTTGCAGCGAGCCCATGACCATAGAGATTTGCCCGGCGAGTTCGCTGCGTTTGGAATCAACGGCGGTTTAGGCTACGGCTTCAAGAAACTCTTCATGAGCCATCCTCCGCTGGAGGAGCGTATCGCCGCTCTGCAGAATCTGCGCTAACGTAAAGCGCCCTTGCCGCCCGCCCGAGAACCCCATCCGGGCGGGCTTTTTTATCGATTGACCACGGGACTACATCCATGAGCATCGAATGGTCGGACCTACTGAGCGAAAGCGAGGCTACCGCCGATTTTCGGGCAAAGGGCGAAGGATCGGCGTTTTGCGGTTTGGCCGATTTAGGCTTGTTGCGGGTTTCCGGCGTCGATGCGGAGACTTTTCTGCAAGGCCAATCGACTTGCGATATCGCCAGCCTTGGGTTCGACGAATCCGGGCTCGGAGCTTTTTGTAATCCCAAGGGCCGCGTCATAGCGAGCTTCCGTGTCCTTCGCCGCGTCGAAGGTTATTACCTCTTTGTGCCGGCCGATTTGGTGGAGGCGATACACAAGCGCCTTCGCATGTATGTGCTGCGCTCGAAAGTTTCCATAGAAAATCTGACGCCGCACTGGGGATTCATCGGGCTTTTCCGGCCCGGCTCCGGGCTTCTCGATGGCCAGGGCGGCGACGTGCTGGCGGTCCGCGTCGACCAAAGCTCCGCGCGCATTCTGATTGCCGCACCGAACGAGACCGCCAAGCGACTCTGGGAAGGTCTCCTGTCGTCATCGGATTACAGCCTGGTCAGTTCCGGTGCGTGGCGCTTGAAGGAAATCGAAGACGGTCTTCCGAGCGAAACGCAGGTGACCAGCGAGGAATTCCTCCCGCAGATGCTCAATCTCGATATTCTGGGCGGCGTCAGCTATCGCAAGGGTTGCTATACCGGGCAGGAGGTCGTGGCACGGACGCACTTTCTCGGGCACCTGAAACGACGGATGTTTCGTCTTCGAACGATCAGCGAGCACGAGCCCAAGCCCGGCGATCCGCTCTATCAGTCCGGCGAAGCCGATGGGCAGCGGGTCGGGCAAGTCGTCGCTGCGGCGCCTGAAGCGGAGCGGAGTTTTCAATTGCTGGCGGTTCTGCCTCTCGACCGCGCTCCAGATGCCGATCTCCGGCTCTTTCGACCCGACGGTCCGGCCGCCGAGTTTCTGACTTTGCCCTATACTTTCGACGTTCCATAACAATAATGCGGATAGAGTTCAGTCAAATATGGACCTAAGAAACGAGCAGGTCTTTCTCGATTACATCAAAGCCGCGATCGAGAACGATAAATTGCAATTGCCCACGATTCCGGAAGTCGCCCTCAAGGTTCGCCAAGCGATCAACAAGGACAACGCGTCGGATGCCGAGATAGCAAAAACGATTTCGTCCGATCCGGCGCTTTCCGCGCGGCTCCTGCAAATCGCCAACAGTCCGCTCTACAGGGCCAGGCAGAAAATCGACAATCTTCAAGCCGCCATCACCCGAATGGGACATAACACCATCCGCAGCTTGGTGATGAATTTGGCGATGAAGCAAGTTTTCAAACCCACTTCCCTGTTGTTGGAAAGCCGTTTTCACGACATTTGGCAACACAGTCTCAATGTCGCCGCCGTGAGCCGCGCTTTGGCGCTGCGCGCCCGTCCGCTGGATCCCGACCAAGCCATGCTTGCCGGGCTTGTTCATCAGATCGGTAAACTGCCGATCCTCGCGTTGGCGGAAAAGTTTTCCGAACTATTGGAAGATGATGCGGTGCTGGAAAACCACCTCGAGAATTTGCACACGCAGATCGGCAAAATCATCATGGAAACTTGGGGGCTCCCGGACAGTTTGAGTCGTGCGGCCTGGGAATATAGGGATTTCGAGAGAAGCGGCAACCCCGTGCCGGATTATGTGGATCTGGTGCAGGTCGCTTATCTGGAAAGCGTGATGGGCACGAAGGCAGCGCCCGATGTCGACCTTTCGGGAGTCCCGGCCTTCACCAAGCTCGGGCTCGATCCCGAAATCGAAGTCCTGGAAATCGAAGGCGTCGCCGTCGAGGTCGAAGAAGCACAGCAACTGTTTGCGTAAGCACAAAGTAGGTCGGCGATCCTTTGCCGACAAACCCGTTTGTCGACCGGCTTTGCCTCGGGAAAGGATTCCCGACCTACATGGCGACACAATTTCGTAGGCCGGCAATCTTTCGCCGGCGAGTCCGCCATAGCTAGGCGATTCGACTCAAGGCTGATAACGCGGCGCGGACTCCAGCCATTCATGCCATACCGCCATGCCCACGGCCAGAATCACCGGTCCCACGAATAAACCTATGAACCCGAAACTGGCCAACCCGCCCAAGACCCCGAACATTACGACCACGAACGGAATGCGGGTGGTGCGGCTGATGACCAGGGGGCGGACCAGGTTGTCTATCCAACTCACGACCAAGGTTCCCCAGAGGAACAACACGGCTCCGGCCCAATAGTCTCCGTTCAGCATCAGCCACAGGCTTGCGGAAATCCAGACCGCTACCGTGCCGAAAGGGATCAGCGCGAAAAACGTGGTAAATGCGGCGAGAAGGACCGGCGCCCTGATGCCGACAATCCAGTACCCTATTCCGGCCATGACGCCTTGGGCTATAGCCGTCAGTACAATGCCGTAAACGACCGCCTTGACGGTCACTTCTGTGGTGGAAAGGTACTCGTCGGCGCGTTCGCCCAGAGCCAGCAACAACCCTTGACGCACCTCATAAATCAACCGGTGCCCGTCGCGGTAAACGAAAAACATCAAGAATACGGTGAAGAAAAGCTTCGCGCCCAGGTAGCCGACGCCTTCCAACATGCCCACGACTCTACCGGAAAGTCCGGTCAGCCAAGGCAATACATACCGGCGCATCAAGCCCTGCAAGTCCTCGAATTGATCGAATATGAACTGTAGCTCGGCGCCGAGAATGGGAATCTTGCTTAACCATTCGGGCAACTCCGGTTTCTGGTCCAGCCAGGCGGGGAGTCGCTGGAAAAACTCGACCATTTCGGCCTGAAGAATAATGGTCAGGCCGATAAACGGAATGATCAGCAAGGCGGCCAAAAGCAAAGTCATGGTAAGCGCACTGAGGCTGCTCCGTCCTTCCAACAAGCGCGTTAGGCGAACGTGGAGAGGCCATGTCGCATAAACCAAGATCACGGCCCAGCCGATCGGCTGCAGGAAAGCGCTCATGACCTGGAAGATCAAGAACACCAGTACGGTCAAAAAGACGCCTAGCGTGATAAAGCGCAGAACTCTGTCGATGGTTAGTCTCCCCGACGTGATAGAGGCGGTTCCTTTTCCGTCAAACCTGCCTGTTTGGCTGAAGCTATATGCCCAAAAACATTGCGATACTCAGAAGCTCATGTAGGGCGGAATAGCGTACTCGCGTATTCCGCCGTTCCAATCGGCGCATTACGCTAGCGCTAATGCGCCCTACGAAGGCTTCTGATAGCCGCCTTCGCGGCACGATACGCAGAAGCGTTTCTTTTCCCCGTCGAGTCGAAGCGCCGTCAACTCCCCTCCCCACAGGCAGCCGGTATCGATCCCGTAAACATCATCGTCGGCATAAAACCCTAAGGTCGACCAATGGCCGAAAACGATTTCGGCCCCGGCGCTTTTCCGTCCCGGCACCTTGAACCAAGGCATCAGATGAGACGGTTGCGTCCCGGGACCGCCTTTCTCCTTGAAATCGGTACGCCCGTAGCGGTCGCAGTACCGAACGCGCGTAAAACAGTTGGTGATGAAACGCAGCCTGTCCCATCCCTGCAAGGTCTCTGTCCAAAGATCGGGTTGATCGCCGTACATATGCCGAAACAGCTCAACGAAATCATCGCCCTGCAAACAGCTTTCCACCTCCTTGGCATAACGTTCTGCATCCTCCGCACTCCACTGGGGCGGCAAACCGGCGTGAATCAAGTAAAATGCTCCGTCTCGAAACAATAACGGACGGCGGCGCAACCAATCGATGAGGATGTCGCGATCGGGAGCGGTGAGGACATCGGAAAACGTGTCCTTGCGCTTTGTCCTCGACACGCCGTGTGCCACGGCGAGAAGATGCAGGTCGTGATTGCCGAGCACGGTAACGGCCCTGTCCCCCAAGGATCGGATAAACCGTAGAGTCTCCAGCGATTGCGGGCCGCGGTTGACCAAATCGCCCGTGAACCAGAGCCGGTCCTCAGCCGGATCGAAACGGATCTGGTCCAGAAGACGTTGAAGCTCGGCGAAGCAACCCTGTACGTCGCCAATTGCGTATATCGCCATCGATCAGTGCAAGGTTCGCGGAATGGCCAGGGTGAACGACGGTATTTCGGCATCGAAATGCTCACCGTCATCGGCAATCATTTGATATTCGCCTCGCATCGTGCCCACCGGCGTTTCGATCATGGCGGCGCTGGTATAGCGAAAGGATTCGCCCGGAGAAAGATGAGGCTGTTCACCCACTACCCCTTCCCCGCGGACTTCCTGTATCTTTCCGTGCGCATCGGTGATGATCCAGTGCCGGGATACCAATTTCGCGGGCACGTCGCCGGCGTTCCGGATGGTGATGGTATAGGCGAACACATAGCGGTTCGTCTCCGGGGAGGATTCGGCTTCCAGATAATCGGTTACGGCGTCGATATCGATACGATACTTGTTGTTCATGGCTTGGACTATGGTTACAGACGATTGTTTTTTTGCCGATAGTTTAAACGGAAGAGAGTTCTTCAAGCACCTTTCGCAACCGCCGACGAGCTGGATCACCATGGAGTCGCGCGGCGCGTTCCGGAGTACTCGGCAATTTTAAAGAATGTCTTTCGGACCAAACCGGTTTTCGCTATGTTAAAAAAAGCCATGCTCGTTCTTGCCCTGCTCGCGTCGACAACCGTTCTGCAAGCGGAAGATCCGAATCAGGCACTGTTCGCCGCGGCCGCATCCGGGCAGCTGGAACGGCTGGATTCGCTGCTCGCCCAGGGCGCGGACGTCAACGGCAAAAACGGCGCCGGCCGCACGCCGCTGATGGCGGCGGCATTTTCGGGCAATGTCCGCGTGATCAGAAAGCTTTTGAGTTTCGGCGCCGATCCCGATGCAGCGGACCAGCGCGGGGTGACCGCGCTCATGGAGGCTGCCGCGCAAGGCTACGAGGATGCCGTCAGGGCGCTGATCGCCGGCGGAGCGGACGTTTCCGCAAAAGAAAATTCAGGACTCACGCTTATCGATCGAGCCAAGAAAAGCGGGCATATGCGGATCGCAGCGATATTGGAACAAGCCGCGATGGTTAAACCCGTCTCGGAAGGCAAAACGGATGACGGAACGTCCGCGAACAAAAACCCGGACAACGTCAAGAAATAACGGACCGAACCTAAGAGGACAGGATCGTGCACATTCATATTTTGGGCATCTGCGGGACATTTATGGGCGGTTTGGCGATCATGGCCAAACAAATGGGCCATCACGTCACCGGCTCCGACCAAAACGTTTATCCCCCCATGAGCACCCAGCTCGAGGAGCAAGGAATCGCGCTCATGAAAGGATACAGCCCGGAGAATCTGGACCCGGCGCCCGACCTGGTCGTGGTAGGCAATGCCATCTCCCGCGGCAATCCGGAAATAGAAGCGGTGCTCAATCGGGGACTCGCCTACACGTCGGGTCCGCAGTGGCTTTATTGCTATGTGCTGAAGAACTCCTGGGTGCTGGCCGTGGCCGGAACGCACGGCAAAACGACCACATCGAGCATGCTCGCCTGGATACTCGAAAGCGCGGGACTCAAGCCCGGCTTTCTGATCGGAGGCGTCCCACTCAATTTCGGCTTGTCCGCGCGTCTGGGCGACGGCCGGTTTTTCATCGTCGAAGCCGACGAGTACGATACCGCTTTTTTCGATAAACGTTCCAAGTTCGTCCATTACCGGCCGCGCACGACGATTCTCAATAACCTGGAATTCGACCACGCCGACATTTTTCCCGACCTCGCCGCAATCCAGCGGCAGTTTCACCACTTGATACGCAGCATTCCGGGAAACGGGCTCATCATCGCTCCGGAGACGGACAAAACCCTGGCCGAAGTCCTGCAAATGGGTTGCTGGACGCCGGTCGAGAAAACGACTTTGGAAGTAAATCCCGAGAACGCCGTTTGGCGTGCTGCTCTGTTGGCACCCGACGGCAGCCAATTCCAGCTTTACCACCAGGGACGGCCCAGCGGTGTCGTGGAATGGAGCCTGACCGGCCGCCACAATGTTATGAACGCGCTTTCCGCCATCGCCGCAGCCCACCACGCCGGCGTAAGCCCCGAAGAGGCCGCGGCCGCGTTGAGCATGTTCAAGAATGTCAGACGCCGACTGGAAGTACGCGCCCGCATCGACGGAATCACCCTTTACGACGATTTCGCCCACCATCCCACCGCCATCGCCACGACGCTCGAAGGCTTGCGCGCGCGTGTCGACAGCGCCCGCATCATCGCCGTGTTGGAACCCAGGTCCAACACCATGCGCATGGGCGTTCACGCCGATACGCTTGCCGATTCCTTGAAGGCTGCCGATCAATCCATCATTTTCCAACCCGAAGACCTCGGTTGGGACGCCGAGCAGGCAATTCAGGGAGCCGAACACATTAGCGTATGCCGCTCGCTGGATTCAATCGTGGAGCGACTGGCGAAAGACGCCCGCCCCGGCGACCATCTGGTTTTCATGAGCAACGGCAGCTTCGGCGGGATTCACAAAAAGGTCGAGGACGCTTTGCGCGCGGCTATGTAATGTACGCACCGCGCGCATTTGCCGCTCAGTGCCAAAACGGCTTGGCCTATCGGAAGTGTAAGGGTAGGAGCCGCAACCGGGTGCGATTCGGATCAATGGTGAGCAACGCACCTTCTTCCAGCTCGGCCGTCATTTGCAACAGGGCATCGCTAACCGGCTTGCCGATTGCGTCCGGGCTGACATCTTCGGCACGAATTTGCACGACGCTGGGTTTCTCGCCGTGGGTTGCCGCAAGAATCGCGCTGAAGTCCAGGTCGTGCGTGAGCACCACGTAGCCGTTGGCCTTGGCGAAGGCCATGATTTCCGCGTCCGGGGCATTGGCTGCGCCGAGTGTAGACCAATGCGCCGCCTCGAAGCCCGCGTCAGCCAATAGGCTAACCCAACGCGGTGACAGATTCATGTCGACCAATAACTTCATGCGTTAGCCAGCGTAATTTCCCGTTCTTCCGCACGCCACGCGGCGTAGCGTAGCGCCTGTAGGATATCCTCGCGTTCGAGGTAGGGATAATCCGAGAGGACCTCTTCGATGCTGTGCCCTGCTCCGATTTGGCCGACGATCATACCGACCGTTACCCGCATGCCACGGATGCACGCCTTGCCGCCCATGACGCCGGGTTGCTGAGTAATGCGGTTTAGTGATTCCATGTTCACCTCCTCATCTTAATTTATTGCGAGACTAGGCTATTGAGACCAAATTTCAAGAACTATTTTCGAACATGAACCTATGCGTTGCGCACGTTCCCCGGCTTAAGGTCATGGCGTAGAATGCTGGTCCAGGATTAAATATGCAGAAATCAGTATTGGAATTTACTCCATGAGAACCACGTTATTGACCCGGCCTATAAATGTAGGCCGGGTCAATCCGGGGCAGGGATGCCCCGGCGCGGCGACAAGCCGCGTGAGCCCAGGCCGGGCGTGTACCGGGCCTGGGCGGCGGCCCGAAATACCAGGAGGGTATTTACGGGCCTGATTAATAGATATCGACGACCGCTTGCTGAGTGAGGCCAATGAACATGTCAGTTTGACTCGTTTGATCGAGGAAGGTCTTTCGATGCGACTGCGCACTTCGCAACGTTCTGGCAAGATGCGCCCGGTATTGCCGGTCTACGCCGGACGGGGTGGATTGCGGCCGACGATACGCGACACATTGATCCAGCGCGCCCTACTCGAGGCGGCAGATGAAGCGGATTCGGCCCAGTGACGCCCGATGTCAATGTCCTTTTGGCCGCCTCTAGGCAGGATCATCCGCACCATCAGTCGGCCCTGGCTTGGCTGGAGATGCCCTAGCCAAAAGCGTCGAAGGGCAATCGTTGGCCATTTTGTCGGTGGTGGCTTCGGGATTCCTGCGCCTAGCCACGCATCCCAAGGTTTTTAGGTTTTTGTGGAGCCTACGCCCCTTGATGCGGCTTTGGCTTTCCTGCGTGCCGTGCTGGATTCGCCAGGGGTGGTCCTACCTTCGTTGGGCGACGAATGGCCAGAGGTCGAGCAATTGTGCGCGCGATACAATCTGACCGGCAATGCGGTCCCGGATGCCTGGATTGCCGCTGCAGCGCAAAGCCATCATTTGCACCCGGTGACTTTCGACAAAGGCTTTAAAGGCTTTCGTAAATTGCTGAAGTCCAGCATGGTGACGGTGCTCAAGGCGTGAGGTATCAAGTACACAAATGCGTTCAATACGTTCCCTGCATGGCTTGTGGGTCGGCAATTCTTGGCCGCCCGGTGCGTTTGTAGGATGGGCTCAGATACGACAAATCAGCAGGACGACCGATTACTAGCCTCATTCCTGACGCTCATCCTTCGGGCCGTGCCTCGCACGTTCCAATCGACCAAAGCCATCTCAGGCTTTGGTCGCAGGGCAAACGTCGTTTACCACATTCGGCTCCCGGCGAATTGGTACGCGGCAAGCAGCGCGAAAAACACCGGACGGGGATTGTGCGGCATGAACCGCACCCGCATGGTTCGCGGTACATGGCTCGTAGATCGGTAATTCTTTGCCGACGACCGTATCTGAGGGCAAATGACCTTAAGGAGCTCTGAACAAGTGGATTCCGTTCATGCCCCTTCGACAGGCTCAGGAGAGCGTTCGACAAGTCTGTCCTGAGCCGACTCGAAGGACTTAATCAGAGCTTCCTTAAGGATCAAGAGCAGCCGTGTAGAGTATGGCACCAGGCTCGCTGCCCCGAACTGGAGGTCCTGGTTACCGTCATAAAAAGTATAAAAAAGGTTCTATAATTATTCTTTTTCTGCTATATCCCCAATATGGCTTTCGAATATGATCAGGACAAAAGCTCTGCTAACAAGCACAAACACGGAATTGATTTCGACGAGGCGCAAACTTTGTGGGACGATCCCGATCTTATCGAAATTCCAGCGAAGACAGTGGACGAACCGCGCTATTTGGTCATAGGCATGATCGGCGGCAAGCATTGGTCAGCGGTCGTCACCTATCGAAACGAGAACATCCGTCTGATTTCCGTCAGGCGCTCCCGGAAAGAAGAGATAGAAATCTATGAAAGCTTCGGATTTTGACGAGAAATTTGATGCAGGCGAGGACGTGACGGCCATGCTCGACCTTGAAAAGGCGCGCCGCCCCGGCCTGGAGCAGAAGCGCGTCAATGTGGATTTTCCCGTCTGGATGGTGCGTTCGCTCGATCGAGAAGCGCATCGGCTAGGTGTGACTCGTCAATCCCTAATCAAGCTCTGGCTAGCGGATAAGTTGCAACACCACTAAGAGCCTACCAGGCCGTTCGCCCTGAGCCTGTCGAAGGGCCTGTCCTGAGCCGAGTCGAAGGGTTTTTGGGACCTACCGGGATAGGCTCTAAGCCGTCGAAGAATAGCCAAATTTGCTTTGAGCCACCGAAAGACTGCCCTGCCTGGTCAATTTGGTACTGGGATTCCTTTGTCACCCCAACCTACGCACTTCCGTCGTTGGGCGACGAATGGCCAGAGGTCGAGCAATTGTGCGTGCGACACAATCTGACCGGCAATGCAGTCCCGGATGCCTGGATTGCCGATGCAGCGCAAAGCCATCATTTGCACCTGGTGACTTTCGACAAAGGCTTTCGTAAATTGCTGAAGTCCAGCATCGTGACGGTGCTCAAGGCATAAGGTATAAGGTACGCCGTGCATACCCCGTATGGTTTGTAGGTCGGCAATCCTTTGCCGACAAATGTGTTTGAAGGACACACAATTGTCAGGGGCAAAGTGCAATCATTTGTGATTTTTATATGACAGGGCTATCCCAAAACTGGACGCAATGAAGCCGATTTCCGTCATCATCGTCAACTTTAACGCTGGTCATTTTCTTTCCGACTGCGTGCGCTCGGTGCTTGCATCCACCGTACCGATCGAAGCAATCGTCGTCGACAACCGGTCCACCGACGACAGCATGGACATTCTGCGCCGTGATTTTCCGGACGAAAATCGGTTGAAAATCATCGAAAATCAGGAAAACCTCGGCTTCGCCAAAGCGAACAATATCGCCCTGCCTGTCGCACAAGGCGACTATCTCCTATTCCTGAATCCGGACTGTCTGATTCGGCCGGATACGCTCTCCAGAATGCTGGCCGTCATGGAAAAACGTCCGCAGATTGGGATGGCGGGGTGTTTAATCCGCAACCCCGACGGAAGCGAACAGGCAGGGTGCCGGCGCGCGGTTCCGACACCGTGGCGGACGTTTGTCCGGCTCACGAGTCTATACAGGCTCTCGAAGTACCATCCAAAACTGAATAGCTTTATCCAAACGGACACTCCCCTACCAACCGAACCCGTCGAAATCGAAGCCATTTCCGGCGCATTCATGCTGGTGCGACGCAGCGCCCTGGAAAAGGTCGGGCCTTTGGACGAAGGCTATTTCATGCACTGCGAGGACTTGGACTGGTGCATGCGTTTCCGCCAGGCGGGATTCCAGATTCTCTTCGTGCCCGACATCGAAATCCTGCACGTCGGCGGCGTTTGCAGCGCCTCGCGGCCAGCCCTGGTGGAATACTACAAGCACAGAGGGATGGTTCGCTTTTACAGAAAGTTCTTCCGCCATCAATATCCGACCGGTCTCATGTGGCTCGTTATGGCGGGTATCGGTATTCGGTATTTCGCAAGATCGTTGGCAGTCATGATCAGTCCGAAAAAGAAGGGCGACATTGCCGACTCCTCGAAAATTCATCCTGAACCGGTCGAATCGGTCGAACATCCTCTCGCTAACCGGCGGGCAATCGTCACCGGAGCCACCAGCTTAATCGGCGATTTTTTGTTACCCGCTTTGCTTCGAGCCGGTTTCGAGGTTCACGCCATAAGCCGCAAGCCGCCGATCCGGCCAGCCCATCGGCATGTTGTTTGGCATCGACAGGACATCAGTAACGGCGGATTAGCTGAAACCTACGGGGCCGAAATATTGATCCACTTAGCCCCTTTATGGACGTTACCGCCTCTATTGGAAGGTCTCGCCGGCGCAGAGATAAAACGCATCATCGCCTTCAGTTCGACCAGCCTCTTTACGAAAGAGAACTCGGGGTACGAACAAGAGCGTGAAATGGTAAGCAAGCTAAAAAAAGCCGAGGAGGACCTTCATGCTTACTGCGCAAAACGGAATATCGATTGGACGATCTTTCGGCCCACGATGGTCTATAGCCTAGGAAGAGACAAAAACGTTACGACTATCGCTCGGTTTATCAAACGGTTCCGGTTTTTTCCCTTGGTCGGAACCGGCGATGGATTACGCCAGCCTGTTCATGCAGAGGATTTAGCTATAGCCTGCCTCGATGCAATCGATAGCGAAAAAACGTTCAGCAAATCTTATAACTTAAGTGGTGGAGAAGTTCTTACTTATTGCGATATGGTCAATCGGATATCCCGGCATCTCGGAACCAAATGTAAAATAATCCATATACCTCTTCCAGTTATGAGATTTGCCCTAGTTTGGTTATCGAATATACCGGGTTACCAAAAAGTGACCCCAGAAGCTGCGAATCGGATAAATTTGGATATGTGTTTCGATCATTCTGATGCCGAAACTGATATTAGCTTTAAACCTCGCCGATTCATTTCATGAATATTCCATCTTCTTAAGATAATTAATTATCAGGATTTCTGTTCGCCCAAATAATATTATGGGTTGTTTATAAAGATCTGGTTTACTTTCGTATGCTGCGTTTACTAGAACATGGGTCTATCGCATTTTTCTAGTTCTGACTATAATTTGAGCCTTTTTAACGAAGGACTTAAGTAGTCCCACTCACCCAAGAGCAATGCCATTACGTTAAGTCGTATTTCGTCTTTCCGGCAAGGATTCCCGGAACCCAAAAGCCAAGGATGCCGCCGGCTTACTCAGATCCCTATGCCCTGGATGTCGGCAGCCCAATCGGAAACGGTCGCTTTAATCGCGCCCCTTCCCTGCCGGCATGATGGACCGACTTAACGGCATCAGGGAGTGGGTTGGGGAGATCCGAACAGGCCTGTACCTCCTTTACACACAATAACCTTTAGCGTCGTAAACTCGTTCAAAAACCACCGGCTTCTACACACAAGAACACAAGCGCCAAACACTGCATTGCCAGGATGACCTATTTCCCGCTCTCGCAAAGTCCGTACACAAGCCTCGGCTAGACGCAATCAAAGACAAAACACACACCGACCTGTTAACACTCGAAGCACATTCGCCTGATGCAGAATTTCAGCCTTTCTCCCCGCGAAATGACGGCCAGCCTTTGGCGCAATCAAAATCTCATCAAAACACTTGTCAAGCGTGAAGTCATCGGCCGCTATCGCGGTTCAGTCCTTGGCATTCTGTGGTCGTTCTTCAACCCGGTATTCATGTTGACCGTTTATACCTTCGTCTTCAGTGTCGTATTCAAGGCTCGATGGGTTGGCGGCGGGGACTCAAAAACTGAGTTCGCGCTTATCCTCTTTGCGGGCTTGATGGTATTCAATCTGTTTGCAGAATGCGTCAACCGGGCGCCGAGTTTAATTCTTTCTAACGTCAACTACGTTAAGAAAGTTGTTTTTCCCTTGGAGATCCTGCCGGTGGTATCCTTCGGCGCAGCCTTGTTTCACACTGCCATCAGCTTTGGAGTGTGGCTATTATTCTTCCTGCTCTTTTTCGGTCTACCGCCGGTTACAGCCTTGTTGCTGCCTATCGTTATACTTCCCTTGGCGGCACTTACTCTCGGCCTCTCTTGGTTTCTCGCCTCATTGGGCGTCTATCTACGTGACGTTGGGCAGTTCATCGGCATCGCAACCACCGCGCTCCTATTTCTCAGCCCTATTTTCTATCCGGTTTCCGAATTACCCGAGAAATACCAAACGTTGTTACTCCTCAATCCACTCACACCGGTAATTGAGCAAGTCAGAGATATTTTACTCTGGGGGAAAATGCCGGATTGGGTTTTCTTCGGCGGCTATTTTGCTGTCTCAACTTTTATTGCTTGGTTAGGCTTTGCCTGGTTCCAGAAGACACGAAAAGGATTTGCTGATGTGCTCTGAAATCACTAAAAGTAATACGCCTCTCGCTACAGAGAGCGCAACACCCGTCGGCACGGGTAACGATATCGCCATCCGCGTTACCAATCTTAGCAAGTGCTATCACATTTATGACAAGCCCCATAACCGGCTATTTCAGATGCTTACGCACGGACGCAGGCAGTTCTATCGGGAATTCTGGGCACTTAGAGATGTTTCATTTGAAATCAAAAAAGGCGAAACAGTAGGCATCGTGGGTCGCAACGGCAGTGGTAAATCCACCCTGCTACAACTCATCTGCGGGACACTTAATCTTACCGCTGGTCATATTATGGTCAATGGCCGGATTGCGGCACTTCTCGAGCTCGGTGCTGGCTTTAATCCCGAATTTACTGGACGAGAAAATGTTCATTTGGCCGCCTCCCTATATGGGTTAAGCCCTAACGAAATCGAAGCACGTTTTCATGATATCGCTGCGTTTGCTGACATTGGCGAGTTCATCGAGCAACCAGTTAAAACATACTCAAGTGGCATGTATGTCCGCTTGGCCTTCTCCGTTGCAATCCATGTTACCCCAGATGTATTAATCGTGGATGAAGCACTTAGTGTTGGTGACATCGCATTCCGCAACAAATGTCTTGAAGAAATTCAAAAGATGGTGGCACGCGGTGTCACTATTCTGTTCGTTACTCATGAGATCAGCACCCTACAAATGCTCTGTTCACGAGTACTATGGTTGGACAGAGGGCAACTCAAGGCTAGCGGAGATCCGGTTCGTATTTCGCAGAACTATTATGTGGACTTGATTGGCCAGATTGACGCCGTTAATACTGATCGTAATTTCCTCCCTCCTCAGCAAGAAACAGGCAAAGCACACTTCCAGTATATAAACCTGATAGGTGGTACCGAAGATGTATTTTTAAGTGGACAGACGCTGCGTATTTCCTTTGCCCTAAAAGCTAAGAGGCGCATAGGCCCAATTATCTTTACGATTAGCATTTATCGTGCTGACGGTGACTGGGTAATCGGGCAGACCAGCCGTGACAAAGGAGTCATTTGGCCGGTTGCGAATGAGGGTGAAATCCACCGTGGCACTCTTGAGTTGTCTCCACTTTGCTTGGCACCTGGAGATTATCTGGTTGCCCTTAGTGCATGCTCAGAAGACTACACGATTTGCTATGCACTTACTGAATTGACTTTACGGTTTTCGGTACGCTCCTCTTTTCCCACGTGGGGAAAATTTCTTCATCCGTGTCAATGGTTAATTGAAAATAATGATGATGTCTAACATTTTTTCAGAGAATAGAGATGCTACTGCCGCAGAACATCTATGCCCACTTTGTGGTTTCGCCACTGGAATAAATCTACTATGTAAAGTAGATAGCTTTTCCATTTACGCTTGTAGTCGCTGTGGTGCAGACCATGTTTATCCTTCCCCAGATCCTGTCACACTCAAAGATTACTACAATAGGAACGAATGGTTCGAGGGAGGGGAAAAAGGTGGATACAGTGACTATGACGCACAAACCGCCTGGTCTTTGGACCTCATGTCTTCTCTATTGGCTCCTTTCGGCGACCAGCAGGGACTGTCGATATTAGATGTTGGATGCGGCTACGGCACTCATCTCAATTATGCGGCAGAGCGAGGCTGGAAATGCTTCGGAGTTGAATTGTCCGATCATGCACGCAGTATTGCTCAGACTCGCCTCGGACATCGGGCGCAGGTAGTAGAGTCAGTCGCCGACCTTATTCCACATAATTTCGATCTGATTCTCATGTTCGATGTAATCGAGCACCTGCCTTCACCATACACGCTGTTTTTCAGCCTATTTTCTATCGGCGCGATCACTCCAAAAACACAACTGGTCATTGTGACTCCTAATGCGGGTTCTGACGAGGCACTGCGCGACCCAGGTGGGTGGGTCTATCGCCATCCACCATCGCATTTAGTGTATTACTCCGCTAAAACGTTACGTTTTCTGCTCGAAAGACTTCATTTCTCTCAGGTGGAAATACGAGGGCTTCATCCAGTAGAACCCAATAGCCAACAAGAAGCATCTTTCTCAGGCTTTGGAGGACTGCTAGCTATTGCTAGTGGCAGTGATTTCACTGAATTTATGCGCGAACGCTACGTACCAGGAACATGGTCGAAAATAGCAGAATACGAGCATTTGCCTAGATACGCTTTGGCAAAAATCTTTGCTCAAGGCAAATCGACGCTTGATTTTGGATGCGGTACAGGTTATGGCTCCGCGATTCTTGCAGAATCAGCAAGCAAGGTGATTGGTCTTGATATTGATCAGAAGGCGATAGATTGGGCTACTCAAACGCACTCAAACGATCATCTTCATTTCCATCGTTGCGATGACCTTGGATCAACTTTAGAGGCGAAGTCATTCGACGTGGTCACTTGTTTTGAAATGATTGAGCATGTGAATCATGAAACACAAAAAAAGGTAATCGCGAGCATTGCGCGCCTTCTTCGAGAAGATGGACAATTGATAATTTCTACGCCAAATCCAGAGGTTACAAAGTTATATGGTGAGAATCCATACCATCTCCGTGAGATGACCGAATCAGAGTTTCTCCAACTCCTCCGGGAGCATTTCGCCCACGTTAGGATATTGCAACAGCGAATATACAATAGCGTTGCTTTCGATGGATTGACATCAAATAAAGTACTGCATTCAGCGCCGTTACAGCAGAATTGTCGGGGCGAGAGAGGTAAACCACTCGCGTTTATTGCGATCTGCTCTCAGGTTCCCATATCGGAAATTCCAGAGTTGGTCTTTTTTGATGAAAATACAGATTTCACGTTGGATTTCATGACTCACGTAAACAAGCTCCATCAGCGACAATATGAGTCCTATCGTTTATTGGAGCAGGTGCGCTTACGCGAGCAACAGATCTCGGCCTATCAATCCCAAGCCAACGAATTCCAGCAACAGATCTCGGCCTATCAATCCCAAGCCATCGAATTTGACAAGCAACTTCGCCACGCGAACGCTCAGTTGAACACCTTGAATGAGGAGCTGAAAGATCTTCAGCGTATTAGGACCGAAGAACTTGGGAGTTTGCGATCACTCCTCCGAAATCTATTCCAGCTTATCCTTTCTCGAACTGTCGGTCTTATAGGTCATCGAGGCTAAAATGAACGATATGGCCTTACCCGCCATCCCCACGAAGGTTTCACATGCCCCTCAAACTAGTCCTCACGACTCATCGCTCGTAAGCAGCTTAGGGAGCTATCTATGCTCTCTTGTAATCCCTACGAAGAACGGCGGTGTTCTATTTTCTCAGACAGTCGAGGCATTGAGTAAGCAGACATGCTGGAATGAGGTGGAGTTCATTGTCATCGATTCCGGGTCTCGAGACGATACATGTGAAATCGCACACTCTGCGGGAGCAAAGGTAATCAGAATTCCACCGGAAGAATTCAATCACGGATCAACACGCGATTATGGGATTTCGATCGCTTCATGCGAGATGGTGATCCTCATGGTGCAAGATGCAGTTCCTTGTGATCGTTTTCTGATCGAGAGACTTTTGGCCAGTTTGCAGGAGAACGGAGTCGCTGGCGTCTACGCACGGCAGATTGCACAGCCGACTGCCGATGTTCTCACGAAGCGAAATCTGTCTTCTTGGCTTACCGGTCGGATAGAACGGGAAACACGCTTTATTACCGACCTTAAATGGTACGAGTCTTTGCCACCGTTACAAAAATACTTTTACTGCAACTTCGACAATGTTTGTTCTGGATTAAGAAAAACTGTATGGCGGGAGGAGCCTTTCGGACACGTTGACTTCGGTGAAGATATCGACTGGGCAGAGCGCGTGCTAAAAAAAGGATACAAGATTGTGTATGAGCCAGCTGCAGCGGTTGTTCACTCCCATGACCGACCGCTGAGCTACGAGTACAACCGAACCTATGTTTGTCATCGCAAGCTTTACCGGCAATTCCGGCTCCAACTTGTCCCGTCTCGGAATACGATAATTAGAGCTTGGATACGTGCGTCGTTGTTGGACATGCGATACGTGATACGTACGGAAAAACGGCCCGGAACCATGTTAAAAATGCTATTCAAAGTACCTGTTCTCAACTTGTTCAGCGCGCTCGGACAGTACAGAGCGGCGCAAGATGAAATTCGGGGTGTGGTTAACAAAGTTAGGAACGTTTAATCGACGTGAAAATATTACTAACGGTTCATCAGTTCTTTCCCGATTACTTTTCCGGAACCGAGGTGCTGACATTTAGTGTTGCGAAGGAGTTATTGAGTAGAGGACATCATGTTTCTGTATTTACAGGCTACCCAGCGCGAAAACTAATGCCTGACTCCCAGCGCTTCGATAACTATGAGATCGAGGGCATTCAGGTCTATCGATTTCACCACGCGTTTGTTCCTATGGGGGAGCAGCAAGTGGTGTCAGAGATTGAGTACAACAATCACTTTGCAGCGCGATATTTTGCGGGTCTTGTGGATGAGATTGAGCCTGATATTGTTCATTTCTTCCACTTCAGCCGTCTGGGGGCCGCTCTTATTGATGTCGTTTGGCTGCGGAATATCCCCGCTTATTACACGCCAACCGATTTCTGGGCGGTTTGCCCAACGAGTCAACTACTCCTGGAAGACGGTAACGTGTGTAATGGCCCGTCTCCCCATGGAGGGAATTGTGTTAAGCACGTGGCGATGTTAACGCGCTGGCGGCACTATTCAAGTATTGTGCGACATCTGCCTGATACAGCCATCGATGTTGCTGCAGTCGTTGCCAAGTCGGTGGATATCATTAGATTCCCCTTCAAGCATGAGATCGCGGCGCTGAGTGGCCGGAAGCCTTTTAACATTTCGCGATTGAATGTGCTCCAAGGCATCATTTCCCCAACCAAGCTCATGACCGATGTATTGGTGCGGAACGGGGTAAGGCAAGATCTGATTACACAGTCGGCTTATGGCATTAATGTTTCTGGATTTGACGAAGCGCAACAGAGGATTTCATCGGATCAGGGTATTACGTTTGGCTATATCGGCACGCTTGCTCCACATAAAGGCTGTCATGTTCTGATTCGGGCGTTTCTTAGCTCCAACCATAACGAGGCGCGCCTGAAGATCTATGGTAACCCCAATGAATTTCCTGATTACGTGGCCGAGTTGAAAGAGGCGGCGGAAGGATGCGGTTCGATCGAGTTTTGCGGCACCTTCCCCAACTCTCAGGTTGCCGAGGTATTGGCTGGCATTGATGTGCTGGTGGTCCCATCAGTCTGGTATGAAAACACCCCTTTGGTTGTGTATTCGGCTTTAGCGGCCAAATGTCCGGTGGTTGCATCCAACTTCCCCGGTATGTCCGAGGTCGTTCGCGATGGTTGGAATGGAATGCTGTTTAAGCCCCGGAGCGCTGAAGCATTAAGCGCATGTTTGAGGCGACTGCAAAACGAACCCAAATTGCGCACTGAACTCAGCAAAAACTGCCAACGGCCCAAGTCAATTTCCACCTATGTTGACGAACTTCTCGGGCTCTACGAACAAGCTTCTTGTCTCCCAAAACACACACTGCCACAACAGCAAGTTTTTGAACCGCTTGTTTCATCGAATCAGGGAGGATTCGTCGCCGGTTGGGCTGTGATCTCCCCGGATGAGCCCAAAGCCATCCGTGTTTTCGACGGGGAGCACGAAATCGGGCTGACAACTCGCTTTATGCCCAGGCTGGATGTCAGAGATGGATTGAGAAATTCAGGCATAAAGCTCAACACTGCCAATCTTGGATTTCTCTTGAATCTTACGCGGCCGACGAATCGTTCAACGGCAATCCTTGAGATCGAGGACAAGCAAGGCACAAAACACCGAATTCCATTTTCCAGCTTGACGGTAGGTGAGTCCGTGCAACTTGGCGATCGAGAGTTCATCGGACTGGACCACGAAGAATTTTCACAAATTTAAGAATAAGAACGAGCAGATGACAAAGACAAACTCGCGTTTCACGTCTACGCAGATACTCATGCTCTTTTGCGGCATCGTGGTGGTGCTGCTCTTCTCCATGCATTTCCGCCTTGGTCCGGAGTTGGCCGACGACGGGGCATTCTTCTTACGTTATGCCGAGAACATGCTGAAGGGGGAGTTCTGGGTCTGGAATCTTGGCGAACCTCCGGTTTGGGGGGCTTCTGCACCGCTTTATCCTCTTGTGGTGGCCTTACCCATGGCGCTTGGCGTATCGCCGGAAGCTGCAATTGTAGGGGTAAGTCTTGCTCTGGCTTCGGTGAGTTTGGCTGCGGTCACGCTCATGCTGGGCGAACGCTTTGGCATTATCACCGGGTGTGCATTTCTTGTGCTCGCAGCGCTGGATACCGGAATGATGTATTTTTCCGGTGCCGGCCTGGAGACTCCTCTTACCATTGCATTGCTGACTTTCGCCCTGTGGACTTTGCTGTACCAGCCGCGCGCTTGGATTATCGGTGTCGCGGCAGGCTTGCTAATGGTCAATAAACTTGACCTGGTGCCTGTGGGTGGGTTGCTTTTACTGGCGCACTGGATTCAGAGCAAGCAGTTTCCCCGGCACGCGATTATCGTCGCTGTGGCAATCGCCTTGGCATGGTATGGGTTTGCTTGGATGTACTTTGGCGCGCCAGTACCGAATTCCTTCCTCACCAAGTCTCTGTACCAGAACGATCAACCCAAAATCATCGATTGGACCTGGTTTGGTGGGTTTGTCTTCTGGGTGGGTATCCATAAATGGCTGGCGGGATTTTCGGCCTTTGCCTTGTGGCGCGGCGCACGCATGCTTCTTCCGCTCATCGTTCTATTGGGTGGCATGGTATTAGTGCACCTGATCGCCTATACCATTAAATACCCGTTTGAGCCATACAACTGGTACGCAATGCCTGCACTGTTCGCTTTGTTGGTGGCCGGTGCAATTGGGGTTGGCAAGTTGTCTGAGCTCGCCGGACAGTGTTTTAAAAAGAGATCGTGGGCTGCTGCTGGTAGTGCTGCGATTGGAATACTTGGAGTGGTCTTTTTTAACGCCATCAATTCTGAAGTTATAGGCACGTCTAATATCAAGATGTTTGCCTCGCATCACGAGTTTGATCGTGCCGAGGCTGGCCGGTGGGTTGCTGAAAACACTCCTAAAGAATTCGTTGTTTATTCGATGTGGGGTAACCCGGCTTATTATTCGCACCGTAAGGTGCTGGATGGCTCTTTCCTTAACCGACATTTCGAGTCGGTCGATTTGGTCAAACAATATCGCCCCGAAATTCTGATACTCCAAAACAATCCGGGTAGTACGCCCATGACTCCTGTTTTTGCATCAACGCGCGGCGAGAATTACAGAGTAATTAAAGTTTTCGATAAAACTTATGCGGCGGGAATGGACTACTTTTTCGCTGTTCTCGCCCGCGAAGACGTGATCGACAAGATTAGAAATATTGATCCTCCGCGCGATTTGATGCCTTTCGTGCATTCCGTTGAACTCGGGGATCAATTCGGCATTTTAAGGCCGCAGGGCTTGGGCACATTATTTGTCCATCCCGGGGCGAATATGCCAACACGCTTCAACTTTAGTGCCATCGACTATTTGCGTGAGAGTGAGAAAAAAACCTTGCGCATCCATGCCCGCGTGGCGCCGAACGTACCAGAGGACGCCATCCAGCGCGGTGCGGCTAATGTGCGCTTCCGCATCTTGCAAGGCGAACAGGTGCTCGTCGATGCCGTCGTCAAGGTGGGGGAGCCGCTACAACGTGGGTTGTCCGTCACTGGGGTACAGCCATTTCAGTTCATTGTCGATAACAATGGCGGTGCGGATACCGATTGGTTGCTGCTCTCGATCCACTGAAACTCAAAGTATGAACAGTACAAAACGTTGTCTCGTACTCGGCGGCAGAGGCTTCATCGGGTCACACCTCGTGGATGCTTTGCTTGCAAAAGGTTATCGCGTGCGCTGCTTTGACCGACCGCACGTGATGCCGCTAGGTGAATCGCACATAGAAAATCAAAATTTCGAATTATTCGAAGGCGATCTGGTGAGTGAGGCAGACGTTGCGGCTGCCCTGGAAGGCTGCGATATCTGTTTCCATCTTATTTCCACAACATTACCCAAATCTTCAAATGCCGATCCAGTATTTGATGTGGAAAGCAATTTGCTGGGCACAGTCCGGTTACTCACGCACGCAGTGAAAACCAGTGTGAAAAAGGTAGTTTTCGTCTCTTCGGGCGGAACAGTTTATGGGACTCCCGTGCAGGTTCCGATTCCAGAAACACATCCGAATAATCCGATTTGCTCTTACGGCATTACCAAATTGACGATTGAAAAATACCTCGGTCTTTTTCATCAACTCCATGATCTTGATTATGCGGTTCTACGCATCGCCAATCCATTTGGTGAGCGGCAGCGGACGCACGCAAGCCAGGGTGCAGTCGCCGTTTTTTTAGGAAAGGCTCTGCGTGGCAGCCCGATTGAAATTTGGGGGGATGGCTCGGTCATTCGCGACTATATCCATATCAACGATGTCGTTTCAGCAATGCTTTCTGTGCTTGATTATTCTGGGCCAGAGCACGTGTTTAACATAGGTTCCGGGCATGGTTTGAGCTTGAATGAGGTGCTCGATGCTATCGAAAGAGTCACTCATCGACCGACACTGCGCCGCTACGTTGCGGGGCGACCGTTTGATGTTCCCGCCAGCGTGTTATGCATTGAAAGAGCTAAGTTACTGCTGGGCTGGACGCCCGCAGTGTCATTTGAAGATGGATTAGCACGTTTTGCCGATTGGCTTGAACAACATCCTGACGAAGGGTAATAAGCAATTGGATGCTAAAAAAATTCATTGTCTTACATCGCTTCGATTCTTTGCGGCGAGTGCGATAGTCTTCTTGCATTCGCGGCCATTTTTCGAGATCACCTCTGGCCGACTGACAAACTGGCCACTTCATTATGGGGTTACTTTCTTTTTTGTGCTGTCTGGTTTTATCCTGACCTACGTCTATCAAGATATTCCGCCTGGACGTCGACGCGACTTCTATATTTCCAGAATTGCTCGAATATGGCCAGCACACGTTGCTTCGCTGATTTTGCTTCCTTTCTTGCTTCCATCAGTCCAGTGGATATGGGAGGGGGCCAATCCACTTTTGGTTACCATTACCAATGTGCTGTTAATGCAAGCAATTATCCCAATCCCTGAGTACTATTTTTCTTATAACGGCGTGGCGTGGAGCATTTCCACAGAAATATTTTTTTATGCAGCATTTCCATTTCTGCTTTTGAATTGGTCTAGTACTTGGTTATGGAAACTTGCATGCAGTCTGCTGCTTGCCTTACTTGTCGTGCTCGCATCCGATTATTTAGCACTGCCACCATTCTCTCCATCCGTATTTTTAAAGGTTACCTCTCATGGAATGGTGTATATCAGCCCAGTTGTGCGTATCTTTGAGTTCATGCTCGGAATGGTCGCAGCCAAAATAGCAATTAGAAATGGCATTGGTATTGATAAAAGGCGACCACTGCTTCCGTGGACACTGGCAGAATTGGGTACCTTGATATTAGCACTATATGTGGCGGCCATGCTTAGTAATTTGCCTTCCCGATTCGGTGCCACCAAGGAAACTGCATTAGTTACTTGGATCATACATAGTTCAGGCGCCATTTTTTTTGCACTTATGATAGCTGTAATGTCTTTTCAAGGTGGATTGCTTTCTCGGCTCTTACGGCTCGAACTCTGATATTACTAGGAGAGATCTCATTTCCATTATATATGGTTCATCAAATTATCCTCCGCTGGTATAACACCAATATTGCTGCGTTCACGCATATCCCAGATACAGTTCGCTTAGTCGCTTATTGGATCTGCTGCCTTTTGCTTTCATATGGAATATGGCGTTATTTCGAGACCCCGGCTCGAATGCATATCAGGAGCGTTTTTGCCTATTTGTTTGGTAATCAAAAAGTGTGTCGATCTACATAAATGGTCGTGTTGTTAGCAGCGTTTTAAGGAACATTGGTCTGACAATTAAAATGGAATTGTTTGTGGGACCACCCGATAAAGCAAGCTCTGCAATCAGTCACACAAAAGTACTTCTCAATAAAATCCATGCATTACAGATAGCCGTGCCTTGCCCGCCCAGATTTTCTTAAATATCGGATCAATAAGACTGAACTATTACTTGTTGCTTGGCTAAATGGCTATGTTAATGTTGAGAATCCTTCGCCCGCATCAATGGATCAAGAATGGTTTCGTTCTTCTCGGTGCTTTATTTTCCCATCAGTGGGATTACCCAGTTCTGTTTTCGGCATTCTTAGCTTTTATTACCTTCTGCGCCATCGCGAGCGCTGTCTATGTTTTGAACGACATCCTTGATGTCGAGGCCGATCGCCAGCATCCAGTGAAGTGCAAGCGACCAATTGCCAGTGGGGAGCTTTCAGTACATCAGGCTTGGATGCTATTTACAGTTCTTGCTTTATTAGCCGTTGCAGTAGCTGCGTGGGGAGTAGGACCTTGGGCATTGCTCTTCGTCATATCCTATGCAGTGCTGAACGTGGGCTACTCCTGGCATCTTAAGCATGTGGTAATCCTGGATGTGTTCATCATCTCAGCCGGCTTTATGTTGCGCATCCTAACCGGCACGGTGGGTATTGGAATCGAACCCTCCCAATGGCTACTGCTTTGCGGATTAATGCTGACGCTGTTTTTAGGTTTCGCCAAGCGTCGGGCAGAACTTCTGATGTTGGAATCTTCTGGCCATCGTGATCGCGCTGCCATGCGTCGCGTGCTGGATGATTACAGCCCAACCATGCTGGAGCAGTTCATAGCGGTCAGTGCAGCCTGCACGATCCTGAGCTACGGGCTTTACACCGTCAGCACGGATACCGTTGCCCTACATGGCACGCATAATTTGATATATACCTTGCCATTTGTGATTTACGGGATCTTCCGTTACTTATACCTGCTACACCACAGAGCTAGCGGTAATGACACCGCTCGTGACTTATTGACGGACAGACACATGCTCGCCACTGTCGCACTATGGCTAACCGTGACGTTGGGGCTGCTTATATGAGAGAGAAGTTGCTTGAGGGCTGGCGTTTACGGACGCTGATTGCCTCTATCCTGGTGACAGTGGTTGGCTATCTGGCATTTTCCATTTGGAGCGGCTGGCAGGATGTTCTGCGGGCATTTGCACTGGTGGGGCCGTCGGGGCTAGCAGCAGCTCTTGGTATGTCGATGTTGAATTACTGGCTTCGCTTTGTGCGTTGGCAGATGTACCTTAACGCCTTGGGGCATTCCGTGCCTTGGCAACCCAGCGGACGGATTTATCTTGCTGGCTTTGCCTTAACCACCACGCCGGGCAAAGCCGGAGAGGCCATGCGCGGTGTACTTCTCAAGCCTTGGAGCGTGCCTTACCCGCATAGTTTCGCGGCCCTCCTAAGTGAACGTCTTTCTGACTTGACGGCTGTTGTTCTACTTACTTTGTTCGGCTTATCTGTTTACCCTCAGGCTCATGCCGTGATAGTTCTAGGAATGATAGCTGTGCTGTCAGGCCTGGTGGTACTTTCTCAGGCTACTTTACTGCAGCGTTTATATGCTTGTACCTCTGGTACGACTCGGCGGGTAATTCGCTTATTGCATCACCTCGCGCACATGCTGATTGAAGCACGGCGTTGTCATTCAGCGCGGGTACTGCTTCCAGCCACAATACTTAGCGTACTGGCCTGGGGAGCCGAGGCAGCTGCGTTCCACTGGATTCTCCAATGGCTTGGGGCGGATATCTCGTTGGCCTTTGCCGTTTTTGTCTATGCACTCGCTATGCTGGCTGGTGCTTTAAGCTTCCTACCTGGTGGGTTGGGGGGAGCGGAAGCAGTCATGGCGGGGCTGCTGGTTTGGAAAGGTATGTCGACGGCTGAGGCTGTAGCGGCTACGGTGCTAATTCGGCTGGCCACCTTATGGTTTGCCGTGACATTGGGCCTAGTAAGCTTGATCATTAGCCGGAATGATAGGAACCGTAAGGTTATCGCATGAGTATTCCACCGCGCTCATGGAACCGCATCCCGACTCTACACCATGCGAAACTTCTTAATCTGACTGATCGTTCCGCGCCACTGCCTAGTAGTTTTAACGGTTCTCTGCTTGCTCACGGCAACGGGCGCAGCTATGGCGATGTATGCCTGAATGAAGGCGGTACACTGTTGCTTACACAATGCATGAACCACTTCATTGCCTTCGACCGTGCGACAGGCCGCTTATGCTGCGAGGCTGGGGTCCTGCTCAAGGAGATTCTTGACCTTGTGGTGCCTCAGGGTTGGTTTCTGCCGGTTACACCCGGCACCCGTTTTGTTACCGTAGGCGGTGCCATCGCCAACGATGTCCACGGCAAGAATCATCATTTAGCCGGTAGTTTCGGCCATCATGTGGTTCGACTTGAGCTATTGCGCTCGGATGGCAGTCGCATCGTCTGTAGCCCAACTGAATCCAACGACTGGTTCGCTGCGACTGTTGGCGGTCTTGGCCTGACTGGTCTTATTACTTGGGCAGAATTACAACTTATACCCGTCGCCAACGCCTTTATGTGGGTCGAATCCCGCCGATTTACAAATCTCGAAGAATTCTGGACTTTAAACGAGGAGGCGGAGTCACGTTGGCCATATACGGTTGCGTGGATCGACTGCCTGTACAGCGGTGGGGGCCGTGGCATTTTCATCAGCGGGAGTCACGCACCTCCGCACGAGAAATTGCCTGTTTACCGTGAGAAATCGCGTCGTTTGGCTTTTGACCCACCTTTTTCGCTCGTCAATCGTCTAAGCCTGCGTGCGTTTAATGCCGTCTACTATTACAAGCCGCTTAAATCCAGACCTACGCTAACCCATTACACACCTTACTTTTACCCTCTCGATGGTTTGTTGGAATGGAATCGCATATACGGACGCAGGGGGTTTTTTCAATATCAATGTGTGTTGCCGCCGCAGACCAGCCGGGAAGGCGTCGCCGAGCTTCTGCGGCGTATTAGTGCGAGCGGTCAGGGTTCGTTCCTCGCGGTTCTCAAAACCTTCGGTCATCGACAATCACATGGGCTATTGTCCTTTCCTCGTCCAGGCGTAACACTAGCCTTGGATTTTCCAAATCTGGGTGAGCGTACTCACCGTCTATTCCGCGAACTCGATGCCGTAATACGCGATGCTCGCGGTGCACTCTATCCCGCCAAGGACGCACGTATGCCGGCGGAGATGTTTCGGGCCGGATATCCGCACTGGGAGCGTTTCAGTACATTTATCGATCCTCGGTTTTCGTCCAGCTTTTGGAGAAGAGTCGCCTCATGAACTCTCTGCTTCGCACTGTCATATTCGGCGCCACTTCCGCTATTGCTCAGGAAGTTGCCCGCCAATTGGTCGCTAGGGGTAGCTCGGTATACTGTATCGGGCGTAATCCAGAGAAACTCGAGGTACTGCTTAACGATCTACGGGTAAGAGCGAACGCCAGCCAAATTATCGAAGGTCAATCTGCAGATTTGGAAAATACCGATTGTCATGAAGCGCTGCTCATCTCAGCCGTGCAGGCGCTCGGCACCCTTGATGCAATATTGATTGCCCATGGCAGTTTGTCAGACCAAACGAGATGTCAAGCCTCCGCCAGTCTCACAATAAAGGAAATCCATACCAACGCCTTGAGTGCCATTTCGCTGCTTACCCTAGCGGCGAATGTTATGGAATCTCAACAACGTGGTGTAATCGCTGCGATCAGCTCCGTCGCAGGTGACCGAGGGCGACAGAGCAACTATGTATATGGCGCCGCCAAGGGCATGCTATCGCTTTTTCTCCAAGGACTGCGCAACCGGCTGACGAAAAAAGGAGTAGCAGTTGTCACTGTCAAGCCAGGTTTCGTCGATACGCCGATGACTGCCGCATTCGACAAAAGCGGCTTACTGTGGACAAAGCCGGACATTGTGGCCCGCGGCATCGTCCGTGCGATGGAACGGGGCGATCGGGAGGTGTACCTACCTGAATACTGGCGTTGGATCATGTTAGTGATACGTCACATTCCCGAATGTATTTTTGTCAGAATGAGTTTATGAGTCGCACCGTAGCGTTCTTTGATTTCGATGGCACCTTAACGCGGCGTGATTCGCTGCTTCCCTTCTTGCGTTACATTGTAGGATCTCCCCAATTTTTCCTACGTATGTTGGCGCTGAGCCCTGTGTTAGGAGGGTACGCAGCTAAAGTCGTGAAGAACGATATTGCGAAGGAGATTGTACTCGGCCGTTTTCTGGCCGGGATGGAGATCGAGGAGCTGCATCGACTGGGAGGGAAATTTGCCCGCGATAAGCTTCCTGAGCTAGTCCGCTCGACTGGCATTGAGCGTTTGCGCTGGCACCAATCGCAAAAGCATATGTGTGTATTAGTCAGCGCCTCACTCGATCTTTACCTAAAGCCATGGGCCCGCGATATAGGCTTTGATGATTTCATTACCTCTACTCTGGAGGTCGATGGTGCAGGGAAAGTTCTTGGGAGCCTCAGCGGAGGAAATTGTTTTGGCGCTGAGAAGGTGAAGCGAATACAAACCTGGTTATCAGGGAAACAAGTCTCGATGTCTTACGCATATGGAGACAGCGCAGGAGATTTGCCTATGCTCAAATTGGCCAATCAGGGATATCTGCTGCGAAGCGGAGAGTTCCGCTTGATAAATGATTCCGGTTCTTCTGCTGTGAGAGGCGCATGGCATCAGTCACTCTGGTAATTGTGAATTGGAATGCAGGCCAGTGGCTCCCGCAATGTATCCAAAAGGCTCTAGATCAGACAGTAAAACCTGAACAAATTATTGTTGTCGATAACGCTTCCACCGACGGGTCACTAAAGACACTTGCAGCCTGGTCTGAAATTACTATTGTCCAGATGTCCCGAAATACAGGTTTTGCCTATGCAAACAATGCGGCTTTTTCTCGATGCAATACCAAGTATGTAGCTTTGCTAAACCCAGATGCTTTCCCAGCGCGAGACTGGCTGGAGCGCCTATTAACCGCGGCAACAGCTACTCCACAAGGGGCCGCTTTCGGGTCACGACAAATGATGGCAGAGACACCAGACCGGCTGGATGGTCGGGGCGATGTGTATCATGCAAGTGGCCTTTTCTGGCGGGCCGGTCATGGTCACCGCTGTGGCGAGCGAGATCTTATGCGTAGCGAGATATTCTCGCCCTGTGCCGGAGCTGCGCTTTACCGGCGTGACGCCCTGGTGGCGGTGAACGGTTTCGACAGCGATTTCTTCTGCTATGCCGAAGATGTCGACCTAGGATTTCGTCTCCGCCTGGCAGGACACAGTTGCCATTATGTACCCGAAGCGGTCGTTTACCACATCGGCTCAGCAACAACAGGTGGCCAACAAAGTGACTTTTCGGTATACCACGGCCATCGCAATCTGGTTTGGACCTTTGTAAAGAACATGCCAGGCGCGCTGTTTTGGTTGCTCTTGCCCATGCACGTGTTGCTGAACCTCGTTACGGTAGTGTGGTTCACGGCTCGCGGGCAAGGCCGGGTAATTCTCCGCGCCAAGTGGCATGCTATCAAAGGGTTGCCTCAAGCTTGGGCGAAGCGCAAGAAAATCCAAGCTAGCCGAGTCGCCACTGTTCGGGAAATTTGGCGTGTGTTGGATAAGCGTCTTATTCCCAGCCGCCGTGGTCGCTGAGCGGAACAGAAAAATCAAGATACTCGTCCGAAGAATCCGGTGTCGCTGGAAAGCTCACGTTCTAAGTCTGGTGGGCGTCTCTGCCGAGTCCGTATGCCGACCTTCTTGGGTCTCGCTACTCGCGGCGTCAATTGCCCACTCTGCGGGTCTTATGAAGAGGCGCCCTAGCCGGGCGGCGTGATATCCCAGCAACCAACGCAGGCGCATGCCACCGATTGACAGGCGCCTCTTGCGCGCCTAAGTTTTGGCCTATCCGCTCCTGTGGAGGACCGTCATGAATGTCAATGCCGAATCGTTTCCGCGCCGTCACCGGATCACCGTCGAGGACTACCACCGCATGGGCGAAGCCGGCATTTTTTCCGAAGATGACCGGGTGGAGCTCATCGAGGGGGAAGTCATCGATATGGCTCCGATTGGCAGCAAACATGCAAATACCGTAGACGAATTTGTTCAGCTGATCGCAAGACAATTACCAAAAAAGGGACGTCTACGTGTGCAAAATCCCGTATTGCTTAACGATGGGAGTGAGCCTCAGCCGGATCTCACAATTGTGGCTAATCGCAGTTACTCCGCTGCTCACCCGAGTCCAGAGGACATCCTGCTCCTGATCGAAGTCGCGGATACGTCCCTCGAATACGACCGCTCGGTCAAGATTCCGCTGTACGGCCGCCACGGTATTCCGGAAGTCTGGTTGGTCGATCTCGAAAGCCGGACGGTCGAGGTGTTCCGTGAACCGTCGGCGGAGGGCTACCGCGCGCTGCAACGTAAGCGTCCGCCGAGGACCGTCTCGACGGGTTGAAAGGCTCAGGCGACACTGGTGCGAGCGGACGCATGGGGTGTCCGCGCACTCTTGAGGTGGACGCACTGATGACTCACGATGCTGACTTCACAACGGGCGTGGTGGCGATGGATACCTTGGGCCGGCGGCGGTTTGCGCCTGAGTTCAAGCGCGAACTGGTGGAGCGGACCCTACAGCCGGGCGCCTCGG